>CAVWCJ010000003.1:600000-900000 GCA_963753465.1 uncultured Chloroflexia bacterium
TTAACCTTTCCACCCGGCTGATCTCTCCCCAACCCCGCCTTTCTTCCGACACACTCCCGGAGGTGGGTTTTTTGTTTTTCCAACAATTGCCAACCGTTGTCACCCTATCGCAAACTGCACTGAACCGGATTTCAAGCAAAAATGGGGGTAACTCTTATGGACCAGCCAGCCAATCTTCTCAATTCTTATCAAGCGCGCATCCTGGTCGTGGACGACCATCCGGGCATGGCCACCACGCTGGCGCGGGCGATCTCCCAGATCAGTTCGGGGATCGATGTTATTCCTGCCACCAGCGGTGGGGACGCCCTGAATCGGGTTGGGACCGAAGCGGTGGACCTGGTTGTCACCGACATGATGATGCCGGATATGAACGGGCTGGAATTGATCGAAAAACTGCGGGCCCATCCTGCCGGGCGTCCGGCGTATACGATTCTGATCACCGCCTATGATGTCCCCGGCTTGAAAGAGAGCGCACGGCGTTTGAAGGTCAATGAGACCCTCATCAAACCGTTCCGGCCGGAATATCTGTGTCAGCTGATCAGCAAAGCCCTGGAGGAAATGGGCCGTGCGAAATCCCCCATTTCGAACCCGGCTGCCCGGCAGCCTTTCAAGATTCTGATTGCTGATGATCTGGCGGATAATGTATCCCTTTTATCGCGTTATTTGCTCAACGAGGGATATACCTTTGTTTCATCATCCAACGGGGTGGAAACCCTTGAGAAGGTCCGCTCGGAAATGCCGGACCTGGTCCTGCTCGACATCAACATGCCCGAAAAAGACGGCTTTGAAGTCCTTCAGGAAATCCGCGCGGACCCGGCCATCGAACACATCCCGGTGATCATCCTTACCGCCGCCCGGCCTGACTCGCTCGACATTCAGTCGGGTTTGAACCTGGGGGCGGACGATTATGTGACCAAGCCCTTTGACCGGCGCGAGCTGCTGGCCCGCATCCACACGAAGCTGCGCGCGAAGGAAACAGATGAGGTCATCCGCCGCCGGCACAAAGAGCTCAGCATCCTGCCCGAGATCGGCAGGGAGCTCAGTGCCCGCCTCGACCTGGATGAGTTGAGCGATGTCCTCCTCCGACGCGCGGTAGAGACCCTTGGAGCGGTCGTGGGGCATGTCATCCTTCTTGGGCGTAAAGAGCCGCTACATAAAGAATACTATCTCACTCCTTCGCCGACCCCTGCCATAAAAATGTTGCTGCCGCCCCTGGAGGATCTGGTGAGCACGATCCGTGAGACTCACCAGGGCCTGATTATCGAGGATGCCCGCCGTGATCTTCGCTGGCGGAGCTCGCCCGAGGATCCCAACGGTTCGGTGCTCATCGCGCCCATTTTTGGACGGCTTGACCTGATCGGGCTGCTGGTGTTGTTCCATGAACAGACCGGCTATTTTAATGCAGGGCATCAACTTCTGTTGCAGGCCATTGCCAGCCAGGCCGCCATCGCCGTGGAAAATTTGCGGCTGTATGAGGAGCTGGTTCAGGAGCAGCACCACACCTCGGCTGTTTTGCAAAGTGCGGCCGATGCCATTCTCACCTTCGATGCCGACGGGCTTCTCACTTCGCTCAATCCGGCCGGAGAAAAACTGTTTGACGGTCAGCCGATCCGACTCGGCGCGCCGCTCCCTCGGGGGAGCGGATGGGATGCCCTGATCGTGCTCCTGGAAAAAGCCCGCAGTTCCCGGGAAACGGGGGCTGGGGAGATCGTTTGGGGAGAAGAGCGCGTGTTCGCGGCCCAGGCGACCCCGATTACTGAAGAAGAAGGCTGTGTGGTCCTGCTGCACGACATCTCCTATTTCAAATCCCTGGAAAAAGCACAGAGCGATTTTATCCTGGCTGCCTCGCATGATCTGAAGGGCCCGATTACCTCCGTTGCCCTGTTGAGCGAACTGATCGCCAAAGCCGGTTCGCTCAATGGGAAGCAGGCGGAATACGCCCGGCGCATCCACTCGGTCGCACAGACCATGAGTTCTTTGATCCACGGTCTGCTGGAACTGGGGAAGGCGGAGTTGGGCCTGGAGCTCCAGCTGGAGTGGGTGGATATGAACGCCCTCGCCTCTGAAACAATCGATGAATTCCAGCCCCAGGCGGAGGTCAAAAACCTGAAGCTGCGGCTCAAGACTGCCCGGGATCAACCCAAAATCCAGGGGGATCCGCAGCTGCTGCGCCAGGCGCTGCGCAACCTGTTGGGCAACGCCATCAGATACACTCCCTCCGGAGGATCCGTTAAACTTGCGGTGACCCTCAAGGGGGATCAGCTGGCGCTCAGCGTGAGCGATACCGGGCGCGGCATTCCGACCGAGGAACTACCATTCATTTTTGACCGTTTTTACCGGGTCCGCCACGACGGCCTGGAAGACGTGGAAAGCGATGGCCTTGGACTGGCCATTGTCAAATCGATTACCGAACGCCACAACGGCAGAATCAGCGTAATCAGCGAGCCGGGAAAAGGCTCCTGTTTCACTATCCTGTTGCCCCTTGCGCAGCATCCGCAACCCGGCAACCCATCCGCCCTCTTTGAGGATCAACCGATTGTAGGAAAGGAGTAAGGTTTATGGAAAAAAACAAGCAGAGTGGAATCGTACGAAAAATATGGGTCCCCCTTACCTGGCTGGTATTAGCCGCCCTAATGCTGAGCGGCTGCGCGGGCGCCCCGCCGGCCAAGGTCTATCATGTGGGGATCCTATCCGGCCTGGATGCCTTCGCCCCGGCAGTCGATAGCTTCAAGGCCCAGATGACTTAAATGGGCTACGTCGAAGGCAAGAACATCACCTATGATGTAGTGTCGACCAATGTCGACATGACCGCCTACACCAACGCCATCAAAAAATTCGTCGCCGAGAAGGTGGATTTGATCTTCACCTTCCCCACCGAAGCCGCAATGACGGCTAAAACTGGCACGGAGGGGACGAACATTTCAGTCGTATTTGCCATGTCGTTCACGGATGTCCCCGGGGTGAATTTGATCAACAGTGTGCGTGCGCCGGGCGGAAATATCACCGGGGTGCGCTTCCCCAGCGCCGATATCGCTAGCAAGCGGCTGCAAATCCTACTTCAATTGGTGCCTACTGCGAAACGAATCTTTCTTCCTTACCTTAAAGATTACCCGAATGTACCGGGCCAGTTGGATGTGGTGAACCCGCAAGCGCAAAGTGCCGGGGTGACGATCATTCCCTTTGCTGCCGCCAGTCCCGATGAGCTGCAGGCCGAGCTCGATCGGCGGGCTGCCTCAAGCGATATCGGCTTCGATGCTGTTCTGATGGTTGCCGAGCCTTTGGCCAACACCCAGGCGTTTTATGATGTCTTGAGCAAGTTCTGCTATGCCCACAAGATCCCCCTGGGCGGCACAATGATGAACATCGGGGTGGGCAACACCCCCATCTTCGGCCTGACACCCCAGGGCCAGCCCGCAGGTCAACAAGCTGCCCTCATGGCCGACAAGATCTTTAAAGGGACGCCTGCGGGGACCATCCCGGTGGTCACTTCAGAAAGTTATTTCCAGATCGATATGACGGCTGCGCAGGCATTTGGAGTGACCGTGCCTGACGGCCTGTTGCAACAGGCAGACCAGGTGATTAAGTGATTCCATCCCCTGCGTTTCTTTTCTGGCTCAGCCGCCAGAATTCCTGAGATGGTTCATGTGTGGAGGCGGGCTGAAGCCTCCACACCTCTTACCAAAAATCGATAAGGTGAACTATGAGTGATAAACCAAAAGAATCCCGGCCCGCACGAAGCCTGACGGCCACCCTGGCCATTGCTTTCTTCGGCTTGAGCGCTTTGGCCCTGCTGATTTACAGCATCGGCCCAATCGTGTTGACTATCCAGAACCAGCAGGCCGCGCTCACCAGCAGGCAGCAGCTCATCGCCCAGGATGCCGGCAAGACCGTCAGCAATTTCATCCTGGAGAAGTTCAGCGATTTGGAGACGGCGGTGAAGTTTGCCGATCCGGCCACGGCTGACCCGGAAACGCAAAAATCCATTATGGAGGGTCTGCTGGGCCTCGATCCGGCTTTCCGACAGTTCGCCTTATTGGACAGCGCCGGGAATCAGCTGGCCCAGATTTCCCGGATTACGCCCAACCTGTCGCAACAGTTCTCTTCCAAGTTACAGGGCGACGTATTCACCCAGACTGCAAAAAGCCAGCGGTTTATCGGTCCGGTTTATATTGATGAGAGCTCCAGTGAACCGATGGTCATGCTCGCCATCGCGGTGATAAACGATGTGGGCGATTTTCAAGGCGTTTTGGTCTCTGAAGTAGACTTGAAGTTCATGTGGGACCTGGTCGACCAGCTTAAGGTGGGCCAGACGGGCTATGCCTACGTGGTGGACAGCCAGGGGAATCTCCTCGCTTTCCAGGACACCAGCCGGGTCCTGAAAGGGGAGAATGAGCAAAAAATTAGTAACGTAAGAGAATTCGTTAATAAACCGGCTCAGTCGGCTAGCATCGCACCCGGGGTCACCTCCTACACGGGTCTATTGGGAAAATCGGTGGTGGGGACCTACGTTCCCCTGGGTACGCCTGCCTGGGCGGTTGTGATCGAACTGCCCTGGCAGGAGGCTTACCAGACCCTGATTGCGAGTACGGTGGTGTCCTATGCAATCCTGCTGGTCATCGCAGGATTGGTGGGGATGGCAGGAGCGTTCGTGGCACGCCGCTTGGCCGTCCCGGTGGTTCAGCTGACCGAGACAGCGACCCGCATTGCCGGCGGCGAGATGCAGCTGCAGGCGGCGGTTGCAGGCCCTCGCGAGGTCTCCTCCCTGGCCGCTGCCTTCAATAGCATGACTGCCCAACTGCGGGATTTGATCGGTTCTCTGGAACAGCGCGTGGCCGACCGCACCAAAGCCCTGGCCACCTCTGCCGAAGTCAGCCGCCGCCTTTCCACCATCTTGGACCAGCGCCAGCTGGTGACCGAGGTGGTCGAGCAGGTTAAAAATTCCTTCGGGTACTACCATGCGCATATTTACCTATTGGACGAGACAAACGGCGACCTAGTCATGGCCGGCGGCACCGGCGAAGCCGGAAGGACGATGTTGGCCAACGGGCACAAGATCACCAAGGGCAAAGGCCTGGTCGGCCGGGCCGCCGAGACCAATGCCCCGGTCCTCGTATCGGACGTTTCCCAGAACCCGAACTGGCTGCCGAACCCCCTGCTGCCGGATACCAAATCGGAGGCTGCCGTGCCGATTGCCATTGGCAACCAGGTGCTGGGTGTTCTGGATGTTCAGCAAAACATCACCGGCGGGCTGAAGCAGGAAGACGTTGATCTGCTGCAATCCATCGCCAACCAGGTGGCGGTTGCGCTACGGAATGCCCGGACGTATTCCGAGGCCCAGGAGCGCGCCGAAAGGGAGGCTCTGATCACCTCCATCAGTCAAAAGATCCAGAGCGCGACGACAGTAGAAAATGCACTGCAGGTTGCCATCCGCGAGCTGGGACAAGCTCTCGGTTCCAAAGAAACCCGGGTCGTCCTCGAGGCTCCCGGCGGGACGGATGGACATACACCCTGATCGCCGCTTCGGCAGGAACAGGCCGATCGCAATTGATCAACAAACGTAGCGTATAGAGGTTATCCCTATGGCTCAAATCCGCAAACCTAAAGATGCTCAGTGGAAAAAAATCCAGGACAGGCTCCGGGATCGATACGATACCCTGTTCTCGGGGAAGGAAGAACCGCCAACGGACATGAGCCTCCGGCAGGTGGAAGCGCTCAAAGCCCGCTTGGCGGAATTGGAAACGAGGCTGACGCATCAAGGCTCATTGCCCGGCCAGATTCCTCCTTCGGCAGGCAGGCCTGAGGTTCCCCAGACCCTGCCGATAAAACCGGCTGAAGGAAAATCAGAAGGACGCGGAACTCCGGCTACAGCAGAAAACAGACAACAGCGGATTGGCCTGTGGGCGGCAGGGCTCTTCACGCTCTTGAGCGGTATCTTTGCGGGAATTGAGTTCTATTCGGTTCTCTTTGTCCAGCAAGGCCGGTTTGAATTCACCGATACCGTGCTTATGCCATTAATGGTTGTAGTGATTGTTGGCAGTCTGTTGAGCTATTTATTGATTCGAGGCGGACGCTACAAGGGTGGATCCGAATTGCTATTCATCATAGTGATGACCTTGCCCGTTGTCGTCATGCTGGTAATCAATAACTTCCTGACACTTGGCATTTTATATACCGTGGTTTTTGCACCGCTCATGTTCATCTGGGTTTTACCGAAAACGGCAAGGCGACACGGCATAGTCATCCTCCTCCTGATGATTTTGGCTATGATCGGCATTGAAATTTGGAATCCCGGCTTTCGCGGTGCCGCCATTCCTGTTGCGAACAATATCATTCCAGTTGCGATTATCCTGGCAGTTCTGGCCCTAATTGGTTTCATTATTCGCCAGTTTCCTAATCTGTCTCTACGGCCTAAAGTGATTATGGCATTGGTGGGCATTACCGTGCTCACCGTAGGGATTATCGGCTATTACCTCCTGAACCAGATCTATCAAAATTCGTACAACACCATCGCAACTCAAATCACCACAGAGAACAATGAGCATATTCTCTCCATCCAAACTTTTCTATCGGAGCACAGTCAGGATGTGATGATCCTCAGTCACATGCCCGATCTGAACAAATTAATCACTGATCAGCAGACCGGAGCGGATCCTGCCATGATCGCAGCCGACACCGCCACCTTAAAGCAGGACCTGCAGGCATTTTTTGATAGCCACCCGGTGTACGACAATGTGCGCTTTATCGATGCGCATGGACAAGAAGTGACCAAGGTCACGGCCAATTATATTACCCCAATCTTGCAGAACAAGTCCGCCCGGCCGTTTTTTGCCATCCCCTCCCAACTCCCAGCCGGTTCTCTGTACCTTTCTCCCCTGGAGCTGGAACAGGACATGGGCAAAATCCTCGTGCCCAACGTTCCTGTGGTGCGTTTTGCAACCCCCGTGTATTACAACGATAAACTGGCGGGTGTGGTTGTGGCCAACATTGTTGCGAAAAACTTCCTCAGCGTCCTGAATGACCCCTATCACCATATGATTTTGGTGGATCAAAAGGGTTACTATCTGTACGACAACCAGCAACCGAAAAAACTCTTCGGCGGGACGACGGATCTGAATACAGGATATACCTTCTCCAAGGATTTTCCCAAGCAGGCGGCAGCCTTAGTCTCAGGTAAACCTGGCTCCTTTTCCGACCAGCAAAATGTTTTTTTCTATGCACCGATCACAATTATGAATGGAACGACACCCAGCTGGTTCCTGTTGTACGAAATCCCTCAGTCTGAAATCTATGCATTAGCCAATCGAACGCTGACAACCAGCCTGCTCATTCTTGGTGCGATTCTGCTCGTCGCCATAGCGGTTGCCGTGTACCTGGGTAATTCACTGACAGCCCCTTTGATTAGTTTGACACACACCGCGCAGGAAGCTGAGCAGGGCAACTTAGCCGTTCAATCCAACATTAAATCCAAGGATGAAATTGGAACTCTGGCCAGCGCCTTTAACAGGATGACCTCCCAGCTGCGTGAATTGATCGGCAGCCTGGAGCAGCGCGTGGCCGACCGGACTCATGACCTCGAACTGGCCTCCGAAGTTGGCCGGGCGGTCAGTGAGAAGACCGCCGATCTTTACAGTCTGCTGAATGAAGCGGTCGAGCTCATCCGCGAGAGGTTTAATCTGTATTACACCCAGATCTATCTTCTTGACCCGGCCGGGCATGGCCTTGTCCTACGTGCAGGCACAGGGGAAGTGGGCGCCCAGTTGATCCGCCGGGGGCATCGCCTCCCGGTCAATTCTGGCTCGTTGAACGGACGAGCGGCCAGTGAAAAGACTGCAGTGATTGTCGCGGATACAACCCAGAGCGCGAGCTTCCTGCCCAATCCCCTCCTGCCCGAGACCCGTTCTGAAATGGCCGTACCGCTGCTCGCCGGCAACCAGGTGCTGGGGGTGCTCGACATGCAGAGTGAGCAACCGCAGGGCTTGAATGAGGTTAACCTCCCGGCTTTTGAAGCCCTGGCCGGTGAACTGGCGGTCGCCATCCAAAACGCAGCCCTGTTCGCCGAAACCCGCCAGGCGCGCGCCGAGGTGGAAGATCAGGTCCGCCGTCTGACCGAACACGGATGGCAGGACTTCCTGGATGCCATCGAGCGCGGCCAAAAGATCGGCTACGTCTATGACCAGGCCGGGGTGGCGCCTCTGAGGGCGGAGGCCTCCGGGGGAAAAGCAGCCGAAGCCATGCAAGCTCCGATCCTGGTGACCGGGGCGAAGGTCGGGGAAATCCGCGTTGCCGAAGATCCGGATCATCCCCTGACCTCCTCCCAGATTGAATTGGTCAAAGCTACTGCCGCACAGCTCGGTCAGCATATCGAGAACCTGCGCCTGCTGGCCCAGACCGAGCGCTACCGGGAACAGGCGGAACAGGTTGCCCGCCGTTTGACCCGTGAAGGTTGGGAGACCCTGCAAGCGCAGGGCGACGTCGCCCCGGGCTATGTCTACAATCTCAATGAAGTCAAACCGCTGACCGGATCAGACCGCGAGACCTCGGCCAAGGCGATTTGGCAGCCGCTGGTTGTGCGGAACGAAGCCATCGGGAAATTGGAGATAGAACTGGATGCCAGGGTCGAGGGAGCCGATGAGATCGTCTCTGCCGTCGCACAGCAATTGAGCAGTCAAATCGAAAACCTGCGGCTTTCTGAGCTAAACGAACGACATGCCCAGCAGGAACATACTTTGCGTCAAATCACCAGCTCCCTGCGCAGTTCCACCAATCCGGAAACGATCCTGCGCACCGCGGTTCGTGAGTTGGGGAACATTTTGGGACGGAAGATGATCGTGCAAATGAAGCCTCCTGAAAAGGGCGGCGGAGGAAATCCGCAGTGAACCAGGAAATCCCTTCCGATTCGATGGCTGGTTCGCCCAAATCAGCACAGCTGGAGGTAGCGAATGAATACGACCGATAAACTAAAAGGCAACGGACGAAAGCCAACTGAACAAGGGGCACAGACCGGCCCGCAGCTGCTCCCGTTGATAGTCAACAGCATCCCCCAGGCCGTTGGCTGGAAGGATTGCGATCTGATTTACCAGGGGTGTAACCAGGCCTTTGCAAAGAGCGCGGGTTTTTCCTCGCCGGATGAAATCGTCGGCAAGACCGATTTCGACATGCCCTGGAAGGATCAGGCAGAGCTTTATCGCGCCGATGACTTGAAAGTTCTGAAAAATGGCGAGCCGAAACTTAACTACGAGGAGCCGCAAACTACCCCCGACGGCTCGACGATCCAGCTCCGGTCCAGCAAAATCCCGGTGCAGGAAGACGGCAAGATCGTGGCAGTTCTGGGAATATATGAGAACATCACCGCGTACCAGAGGGCCCGGGACGTGGCCTGGCATGAGGGAGATCGCTTCCGGACGATCCTCGAGGCGGTCAGGATACCGACGATCATCTCGCGCCTTTCCGATGGCATCGTGGTGTACGCCAACCAGGCAATCGCCGAGGTCAGCCAGGTGCACTTGGACAAGTTGATTGGCTTCACAACGGGCAACTTCTACGCCAGCCCCGACGATCGGAAATTCGTGCTGGAGACCCTCCGCAAGCAAGGCCACATTGACGATTTTGAGGTTCAGTTCCGGCGAACAGATGGAAGCCTGTATTGGGCCTTGTTATCTTCCCGCCTCATCGATTATGAGGGTGAACGTTGCGTATTGAGTACATACATCGACGTCACCGCACGCAAGCAGGCGGAGGAAGCTCTGAAGCAATCGGAGGAGAAGTTCAGAGCCCTGGCCGATCAGTCGCCCAACATGACCTTCATCAACGTTAAGGGCAAGGTCGTCTATGCCAACAAGGCTTGCGAACGCCTTATGGGATTCACGGTAGAGGAGTTCTGTTCACCGGACTTCGACTTTTTCTCCCTGATTGCACCCGAATACAGGAGCTTCGTTGGCGCGGAGTTCGCCAAGCACGGGAGGGGCGAGGAAGTGGTGCCGTACGAATATGCTCTCCTCACCAAGGACGGCAGGCAGCTCGAGGTCATCCATAGTCCGAAGTTGATCGACTATGGCGGTGAGCGCGCCATTCTGGGGACGATCGTCGACATCACCGAGCGCAAGCAGGCGGAGCAGGCCTTGCGTGACTCGGAGGCCAGGTACTCGGCGGTGGTCACCCAGGCCAAGGACGGCATCGTCATCATCCAGGATAACATCCTCCAGTTCGTCAACCAGGCCATGGCCGACATGGCGGGCTACGACAACCCCTCCGAACTGGAAGGCACCCCGATCATCAACTACATCGCTCTTGAGAGTCGCCCGCTGATCGTCAACCGCAGCAAAGCCCGCCTGGCAGGTGAGGACGTCCCCTCCAGGTATGAGGCCCGCTTGCAGCGCAAGGATGGCACGATCTTCGATGCCGAGTTGTCCGCGGCTGCCATCACATATCGTGGCAAGCCTGCTGACGTGGGCATGATCCGTGACATCAGCGAACGCAAGAAGGCAGAGCAGGCTGTACTGGAGAGTCAGGAACGCTTCCGCCGTTTCACGGATGCCACCGCTGAAGGCCTGGTCTTCCACGAGCAAGGCACCGTGGTCGATGCCAATCCGGCCGCGCTGGCGATGTTCGGCCTCACCAAAAACGAGGAATTCGTCGGGAAGAGCCTGCTGCAGTTTATCGTGCCTGACTTCCATCCACTGGTATTGAAGCAAATGCAGCTCGAGACGGTCATGCCGTATGAGGTGGAATGCATCCGCCAGGACGGCAGCACCTTCCCGGTCGAGACCTCGACCCGTACCTACAAGAGTGGCAACCGCACCATCCGTGCGACTACAGTACGCAACATTGCCGAGCGCAGTAAGGCGCAGCAAGCCCTGAAGGAATCCGAGGAGAAATTCAGGGCCCTGGCAGATCAATCGCCCAACATGACCTTCATCAACGTGAAGGGCAGGATCGTGTATGCTAACAAGGCATGCGAACAGCTGATGGGATATACGGTAGACGAGTTCTGCTCACCCGACTTCGATTTCTTCATGCTGATCGCGCCGGAATACAGGAGCTTCGTCGGCGCGGAATTCGCCAAGCACAGCAAGGGCGAAAATGTTAAGCCGTACGAGTACGCCCTGCTCACCAAAGATGGCAGACGGCTCCAAGTGATCCATAGTCCGAAGTTGATCAACTACGGTGGCGAACGCGCTATCCTCGGGACCATTGTCGATATCACCGAGCGCAAGCAAGCCGAGGAGCGCATTCGCTCCTTCCAGACCATGGTCGAGAATGCGACCGATGCCATCGTGATGATCGACCTCGAAGGCCGCATTACTTTCGCCAACCAGGCCTTCTACAACCTAGCCGGTCTTACGTACGGGAAAGACAACCTGGTCGGCCAACCCATCGCAGACTTCACCCCCGATGAGCAGAGCGCCCAGCAAGGGGAGGTAATCAGTCAGGCACTGGCGAGCGGCGGGTGGAGCGGTGAAACAGAGCAATTGCGCCGCGATGGCAGCCGGATTGCAGTTTCCCTTTCGGTCTTCCCTTTGCGGGACGAGAACGGCCGGCCGGTCGGCATGAATGCAATCATGCACGACATCACCGAGCGCAAGCGCCTGGAACAGGAGGCCCGGACGGCTTTCGAGCGCCGCGGTCGCCAGGTGCAGCTGACCACCCAGATCTCACAATCCATTGCGGGTGCGGCCAACCTGGACGAGCTGTACCAGCGCGTCGTGAGTCAGGTCAAAGAGCAATTTGGCTACTACCATGCCCAGTTGCTGCGATATGAACCAGCCCAGAACACCGTCGTCCTGGCCATCGGCTACGGCGAGGCCGGCGCCAAAATGCTGGCAGCCGGGCTCCGTTTGCCGGTGGGTCAGGGATTGATCGGTACCGCCGCCACCGGGCAAACGGTGTTGCAGCCAAGCCTGCGGGATGACCCGGATTGGAAGCCCAACCCCCTGTTGCCTGAGACGAAGGGCGAAATCGCCGTGCCGATCAGGCTGAGGGACCAGATCCTGGGCGTCCTGGACGTACAGAGCAGCGTTGAGGGTGCCCTGGGTCCGGATGATCAACTCCTGCTCGAGGGCTTGTGCGGCCAGATCGCCGTGGGCATCGAGAGCACCCGTCTGCAGCAGGAAATGACCGAACGGCTGGACGAGATCAACCGATTGTACCGGGCGATGAGCCATGAGGGTTGGCAGGCTTACCGGGAAACGGCCATGCTCCCTGCCGGCTTTGTTTTCGACCGGGGAGGGTTAAGGCCGGTCGATCGGGAGGAACTGGCAGAAGGGCCTGTTGCCAATTTTCCTTTGACAGTTCCCGCAGGGGAGGTGATTGGATCTTTAGCCGTCTCGGATGATCCCCAGCGCCCCCTTTCCCCTGAAGAGCAGAATTTCCTTCAGCAGGCCTCCGAGCAAATCGCGGTGGCCCTGGAAAGCGCCCGGCTCTTCGAACAAACGCAGGCGGCCTATGGTGAAGTTGCCCAGCGTGCAGCCGAACTTGAAACGGTTGCGAAGGTAAGTTCTACCACATCCACGGAGCTTGACCCGGATAAATTGTTGCAATCGGTGGTCGACCTGACCAAGGAACGATTCAGCGTTTATCACGACCATATTTATCTTCGGGACGATTCCGGGAAGGCCCTTCGCCTGGCCGCGGGTGCCGGAGAGGTGGGCCGTCAGATGGTCGCCGCCGGGCACAGCATCCCCCTCGAGACGGAGAAATCTCTGGTCGCCCGGGCCGCCCGCGATCAGCAGGCGGTGATCGTGAATGACGTGCGCAGCGATCCCGGTTTCCTGCCCAACCCCTTGCTGCCCGAAACCAGCTCCGAGATGGCCGTCCCGATGATCGTCGGCAGCTCGGTCCTGGGCGTGTTCGATATCCAGTCGGATCAGGTGAATCATTTTACCCGGGAAGATGCCCATGTTTACACCACGCTTGCCTCCCAGGCAGCCATTGCCCTGCAGAATGCACGCCTGTACGCGGAGCAGGCGGCGATGGTCACCCAACTGCGCGAGCTCGACCGCCTGAAGTCCTCCTTCCTGGCCAACATGAGTCATGAGCTGCGCACGCCGATGAACTCCATCCTCGGCTTTACCGATGTGCTGCTGGAGGAACTGGACGGTCCACTCACCGAAAACATGGGAACCGACCTGCGCCTCATCCAGAAGAACGGCCAGCACCTGCTTAACCTGATCAACGATGTTCTCGACATGGCCAAGATCGAAGCCGGAAAGATGAACCTGAGTCCGGAAAAGTTTAGGATCCACGAGATCATCGACGAGGTGGTCTCCATCACCTCGACCCTGGCCAGCGAAAAATCGCTCTCCCTGTTCATTGATAAGGATTCCGACCAGGAGGTCGTGGTGTATGCCGACCGGACCCGCATCCGCCAGGTGATGATCAACCTGGTCAACAACGCCATCAAGTTTACGGAGAAAGGCAAGATCAGCCTGCGCGCCGTGCACCGGGACGAAAAGGTGCTGATCAGCGTGAGGGATACGGGGGTAGGCATCCCCCCGGATAAGCTGGAGGTCATTTTTCAGGAATTCGTCCAGGTGGACACCTCCGCCACGCGCAAGGTGGGCGGCACCGGCCTGGGCCTGCCCATCAGCCGCCGTTTGATTGAAATGCACGGGGGCCGGTTGTGGGCTGAAAGCAAGGGCATTTCCGGCAAAGGCTCCGTGTTTTATGTAGAGATGCCCCTTGAAGCCAAGCTCACCGAGCCAATCGAGAGGCACGAAAGATAATATGGCTAAACCTCTTATCCTGGAATGTGTCCTCTGCGGAAGGCAGCAGCCCTACGTGCCTTTTGTAGCGGCCATCTGCAGCCATTGCGGCGCTCAGTGGCTGGAGGGGCGCTACGATTACCAAGCATTCAAACGCGAAATTTTGCGCGGCCTGCCTGGTCGTTTATTTAACATGTGGCGCTACCAGGACATCCTGCCTCTTGAAAATCCATCCGCCCTGGACCTGTACCCTGCCGGCGGGACACCCCTGTGGCTCTCGCAGCGTTTTGCCCCCGGCCTGGGGCGCAATCACGTCTACTTTAAAGATGAACGCTACGGCCCGACTAGTTCGTTCAAAGACCGCCAGGCGGCTGTTGCAGTGGCTGCCATGGTCGAGGGAGGTGTCCGCGAAGCCGTCATCGCTTCCACCGGTAATGCCGCCGTAGCGTATGCCGCAGCCTGTGCCCGGGCCGGGATCAAGCTGTGGGTGTTTATGACCAGCCTGGTGCCCCAGGAAAAGCTGCGCGAGGCGGCGCTTTTCGGTGCAGAGGTTATCCGCGTCAGCGGCAATTACGACCAGACCAAGCAGATCGCCTCCCAGTTTGCCGAACGCCGCCACCTGTTGCTCGACCGGGGCGCCACTTCTATTCCCGCCCGCGAGTCGATGAAAACGATTGCCTACGAGATCGTGGAACAGCTGGGCTGGCGCGCTCCGGACTGGTACATTCAATCGGTCAGCGGCGGGCTGGGTCCCATGGGGGTGTACCAGGGATTTAAAGAGATGGTTGGAATGGGTCTGATCGACCGCATCCCCAAGCTGGCTGTCATCCAGGCCGAAGGCTGCGCCCCCATGGTGAAGGCCTTCAAGGCCGGTGCCGAACAGGCTGAGGCAGTACTCCCGGACACCCGCATCATCGTCCTGTCCACCGGCAACCCGGGCAAGAGCTACACCTACCTGTGGAATCTCGTGCAGCAGTTCGGCGGCACCATGGAAGCCGTCTCGGACGCTGAGGCCTTCGCTGCGATGCGTTCCCTGGCGAAGTCAGAAGGCATGGCGGTAGAGCCGGCAGCTGCCGTGGCCTTTGCCGGCCTCGAAAAAATCATTGCTCGCGGCGGTATCGGTGAAGAGGAGATCGTCGTTGTTAATTGCACCGGTCACACTTTCCCGGTGGAAAAACATGTCCTCGGCGAACAATTCACATTGGACGTACAGCTGAGTGAGGACCAGGGCACTGCCCCCCATGAAGGCCTGCAGGCTGCCCTTCAAAACCTGGACGAGAAGACTACCAGCATATTGATGGTCGACGACAATGAGGACGATGCCTTGCTCATCCGCCGTTTGCTGGAAACTCGTAAAGCCTACCGGTTGTTCTTAGCAAAAGATGGCTGGGAAGGACTGGCTCAGGCTCGCCAGAGGAGGCCTGATCTGATCATTACTGATTTGATGATGCCCGGCATCGACGGTTTTGGTCTCGTCGAGGAGCTCCGCCTGGACCCGCGCACCCGTGATATCCCTATTGTCGTAGTCAGTGCTAAGGATATCACCCCAGAGGAAAGAAAACGCTTGAATGGTCACATCGAAGCGGTATATCAAAAAGGATCCCTGCAGTCACGGAAGTTTGTAGATCAGGTCATCCAGGTTATCGAAGACAAAAACAATTAACAAGGATATTACGACTATGGGAAAAAACATCTTGTGCATTGAAGACAACCCGGATAATATGATGCTTGTCAAGAGGGTACTCCAGGCGCGCGGCTACACTGTGCTCGAAGCCAAGAACGGCATGGAGGGGCTTTCAATCGCAGACACTCAGGACGTGGATCTCGTCCTGTTGGATATTAACCTTCCCGATATTGATGGCTATGAAATTGCCCGGCGGCTGCGCCGCAGTGGCAGACCCGATCTGACCTATGTCCCCATCATTGCCATCACGGCCAATGCCTTGAAAGGCGATGCGGAAAAGGCCCTCGAGTCCGGCTGCGATGTATACATGTCCAAGCCGATTAATATTCGTGAGCTGTGGGCCCGGGTCGAGGCTTTCATCGCCTCCCCTCAATAATTATTATTCGTAATGTGATTATAACTTGAGTTTAGAGTTCCAATAGAGGAATCTGGACCTTAACAAAAAGTGGAATTGCTGGTAGAAGTTTTCTTGTGACAGAAAAACTCATCCAACAATTCCGAGACGCAGTATATCAGAATCTGCGCAAACGTCCGGACGCTGTTATGGATCTGATCGATGCCCTGACAGTAGCCAGTCATGTTGAATCTCCAGTGGCTCTGAGCGAAGAAACGCCATTTCGGCGCAAGTTCAGCATGGTCTACGATACACTTCGTAATGCAGAGTTCGATCTGGATAGGCTACCGGAAACCCTGCTGTCATTTCAGCCTGGCGACAGTGAAACGATTGCTGGATATGAAGTATACGGGCTGGATGCGACGCCGAATGAACGTCCAGAGGCAGAGACCTTGCCGGAACGCTGTTCCCTGAAAAGCCAGAAGGACGAGCCGGTGCGGTATGGGCACAAGTACTCCTGGTTGGTGCGGCTGCTGAAATGGGGTACCTCCTGGGTGGCGCCACAGGATCTGCGACGAATAGATGCGGAGTTGAGCGATAACCAGGTAGGCAGCCTGCAAGTCCAGGAATTGGACCAGCGTAACCCCGAGCCCAAAGTGGTGGTGGAAGACAGTCTGTACGGGAATCAGGTCTTTTTGGCAGTCTTTTTGCTGCTGAAGAACACCTTTGCGCTCGTTCGACTGCGTAGCAACCTGATCTTGTACGAGCAGCCGAAGGCTCGCCAGGCGAGGAAAAAGGGCGCCCCTTGCAAACATGGACCTCGCTTCAAGCTCTCCAGCCCGCCTCGGCTACCGGATCGTACGGAGACATTTCAGTTGCGCTCCCAAACGGTTCGTCTGCAGGCCTGGCAGGGATTGCATTTCAAAAAGCTTTCCACGCTGGTGGGGATGCTGCTGCGGGTCGAGTTTCTGAAAGCAGATGGGCAGCCCCGCTATAAAAGACCCATGTGGTTGTTCTGGACTGGGCCACTGACGGTCTCTCTCCAGGATCTCTGCAAGATGTACTTGTGGAGGTTCGCCATCGAGCATATGTTCCGCTTCCTCAAACAGCATATGGGTTTGAATGCCAGTCGCTCGAACGACCTGGTCGGCACAGAGCAATGGATGTGGTTGTGTGCACTGGCTTACTGGCAGTTGCTGTTGATGCGGGAAGCCGTTGCAGATGCTCGCCCAGCCTGGCAGCCCCGCATTCGGGATGGCCAACAGAAAGAACTGACCCCTGGCCAGGTACAAAGAACCGCTTTACGATATTTATTGCAGTTGGGCACACCCGCTCGATCACCCAGAGTCACTGGAAAAGGCACAGGACGCACCAAAGGCTATCGGCCCAACCCCAGAATACGGTTTCCTGTGATCAAAAAGGCGAAAACGGGGCAAAACCCGGCCACTGCAAGCCCATGACTACTTTCTGATTGACTGCATCGATTGTTAAAGTTCAGGTTTTTCGTCAGCGCTTTTTTTGCGCTTAGTGCGCTACTCTAAACTCAAGTTATAATGGTGGAGATAAAAAAGGACCTAAATGCTTTCCAACTTCCCAACTGACGAGACTGCAGCATCCACGATCACCTCATACCTGTCTGAGTTGGAATGTTCAGGCTGCGGCGCGAAATATTCCCCTGAAGAAATTCATACCTATTGCCCTGATTGCCAGTCCCCGCTGATGGTAAGGTATGATTTGCCTGCTGTCCGCAGGATCGTTGACCGCGATGCCATCCGGTACCGGCCGACCGGCATGTGGCGCTGGCATGAACTGCTCCCTGTAAAGGAGCCCAACAATTTCATTTTTCTGGGCGAGGGCGATACCGCCCTGTTGCATCTTCCCCGTTTGGGAAAAGAGCTCGGCCTGTCAAATCTTTTTGTTAAGGACGAGAGTAAAAATCCAACCGGATCGTTCAAGGCGCGCGGTCTGGCGGCCGCGATTTCAAAAGCAAAAGAGCTTGGGATCGAAAAAGTCATCATCCCGACTGCCGGGAATGCAGGCGGCGCGACGGCTGCCTATGCCGCCCGCGCGAATATCAAAGCCTTAATCTATATGCCCAAGGACACCCCATTCGCCAACATCGCGGAAAGCCGCATTGCCGGTGCGGAAGTGGTGCTGGTAGATGGCATCATCAGCGATGCCGCCGGCATGGCAGGGGAAAAGGCACGTGCCGAAGGCTGGTTCGACCTTTCCACTTTCAAGGAACCGTACCGGGTCGAGGGCAAAAAAATCATGGGGTACGAGCTCGCCGAGACTTTTGGCTGGACTCTACCGGATGTGATCATCTACCCCACCGGGGGCGGGACCGGCCTGGTGGGAATGTGGAAGGCCTTTGCAGAGCTTGAAGCATTGGGCTGGCTGCAGGGCCAAAAACGGCCGCGGATGGTGGCGGTGCAGTCGGAAGGTTGTGCACCGGTGATCAGGGCATTTGAATCTGGTGCGGCTTTTTGTGATTTTTGGACGAATGCACATACGGTCGCCTCTGGCTTGCGCGTGCCGAAGAGTTTTGCGGATGCCATCATCTTGAAAGATCTGCGCGAGAGCCAGGGAACGGCGGTAGCGGTGAGCGACGCTGAAATACTGGAAGCCATGCGCGCCCTGGGCAGGCTGGAAGGCATCTTCCCGGCGCCTGAGGGTGCGGCGACGCTGGCTGCCCTCAAGAAACTAGTCCGTCAAAAGTGGGTCTCTCCGCAGGAGCGGATTGTCCTGTTCAATACCGGGTCTGGTTTAAAATATCTGGACCAGTTCATCTCCCCAGCGGAAACTTTTCAAAACAGGTCGTAAACAGCTTTTCGGGATAATGCAGAGATGGGAAGCTCCCAACTTCCTGGACCTGCATTCCGGTCCATCGCCGCCGGGGACGGCGGTTTGCCGGTGCAGGGGCTTTTTCGGTTGATCGTCTCGGAGACAAATCGTCCCGTATTTTCGGATTGAGCCTCTTCTCAAAACCACGACTCTTATCTATACTAGCGATGATGTCCTCCAGTTCCGTTACTCGCCTGGATCGTGTGAAACATGGCTCTGCGTCAGAGGTTGACCGGCTGGGCTTTTGGAATTGGATCCAGAGCGGGTTGGATCGTCCCGGATGAGTGTCTGGCCCTGGTCGACGGGGAAGTGGCATGGAGTAGGAGCAAAGCGAGGGATGGCTTATGCCTGACGACGACACGCGTTCATCACTTGAGCTGCTCTACAATGTCAGCCGGGAACTGGCCTCGGCCCTGGATTTGCGCACCGCCTTGCAGCGCATCCTGATCCAATCGCTGAAGTACGTGGGAGGAGAGCGCGGCAGCATTGTCGTGATGGACGATAACGGCAAGCCGGTCGACGCCGCCACGGTCTACGGCCGCCGGATCCAGGATCATACCACGCAGCAATTGCGGGAAACCATTGAACGCGGCCTGGCCGGGTGGGTGGTGCGCAACCGGCAGCCCGCCTGGCTTCCGGATACCAGCCGGGACGAGCGCTGGCTGCGCCGCCCGGACGATGCCCTGGACCGGTCGGGTGCGAAAGCGGCTTTATGTGTGCCGCTGCTGGCGCGCGAGCGCCTGGTAGGCGTGCTGACCCTGGTCCATCCCGAGCCGGGGGCCTATAACCAGGATCACTTCAACCTGATGCAGTCGATCGCCGACCAGGCCGGGATCACTGTGCTGAATGCACGCCTGTACGCGGAAAGCCAGCGCCAGGCACGGGTCATGACTGCCCTGGCGACCAGTGCCGCAACGATCAACGCCAGCCTGCGCCTGGACGAGGTGCTGACGCGCATCCTCAATGAGACCATCCAAGCCCTGCAGGTGGAAACGGTGACGCTGGCGCTGGTCGAAGGAAGCGGAGACCTGGTCTTCCATGCTGCCACCGGGGAAAATTCCGATGGCATCGTGGGCAAACGGGTGCCCTCGGGAAAGGGCATTGTTGGCTGGGTGGTGCGTGAAGGGCAGGGCGTAATCGTACCTGCCGTGCAGGAAGACAAACGGTATCTACCGGATATCGAACAGGTTGGAGGTCTACAAGCACGCGCCCTGGCCTGCGCTCCGATTTTTGCCCAAGGGCAGGTGATCGGCATCCTCCAGGCGATCAACCCGACCTCCGGCGTGCTGGACCCGGATGCGGTGCTCGTTCTGGCAGGGATTGGCAACCTGGCCGGTTCCGCCATCCGTCACGCCCAACTTTTCGAACAGCTGGAGGCGGCCCACAAGCATTATCGCGAATTGTTCGATGACAGCGTCGACCCGATCCTGATTACCGGCCTGGATGGCCAGATCCACGAATCGAACCGCCAGGCCGCCGTCTTGAGTGGTTACACTTCCAAACAGCTGCAGAGGATGAAGATCAATGAGTTGCACGAGGCGACGCGAGGCGATAAGGAAGTCAGCCCGGAGAAGCTCAAGTCCGGCCGGACGATCAATTACGAAGGATTTTTAAAGAGTAAGACCGGACACCAGATTCCCATTCAGGTTTATGTCCGCCTGGCGGTTTTCGAAGAGGAGGAATCCGTGCAGTGGATCCTGCGCGATATCACCGAGCGCAAGGATCTGGACACCCTGCGCGAAGACCTGACCTCGATGATTTATCACGACCTGCGCTCTCCGCTGGCAAACATAGTTTCCAGCCTGGATGTGCTCTCCGCCATGTTCCCGCCGGGCGAAAACGATAACGTGCAGTCGGTCCTGGGGATTGCCAAAAATTCCACGGATCGCATCCAGCGTTTGATCAACTCCCTGCTGGATATTAACCGGCTGGAATCTGGCCAGACCATCGTTTCCCAGCAATCCATCACGGTTCCGATGCTGGTTGAATATGCGCTCGAGACCGTTCGCCCGATGGCCACCAACCGGAGCCAGACCTTGACGTGCCACCTGCAAGACAAATTGCCTCCGGTTTGGGTGGATGTGGATATGATTCGCCGCGTGCTGATCAACCTTCTGGAGAATGCCTCAAAATTCACTCCCCAGGAAGGGACAATTGACCTGGGGGCAACTTTGGACGGAGACTGGGTGCAGATGTGGGTTCAGGACAACGGGCCCGGCATCCCGTTTGCAGATCAGGACCGCATCTTCGACAAGTTCGTCAGCTTGAAAGAGCAGGAAGTGCACACGGGTCTGGGTGTGGGGCTGGCATTTTGTCGTCTGGCCGTCCAGGGACACGGCGGCGAGATCTGGGTCGACAGCCGGCCCGGCCACGGCGCAAAATTTTTCCTGACATTACCGGTTGCCAAGGAGAAATAAATCCTTTCCAGGAGATGATATGCAAGCCATTGCCAAGGATATTTACATTGAAGACCAGTATCTCGGTGCAACGTTGGGAGCCATCAACTTCCCGCATGGCCTGTTGCAGGTGGATGCCCCGCCCTCGCCGGAGGATGCGCGCACCTGGCGTGCCGCCTTGCTCAACCTGGGCGGCAGCACCGAACGGCTGCTTGTCAACCTCGATGCCCACCCCGATCGGACCCTGGGAGCGCGTTCCATGGACTGTACAGTGATTGCACACGAAAAGACCGCCCAGGTGTTTCGCGGCCGCCCTACGATGTTCAAGGCGCAGGGGGAGGAGACGGGCGCAGATTGGGAAAACATCCCCAACCTGGGGAATGTGCGCTGGTCCCCGCCGGAGATCACCTTCAGCCAGAAGATGACCATTCACTGGGGGGAGTCACCTATCCTGCTCGAACACCATCCGGGCCCCGCAGCCGGGGCGACCTGGGTGATCCTGCCGGAAGCGAAAGTGGTTTTCGTCGGGGACGCAGTTTTGCGCGGCCAGCCGCCCTTCCTGTCAGGCGCCGACCTGCCGGTCTGGATCGATACCCTGAAGCTGCTGCTTTCGCCGGCCTACCGCGGCTGGTTGGTGGTCAGCGGGCGCGGTGGACTGATGGCGGTGGATGGCATTCGTAATCAGCTGGACCATCTGAATCAAATTTTGAACCGGCTGGAAAAGCTTGCTCAGAAGAAAGCCTCCCCCGAGGCTATCGAGAACCTGGTCGCCCCGCTGCTGGGTGCTTATAAAATCCCCGCCAGCCGCCAGAAAAAATATGCCCAGCGGCTGCGCTATGGGCTGTACCACTACTACGTCCGGCATTACCATCCGACCAGCGGTGTTTCTGGAGAAGAGTGAGCCTGCCCGTGACAGAAGACTATCAATTGGTCGTTGAACTCACCCGAGGGCGAATCGTTGAATCCGTCCATTTTGGCGCGGCGGCCATCGTTGACTCGAGCGGCCGTCTGCTTGCCTGGACCGGGAATCCCAGGGTGGTCACTTTCCTGCGCTCGAGCGCCAAACCATTTCAAGCTCTGCCTTTTATCGAACGCGGCGGTGATCAGACTTTTCATCTTACTTCGAAAGAGGTCGCCATTCTCTGCGGCTCGCATGATGGGACCGATGAGCATGTGGAGGTAATCAAGGGAATCCAGGCCAAGGTCGGTGTACAGGAAAGTGACCTGTTGTGCGGCGTGCATCCTCCATATCATTTGCCGACCCAGGAGGCCATGCGGGTGCGCGGCGAGATTCCTACCCCCAACCGGCACAACTGCTCTGGAAAGCATACCGGGATGCTTGCCCACGCGCGTATGCGTGGTCTGCCGATATCCGATTATGTGAATCCCGAGCACCCCGTCCAGAAAACGATTTTGGAAATCCTGGATGAGATGTGCAGCATCGCCGCAGATCAAACGGAAGCCGGCACCGACGGCTGTTCAGCTCCCAATTTTGCCATTCCGCTGTACAACGCAGCCCTGGGGTTCGCCCGCCTGTGTGCCCCGCGCGGCCTGTCGGCGGAGCGCGCCGCAGCCTGCCGCCGCATCACGGCAGCCATGATGGCCAACCCGGTGATGGTCGGTGGAAGTGACCGCTTCGACACGCGCCTGATGGAGGCGTGCAGCGGCCGCATCATCTCCAAGGGAGGTGCAGAGGGCTACCAGGCCGTGGGGATCATGGCCGGGGCGCTGGGCGCCGATTCACCCGGGATCGGCATCGTGATTAAAATATCCGATGGCGACGTTGCCAGCCACAGTGGCTTCGATCCGAACCTGCGTGCCCGCTCAATCGTCGCCCTGGAGATTATGCGCCAGATGGAGTACATCACGGGCAAGGAGTTGGAGGCAATGGCGGATTTCGGCCCACTCAGGCCGGTATTGAATTGGCGCAAGCTGGTCGTCGGGGAGACTCGCCCGGTATTTACATTGAAGCGGGAGTAATCCAGGAGGCGGATAGGAGTCCGCCTGCTTGTTTATTATGCAATCACTTTCCACCGCGTTCCTGCAAAAACTGGTCGCCCGTTTGGACGATGAGAATACCATCGGGGTGCTGCTCGAGGGAAGTTTCTCCCGGGGCGAAGTGGATCGCTACGGTGACGTGGACCTGTACCATTACCTCCGGCAGATTCCCGCCGGACGGGTCAAGCCGTATTCCCTGCAAGTCGTGGACGGCTATCTAGTAAGCGTCAGCCAAACCAGCCTCGAGCTGGAGTACGCCAGCCTGCGGATTCCGGAACAAGCCGTCTGGTCCATCCCGGCTCTGCGGCAAGCGCGTCTCCTGCTCGACAAGGAAGGTTTGCTGGCAGCTCTCCAGGAGGCCGCCAGGCAGGCGATCTGGGAGCCATTGCAGGAGGCGGCAAATGCCTATGCCGCCTCGAACCTGTCTGGCTGTAGCGAAGAGGTGTGTAAAATTCTGAGCGGCATGGAACGGCGGGACGAATCCAAAACCCTTTACGCAGTCTGGGGTCTGACCCGGGGGCTGGTTAACTCCTTACTCGTCCAGGGCGGAGTGTTCATCACTTCTGAGAATAATTACATCGATGCCGCTCAGCAGGCTGCCGGTCGGACCTCGACCTGGACGCGCCAGTTCCGACTGGCCATCGGCCTCGACCCGCTTCCTCCCGGCGCCCCTGCCTATGTAGGCTTTGGGGGTGCTGGCCTGCAGCTCTACCGGGAAACTGCTGCCCTCCTGAGGGACATCCTGCAGCCCGCAAACGCACGTGTCATCGATCAGACGCTTGAGATCATGACGGAGGCCGGGTTCTGATGAAACCCTCCCGACTGGCCGCCGAGGTGCACCGCCGGCTCCTGGATTTTTATGGCCAGCCGACCTGGCGCAACCCGCTGCCTGCGCTGGATGAACTGGTGTCGACCATCTTGTCCCAGAACACCAACGACACCAACCGCGACCGTGCCTTCGCGGGCCTGATCGCGCGTTTCCCAACCTGGGAGGCAGTGCGCGACGCCGACCCCACTGCGGTCGTTGCTGCCATCCGCCCGGCCGGCCTGGCCAACCAGAAGGGACCGCGCATCCAGCAGGTCCTGCGTGAAATCACCACTGAACGCGGCTCCCTCGACCTTTCTTTCCTTAAGGAAATGCCGGTCGAAGCGGCGCGGCTGTGGCTGACGAAGTTTAAGGGGGTCGGTCCAAAAACGGCCGCCATCGTGCTGCTCTTTTCACTGGGGATGCCGGCATTCCCTGTGGACACGCACATCTACAGGGTCACGGGACGCATTGGTCTGCGCCCGGCGAAAATGAGCGTCGAGGACGCCCATCCCTTCCTGGAAGGCTTATTTCCACCGCAGGCCTACACTGCTGCCCACCTGAATATCATCCGCCTCGGACGGGAGATTTGCACTGCCCGCAAACCGGAGTGCCCGCGCTGCCCGCTGCAGCGGATTTGCGACTACGCCAGGGCGCTGGATTCCTCGTTTCGCACCCAAAAATTTTCTGGGGGAAAATTAATGGGCAAGTAGGCAATCTATGCTCTCTGTTTCAGAGAGGCACCCATGGGACATGGTCAGATGATGCACTAGATGTTATTGATCAATCGTCGGAGAAGTCAGGCGCGGCGGCTGTTTCGCGGAAGTAAAGCGCTACGAATTCGGCGGAATAATAACGCGATTTTCCACGACTGGCTGATTTTAATTGCCGATAATTCATGATTTAGCTGCGCAATGATCTGCTCTTTCTCAGCAACCTGTGATTCGCGCTCCGCCAACTGAGCCATCAATGATTCCACGGTATGGTCTTCAAGTTTCCCATTGTTTTCTATTGCTGGGGGAATTGCGCCGATTCCCGATAGACGTTCGATGAGGTAATCGGAGTAGAAACTTGAATTAAATTCTCTCAACTCCTCGGGTTTATTCAGCAAGTTTGATCCCGGCAAAATGGGATCATACTGGATATGCCAGCCTTTTTTCACTTCTAAGGGATCATAACGCTGTTTTCGCTCCTGGAAGATCTTTTTTTCGCCATGCGATTGGGAACGGATGGGGTAATGCCGCAAAAGAAATTTATACGGGTATATTTTACGGGCAGAAAAATCGGCGCGATGGCCTCCAGAATCATGTAAATTTACCCGCTCCCTCGTTTTTTTCCAGCTTTTTATTTGTACAAAATGGCCAGGATTCTTACCAAGTTCGAAATATTTAAAATAATCAATAAAAGAAGTTCCTGGTTGGTAATTATTATCAATCGGGGGAAAATTGAGCACGGTAAAATCAATTGCGTTGTATCCTTGTTGATCTACCCAATAGATTGCATCGCGCAGGCAAATTCCTTTCCAGGGAGATTCCCGAAATTCATCGGCATCGTGATGAATAAACCAATCTGCATCCAGTTCTTGGCAAAGTTCTTCTTTTCGTTTTAATATGGCTACCCAATCATCTACCGGAGAAGGACCATCGATTGGAAATCTCTCTAATCCAATTAATCCTTTGCCCATTAATGATTTTGCTCTCTGATAGGTTTCATCCGTCGACCAATTATCAATCAGGTAAACTTCAATGCCTTCCTGGTTTAGTTGATTGATCACTGGAATAATCACATCTTCCTCATTGTAGGCAGCAATCACAGCTATAACCCGAAAATTAACCGGCGTGTGTATTGGAAGGGATGGGTACCTTTGGGAAATCAATGCCAGGGTTCCCACCTTTTTACCCTGTTCATTAACATATCCGACAAATTCAGCAGGAAGACCTTGTTTATTGAAAAATGCCTCTAATTCCAACCTGTCGCGAACCGAATTTGTATCCGAGAGAATTATCTTCTGAACGTTTTTCAGCATTTTTTTCAATGGTTCGATCAGCTGGGGAAACCGTTCTAAAGTGGAGATTCCGTCGGGAATGATTACGATCGCATCTTCCGGATATTCCGCCTCTAGACCAAGCGACTCCATGTTGTCAAGTGATACAACCTTGGAACTAGAAGAACGCTCAGCAAGAAACGCGGCAAACTCATAGATCTTTCCTTTTCCTGTCAACATGCGAGAAGGTTTTCTTCTCATGTGTGAACCAGATGGGTGATTTTTGGCTTTGGCGACAAACGATTTCGTCAGGGAGGGTTCTGGAATTTGATGAACAGGATATCCTTTGAGCGCATATTCGGCGATTGCTGGGACCTTATGATATTCTGACATAGAATATTCGACATGCTTTCCTAGCAATGCCCCTGCAATCAGCACATGCGCCCGGTCTGTGCGAATTAGTTCATATTTTGAAATTGTCCACAGCCATTCATCCAGACTGGAGCAAACTGCGGATAGGTCGATATTATCCTCGGGGAGGGGGTGATGGGGGTTTTTTAATGCATCCTCTCGGAATGCATTCAATACACCTTCGCCATTCCGCTTATATTTTTCAAAATCAAAGAAAAACCCACAATCATGGGCGATATCAGATTTGCATAGCGGTTGAATTTGGCGGTATGACACGCGATCGCGGGCATACACGAGAGCTTTTGTTTTTTGCAGTGCTTTTTTCACAATTTCTTCTGAGGTATCAAAACTGGAAGGCAGTACAATCACCGCTTGAAAACGGTCCTCAATCATTGGGAGAAAACCCGGTAAGGAATGAAATGATTTACACCAGCCTCCCGATCCCGATAGCAATGCAGTGTGACCGGTTACATTTTGTAGGTCGTGGATGTTTACCTCTCGATATTTCAAGCCAGAGAGAAGCTGACGCGTTCCCGCACAGGTCAATTCATCTCCGATGTTCCCCTCCGCCCGGATGAATACCAGGTCGGGTGAACTGCCAAATATATCCAGAAGTTTTTCCCGGCTCGCTTGTACTTCAAAATTATTGGCTGGATCCATCCAAACTCCTAAGATTCAGGACCTGTCTACAATGGTCAAATTGTTCTTGGTTTCTCGCTCAAGGGATAGGGCTGCAGTGTGCTGATTTTGCTTGCCAATCGGACTGTCTCCAGTATCAGAAGAAATTACCTCATGCATTGAGCAATTATCGCCGAGTTTTTTGACCAGCGCATGTCCTTGTCCAATCTAATGTATCTGCTCCGCCGGAGAGGTTGGCGAGATTTTGCTCCAATACCTGCTGCCTCGCTCGATTGTCTCCTCGTCCAATTCGGTTATTTCCGGGCGCAGGGGTGATAACCCACCCGGATTATGAAAATCTCCGAGCCCTTCAGTCGAGGGATTTTTCGTCCTGCTTGTGGATGAGGTCGAGCAGCCCGTCCGGGTAGACGGGGGGCTTTCCGGGGCCAAATTCATCCATGCGTTTCCAAACCGCCTTGAATTTTTTCCCGAATTCGTCGCCCTGAATGACTTCTTTGCGATAGAGTGACCCATCCGCCAGTTTGCCATCATAGACTAGGACGATTTCGTGGCCGGTGTGCCCCTCGTAAACGAAGATATTCTCCAGCATGCCCAGGTAGCGGACTTCGCCCAAGTCCGAGCGGATCTCTTCCCGGAATTCGCGCCGGACGGTTTCCGCGCCCTGCTCGCCGAACTCGATTGTCCCGCCGAGCGGACGGTAGAAAGTTTGGCCTTTGACAGAGTCATGCCCCTCCGCGACCAGGATGCGGTCTTTGTTTTTACAGATGCAGATGGCAATTGGGCGGATGGCATCAACACGCATGTCCTCTTTACCTCTCGCCACTTGACGATGCTCCCCCATCCGGCTCCCCCTGTACGCTTGGGGATGGGTTGAGGGTCGCCTGCATGGACCACGGGCCGGTCCACGTCACGCGGGCCGGGAGGAGCCTGCCGCGCAGGTCCTCACTGCATTCCACAAAGACCAACTTATTGGTCGGAGTCCGGCCTTTCCAGCGGCCTTTGACTTTCTCCTCGAACAGGACTTCGACGTTTTGCCCAAGGATGCGGGCATTGATCTCGCCGACGATCTTTTCCTGCATCTCCTCCAGCAGGCGGAAACGGCGCATTTTTTCCTCTTCGGGCACATCGTCGGTCATGCGGCGCTCAGCCACCGTTCCCGGGCGCGGCGAATAGCGTGCCAGGTGAGCCACATCCAGCTTCAGGTCGGAGAGCACCTGGACCGTTTGCATGAACTGCGCTTCGCTCTCTCCTGGGAAGCCGACGATCACGTCCGTGGCGATCGAGACGCCGGGGATTTTCGAACGGATTTTTTCGACGATGCAGCGGTAATCCGCCTGGGTGTAGCCGCGCCGCATGGCTTTCAGTATGTCGTCGTCGCCTGCCTGGATAGGGATCTCTATGTGCGGCATGACCTTGGGCAGCCCGGCAACGACGTCCATCAGCTCTTCGCTGAAATAATTTGGATGGGAAGTCAGGAAGCGAATACGCTCCAGGCCCTCGACCTCATTCAGGACCCGCAGCAGACCGGCCAGGTTCGGCCCGTCCGGCACGTCCCTGCCGTAGCGGTCGACGATTTGACCAAGCAGGGTGACTTCCTTCACCCCCTGGGAGACCAGGGATCGAACTTCCACGGTGATCTCGCCGACGGAGCGCGACTGCTCCACGCCGCGGCGGTAAGGAATAATGCAAAAAGTGCAGGCATGCGAGCAGCCATACACCACGGGGACGGCCGCGGAGACGAGCGTCCCGCGCACGTGCTGGGGAAGCAGGATCTCTCCGTCCATCACGGCAAAGCGATGGGCGGTCTCGGAGGTCTCGAGTGCGCGTGTCTCAGACTGGGTCAGGAAAGTCACCAGCGGACCCGGGTCCGAGGGAGGCGAAAACACGTCCACGAAGGGAAAGCGGGCTCGCAGACTTTCGCTGCTGCGCACGCCTACCATACATCCCATCAGATTGATGACCAGACTGGGATTGTGTTCCTTGAGCGGGCGGAGCGAATACAGCCGGCCGACTGCCTTGTCCTCGGCGGACTGGCGCACTACGCAGGTGTTCAGGACAATGACATCCGCCTCTTCGGCCACATCGGTGAGGCTGTAGCCCAGGCGTTCAAGGGCCGACCCCGTGCGTTGCGAGTCGGCCACGTTCATCTGGCAGCCTTCTGTCCAAATATGATACTTCACGTCCGCATTATACCAGAGCCTCCCTGCCTCGCAATGGCCTTGGATTCATGGTAAAATCGCCTCCGCTCGGGAGGGATGACCGAGCGGCTGAAGGTAACGGTCTTGAAAACCGTCGTGGCGCAAGCCACCGTGGGTTCGAATCCCACTCCCTCCGCTGAATTGTGGATTGTGGGTTAATGATTGCTGATTTTTGATGGTTTCGGATAAAATCCTCAATCACAAATCAGCAATCGACAATTGAACGGGGGAGGTGCCAGAGTGGCCGATTGGGCTCGCCTGCTAAGTGAGTGCTGGGGCCAAAACCTCAGCCGCGGGTTCGAATCCCGCCCTCCCCGCCAGTACACCCTGTAAGGGTGTCACACCCCGTAGGGGTGTGGTTCGTGAAAGGCCTTATTAAAGGCTGAAACGCAAAAGACGGCTGCACCGCCACAAATGCGTTTCCACGCAAGTAGGCTGTTTCGATCACGAGTCGAAGCAGCCTTTTGCGTTCAAATTGGGAAAGATCTTCCCAGCCATCGAGCTGAGGCTGGATTTGCAAAGCCAATGTCATTCTAGCACAGGATTCGTCCGCGTGCAAGGATGCTCGCAAATTCTCAGACCTTGCAGTTTCGATATCGAATGTTCGGCGGTCGATCTGGCTGGCCAGGAATAAATCCTTGGCTCGATTGTAGCGGACGTCACTCTCCTGCAGCTGAGCGTCAATCGCCAGGTTTTCAGCAGACAGTACCTGTGCCACCTGGTACCGCAACCATTTTACTACTTGTGCTTCAATTCGTTCAGCTCGCACCATTCCCTGGGGGCAATCGAGTTCTTTATCCAACCTGTTGGAATCGGCATAGTAGTAGAGGATCTCATCCCTGTTAACTTTTCCACTCCCCCGCATAGGCGCGCCACATCGGGAGCAGTGCAGGATGCCCGTGAGGGGATAAACTCTTCGGAGGCGCTCCTTATCGCAGTAGGCAAAGATCGCGCCGTTCGTTTTCCGGATCTCCTGGGCACGGGTAAATGTCGCCTCATCCACAAGAGGGGTATGATGGCCGGGGAACATGTGGAGCACTTCAGCCCGCTTTCGATGCCGGCCATTATCATCAATCCCGCGATAGGGCAACTTCCCGGTGTAAACATCGCGTTGGATCATATCCCGAATGAGGTCCCGGCCGAAGATACTTGGTTCACTACGGCCAAGCTTTCCCTTTGATCGAATTTGAAGAACCTTCCCACTCGGGAGTGTGATGCTCGTCTCGTTCAGGCGCCTGGCAATGGTTCGACTGGTCTCCCGGCCGCCGGCGTACCACTCGAAGACCATCTTGACCACCTGAGATTCCACCGGGTGCGGATACAGGCTCCTCTTATCACCCTTGTCCGGCATCCCGAAGTCAGGGCAGTAATCCTTACCGTTTGGGTGGGTGCATTGTGAACACTGCCCGTTACAGTAGCCGTACGGATATTCGCCCAGCCAGAACCCCTGGCGCGCCCGCTGCAGTTTTCCTTTGCGAGTTTCCTGGCGCAGGTTGTCCAGGTAGATCTCTGCCAGTGTCCCGAGAACAGTCAACATCAGCTTGCCCCAGGGCGTTGTGAAATCGAGTTGCTCCTGGACGGAGGCGAACGAGACCCCGTAACTGTTCAACTGATCCAGCGCCGCCAGCAGGCCGCTCAGGTGTCGGTAAAAGCGGTCGATCTTATCCACCACGACCACATCGAACTTGCCAGCCTGGGCATCCTTCATCAGGTGCTCAAAGGCTGGCCGGCGGCTGCCCTTCTTGGCAGAGATGCCGGCATCGATATAGATATCGACCAGCTCCCAGCCATGGCTTTCGACATAGCGGGTGATGTTGCCCTCCTGCGCGTCCAGGCTGAACCCTTCCACCTGGTCCTTCATTGACACCCGGCGGTAGCCAGCTGCACGTAGGGGCGGTGAATTGGAAGATTTATCCATTTGGAACCTCCTTGTTCCATACGATATAATGAATTTGCCCCGGAATGGGCAAATGAATTTTAGCGCAGATCGGCGAGGCTGTTATGAGCGACGAACTTCCCATTGCCAAGCGAAAGAAGATTTCCTACGAAAGACCCTACAATCCGACCCCCGTCGTCAAACGCCTGAAGGGGTTGCTAGAGAAACACAACGAGTCCTACCGGGAAACCGCCCTGGCTTGTGGCCTGGATCATCAAGCGGTCCGGCGGATCCTAGAGGGATATCGTCCCAGCATGCCAACTTGCATTTTGCTGGCGAACCACTTTGATATCAACCCCAACGAACTGCTTGACCTCGCCGGTCAGCCTACCCTTAAGGCTTTTGAGATCCAGACAGCCAGCGCTGAGCACTTGCCCCCGGAGGCAGTGGAAGTAGCAATTAGGCTATCTAAGATTCGAGAACCAGGAACACGCAAGCAGGTTGCTGATGCGATAATGGTCCTATTACAAAAGTATTTTGATTAATGGATTAGACATGACAACGATTGAAGTTTCGTTCACCCGAGAACTTACTCTGGCCGCGATTGACGGCATCGAACGATACTACGAAACCATAGAATCCCAATTGAATTCTGCCAAGGTCGAAGAGCGCCAGCGAGTTGATGAGACGATCAAGGGAATGGGGCTAAGAGGCGATGAGGAACTAGCAGAGTGGAATATTGCGATGCAGGAACATGAAATGAACTTTGATATGTTGCTCCCTAACTTTTTCAGGTATTCTTGCATCGTTCTCCTTTTTCTCGTTGTTGAGAACAAACTCGGGGAGGTTTGTGAAGCGGCATATGACGAGAATAAACTCCTTCCTCCCCCACCTTCGCCTAAGCAAAGCATAATTAATGGATACCAAAAATATCTATCTGAAAAAGTGGGTATTACTGGCTTGCATTGGGAGGACTTGCACGAGTTAAACAAATTAAGGAACTGCATCATTCATGCTTCAGGAAAAGTAAAAGGATGCAAAGACGAAACCTTCCTTCAGCAATTAGCAAAGAGAGGCTTAGGAGTTTCCATCAGCGGTGAAAATGACGATCACAACGATAATATCCGACCTCTATACCTAGAGGAGGATATGCTTGTGCTCAATCCAGTCTATATAACACGGGTTATTAAAAATGTCCGTGCCTTTTTTGAAGAACTATGCAACTCGCTACCTTTGCCACGCTTAGTGATAAAGTTGAGTTAAGGTTGTAATAAGGTTGTTAGTCGTGGGATATCGCCATCTAACGACAGGAATTAAGAAATGGCCATAGAACAGATAGGTTATCGAAGACTATATGATGCCGCGGGTTGCTCCTTAGCAGGCCAAAATGAACTTGAAATGAACTGCATGATGGGGGAATATCAAGTCGGAGTTTATATTGGCCCTCGTCCTAAACTTGGAATCGTATTCACGGCTGTTCAAGGTAAGTACATCATACCTGGAGAAATCTCGCCTGTTATAACAGCAGAATATAAAAAAGATGCAACAGAGTCTTCATATCCACGAAAATTCTTTACAGAGATTTCATGTATAAAGAAGTTTGAAGTTGCCAATGAGTTGTCCAAATTATTCCACGCAAAAGATACGAATGCTCAAAATGAAATACTAGCCTTGGCAGCAGAGGATACAATCGGTTTTAGAAACACCTCGAATCTCATTGCTGGCGTTTTAGGATTGCGATTTCATCCACAATTTGTACTGGAAGAGATCAATGAGAATTTTTTTGCCATTAGGGACGAAACTGATCGGCCGATTCAGATAACCGGTCCTTGGATGCAAGTACTTGAAGACGTATCGCTAAATCCTTACGGGACACAAATGCTTGAGAAACATATACAGGCAGTAAGTAAAGCTAATCCTGCTGCTCAGCAGTTTGGCGCCTCGGTGCTAACTTGGCTTCTTCGAGCATGGCCAGAACGGAATTCCATACCGAAGTTTTTATCCCTTTTCACCCCAATCGAAATGATCCTTGCTGGATGCAGCGGAAATCCGCAATATGAGAAAGAGAAGCAGGAGAACATCAAGAAAATCCAGGATTTGATTTTAGCCCAAGATGACAATGGATCGAAACAATTGGCTGAATTCTTCCTAAAAATAGCGGGAAACTTGCGACCTAGTCTGGCATCCCGTTTTGAGCAATTGGCAGGAGAAGCTAAAATTGAAGGGTGGGAAAAAGATGTTATTGCATTTCGACGATTTTAATTCGATGCGTAATAGCTTGTTACATCAAGGAGACGAAAAAGTTCAGCTATCTACGATGATAAGTGACGAAAACATTGAAGAAGAGACTCGTCATTTAGAAGATATAGCCGAGAGATATGTATCGTGGGCGTTATTTCGCGATGAAGTAGTGTATCAGAGCCAATGGCGTACTCAACGAAAAAAAACGGATAAATCCAATTCAACCTTTTAAAAGCAGTGTCAGCGGAGAGGGGCCGCTCTTCTCTACTTCAGGACGTTGAGCCAGAATAGGCGCGAACAGGTTGTGTCATGACTCAAACCAGCGACCGATTGATGAAAATTGTTGAGTACCATATCGAAGAATGGGCACAACGCTTGGATGAAATTGGCGGCCCGGGCGGTGGGGGAACAGAGCTTACCTTCAGGCCACATCTCACTTCGCCAGCGAAAACCCACGATGAATACATTCGGTTAGCTCTCGAGTCTTCTATCCCAAGAATATGGGAGGAGGCGACGTGGTGTTATGTATATGGAAATTTCTCTGCTTGTATTGTAATGGCTGCAGTATTGCTCGAAATTGCGCTGAAATATGAGTTATTCAAGATAGGTTTCTCAAAATCATCTACCCTCGGGCCTATAATCAAAATGGCAGTGAAAGCGAACATACTGCCCGAAGATTTGGTTTCCAAAGCTAACTCTATCAAAGAACGCCGAAATGATATTGCCCATGCGAACGTTCAGACAAACCGACCAGAATCTCTCCTTCACCACACAAGCAACGAGCACGAGATTGAGCCCGTTGAGGACATATCAAAGAACATCGCTAAAGGGGGATGGTTTACAGGCGATGGGGAAACCATAATGATTTCATTCGGAGAATCACAACCCCAATATTCAAGAGTCCATGAATTCAAACGAGCTGCTAGGTCTAGCCTTGATGACGTAGAAATTATCCTCAAATTTCTTTACCCATTGGGGCCTGTCACTCCAAGTACCACTCAAGTAAATGTAGGAGAAGATGAATGACCCGTCTCAAGGTGTTATTTGCCGATGATCAAATTCCAGACGAAGAAATTCCAGACGAAGATGTAGTCATGGAATTGAGGAAAAAATACCCCGGGGCTCCGCCTGGATTTATCAACGCCTTCTTACCTTTGAGACAAGCGGTGAAAACGCTCCGAGATGGATATTACGATGTTACTGTTGCTCGAACCTATCAAGAAGCCCTTGCATTTATAAAAACTATTCACTTTGATATCGCTATTGTAGATCTTCGCTGGGATGCTGATAAAGCCGTTCCTTCTTCTCAAAGCGACAATATTGGCTGGGCCATTTGCGATGCAATAGAGGATGCTGAGAAAGATAAACTCCTAGTCCCAACATTTCAGATAGTCTATTCGAGCCGATTCCAAAGTGAGCTACACCTTGCTGTCCGCGCAGCAGCAGAAGCCAAGTTGCCTGTTTTTAAAAGCTACAACGAAGCAGGCAGCCAAGCTCTATTGGCGACTGTCAACTTTATTGAAAAACACCTTGCTGACCAGACAATAAAAATACCAACTGAACATGAAGATTATTTGCTGGAAGTAATAGATATACCTGACGATTTTTACAAAAAATTAATTAATGAAATAAACCAGCTTTATGAACACAAATTCGTATTTGCGCTTTCCGTGCTCGTTAGAAAGCTTTTAGAAAATTTGGTCATCGATATCCTTCGAAAGCAATACGGAACCGGCGAGAGTGAATTATATTATGATGCAAAAAAGCATAAATTCCTCAATTTTTCTGACCTCATCGAAAACATCAAAGACAGACAAGCAGATTTCCGTTATATTACTGATAGTTTGGACAATAAAGTAATCAATGACATCAAAACATTTAAAGAAAAAGGGAATTCCGGAGCGCATTCCATCGATTCATATACAACGATCCAACAATTCATGGAAAAGCGGGACATTATCTGGTACAACTTTTATTCCGTATTCTCAAGAATATATCTCCCAAAACCGCAGTCTGATCAAAGAGACCAACCGCTAAAATAGGATTATCATGAACGCCGTCGAACATATCGTTGAGTGTTATTTCCGATATTGCAAAGCGTGTTTCACCATGGCTGATGTAAAAATCCATGGGGGAAACAATCGCCAATGCGACTTGCTCGCATATAACCTGGTATCTGGGGAGCAATACCACGTTGAAAGCTCTGTTACTCACCAAGAAAATTGGTGCCCTTCAACTAAGGAACTCCGCGAAATCTTCGATAAGAAATATCTTGGGGTCCCACCCAAGCGCGAGGGGAGTAATACAGATTATGCCAAAGGAAAGACATACTTTGATCATATCGCCAGGACTTATACAAGCATCGGCTTTGACCCAATAAGAATAAAGAGGGTCTTTGTTACCTGGAGAGTTTCGGATGAAGGAGATCTAGCCAGTCTTCTGGCCTCGTATGAGCAAGATCATCACTTCAGAGTGGATGTGTGGAGTTTTCGTGACAAAATCCTTCCTGAATTAATAGAAAAAATATCCACAAGCAATTATGACGATGAAGTCCTTAGAACATTGTCATTGCTCAGACAACGGGATTTACAGACAATTTAGAATAAACGATCGTCCTTTCATCACAAATAAGCCGTTTCTTTCAGAAAGAAAGCGGGAGGATTAATGAGAAGATTTTTGGCGGAGGAAAAACTCATTCAAGCTGCCTTGAAGGCAAATTCACTTTACTTTTCACAAGCCGCACGTAAGGATGGAAATTATAAGAGCCATGCCTACCCATTCTGCTTGCCACTTGAGCGTGCCTCTGAAAACTTGTTTCCTGAAATCCAACATACTATAAGGGATTATTTTAGCCGGCATGAAATAAAATGGCACGATGGACAAGGAGGAAATCCTAGCAATCATCTTTGCGATTCGCAAGTTTGCTGCGCCAATTTTCTTTTTCCTTTTGCAGATAAGCCTGTTGCATTGGCAGAACTTTTACGAGCATTCTTTCCAGAGATTAAAACCATGCTCCCCATAGAAGACGATCAATATGTAGCATTTGAATGGATCGGGGCCAGGAATTATTTGGGAGAAAGAATCTCCGGGATGGGAAAACGCACAAGGGGAGCTAACTTCACAAGCGCCGATGCAGCCGTCATGTTCCAAACATCAGAAGGAAAGAAACAAATAATTCTCATCGAGTGGAAATATACTGAAGCCTATAGCTCAACCTGGCTAAAATACGCATCGAGCGGGACAGATCGAACATCCATTTATCGGCATCTCTATGATGCAGATGATTGCCCCCTCAATAAATCCTTGATCCCCAGTTTTGATGCTTTATTCTATGAACCGTTCTATCAACTCATGCGCCAACAATTCCTGGTGCACGAGATGGAAAAGGCCCATGAGCTTGGTGCCGAAAAAGTCAGCTTGTTGCATATCTCACCCGCGCACAATAAGGATTTCCGAAACGTCACATCACCGGATTTACGATCAATCGATGTCTCCGCCATATCAGTGTGGAAGAAATTAGTGCTCGATCCTACAAGGTTTACCAGCATATGCACTGAGGATTTATTTGGAAGATTTAATGCCAAACCTTCGGGACTCGATGATTGGTATAAATATATCTGTGCCAGGTATGCGTGGGTTACTGAATGACAATTGACCAACGTTATTAACGGCCTGCCTTGGTCTGGCAGGATTTCATCTACAACGCATATTGGAAATTTGAAGGTGGTTCTGATGCTCATTGTCTTAGTTCACAACGATGGTACCGGCACCAAGAAAATCGCAAACTATGATTACGAAGTCCGGATCAATCATGATGTCATCGCCCATGGCCGAATCGTGGATCACAACCGAGGAGATGGCTGGCGGGCATTGCTCAGAGAGATTGCAGATCAGCATCAAGCATCAGTGGTCAACGATCTGGGTGATGAAGAAGAATAGCGAATTCTCGTGGGGGATAGCAAGCCTTGCAGGTGTTTTTGGGGGATAATTTACACAAAATAGGCAAAACTGTAAAATGCTACTTTACAAATATAGGTATTTTCTGTAAAATAGAGACATGCCTACCTACCCTCGCTCGATTTTCACTGCATTGCAAGGCGCTCTGGCTGACCAGCGTGCAATTGTGATCACTGGTATGCGGCGCACAGGGAAGACCACCTCCCTACGCTGGCTTCTCGATCAGGTGCCGGGGAATAACAAAATCTATCTAGACCTTGAGCGCCTTGACCAGCGCGAGGTTTTCCGGGAAAACAATTATGACCTGGTGCTGGATTATCTTCGTAATCGGGGGATCGATTCAAACCAGCCCATAACCGTGGCTCTGGATGAGATCCAGAATGTTCCCAACCTGCCGAGTGTCGTCAAGTATTTGCACGATACCTATCAGATCAAATTCCTGCTAACCGGATCGAGCTCGTTCTACTTGAAGAATTATTTCACGGAATCACTGGCCGGGCGTAAAGTTGTCTTTGAGATGTTTCCATTGACCTTCGGGGAATTCCTTGATTTCCACAGCATCCCGTATCGTCGCAAGGAGCATTTATCTGAGATGCTCTTTAATCCACACGAGTATGAGCGTCTCAAGGGATTGTATGAAGAGTACGTGATGTATGGCGGTATGCCAGACGTGGTATTGGAAACCCGCCCAGCTGTACGACGCGAAATCCTGAATGATATTTTTTCATCCTACATAAACATCGATGTTCGTGCTCTGGCGGATTTTCGCAAGATCGGTGAGCTGGAGCAATTGATGCATTTACTTGCTCTACGGATCGGAAACAAGCTGGATGTCACCAAGCTGGCTTCTACCAGCGGGCTTTCCCGCCCCACTGTCATGCAGTACCTGGATTTTCTCGAAATGACCTACGTGATCCACCGGTTGCCGGCCTATGCAGGTGGCGAAAAACCTTCTGCCTTGGCCAGAAAGCTCTATTTCTGCGATAACGGGATCGCCAGCATTCTGGTTAATCTAAGCGAGGGGATATTGTTCGAGAATGCCGTCTACAACCAGCTCAGATCTTACGGGACACTTAATTACCTAGCGAAAGGTAGTGAATATGAGATCGACTTCATTGTAAAAGCGGATGGAAATTCAACCGCTTTGGAAGCAAAATATCACCCCATCCTTTCCGATGATCAAAAGCTCAGGCGTATTTCCGACAGATATGGTTTCTCCCAGGCTTGGCTGGTCGGCAAATACCCCGCACCTGGTTTTACACAATTCATTTGGGGAGGTTCAATTCTCTAAAGGGAATTTTGAAGGGCTTCATCGAAAGGCGGGTATGCTGTCATCCTTTGTAACTGGCCCCGGTGATCGAAATATAATCCGCCGAATACGATTCCCGCAATCGTACGCATTTCCAGGCCATTCATCTTTTCCCAGATGGATGGCCAATCTTTTAGCAAGGGAAGAATCCGCACCGCCTCCGGGCGTGCGGCCGGCCTCAAGCTTTTCAACTGTTCCCCAATCCTGAGCGCCTCCTGGTTGAATTCCAGCCGGTCGATTTGACCAGCCTGGAATAACTCCCTCACCCTTTCCATTTCCTTCCGCAGTCCATACCCCATCCTCTCAAATTCACCCATCCCATCATCAGAAAGATAATAAGCCAGAATGCGCTCGTGCCACTCCAGGGGGATCTGCAGGCGCTTGACCAGATCCACAACCTGCCGTTCTACCAGCTCACCCGGAATGGCAAAATGATCATGCTTTTCCAGCAAAGCCTGGAATGCATCATCGTTCTCAAGATTTGCATCCACACTTACCCCATTCTTGCGCCGCAGGATCGACCGGTCGATCAGCGCGGCACACCGGTAGACCGGCTTTCCGCTGCCGTTGATGGAGCCACGCAGAGAGACATCGCGGTGATCAGTTTCATAGCACACATGGCACCGGCCAGTCCCGCTGAGCAGGTAGACCCGCTTGGGCCGGCCATCTACAACCGCGACTCTCTTCTTGCTCCTCCGCAACTGCTGATTGGCCTTCCAAACATCGAACGGGTAAAGCGGCTCGTGATTTCCGGGCACGAAATCCTTTGGGGTCCGGCGATCCTTGACGGGATTGCGAACAGTCCCGGGGTTCTCCAGGTCATCTGCCATGGAAAGGGGGGCAGTCGGATACGCGGCCACCCAACCTGCATGAAAGGGATTGCGGACGATCTCGCGCACGGTATCACGGCTGAGTTTCCCGGGCGGATAGGAGTTGGGCACCCCCTTGGTCCGGAACTGCACCCGCCGGCCGTCGGGGAGCTGGTATATATGGGCATTGATCTCAGCGGCAATATCCCGGTCGCTTTTGCCCCGGTGGTACATCGAGACGATCAGGCGCACCAGGTGCTGCTCGATCGGATGCGGGACCTGGATCCGCCCCCGCTGGCTTTCGACGCGATCCGGCCCGCCGAACAGGGGACAATAATCTTTCCCGTTCGGGTCTGTACAGGTGGAACACAAGCCATTGCAATAACCCAGGCGATAACCGCCATTATGGAAGCCGCGTTCGAAGCGGGCCTTCTTGGCCGCCCGGCCGCGTTCGGAAGCCGCCAGGACCGGCAGCTCAGCCATCGATGCCATGATCGATGCGGTCAGGCGCCCGAGAAACGTTCGCGTGTCAAAGGGTTCCGACACGCTGACAAAATCCACCCCATACCTCTGCAGTAAGCCCTGGAACGCAAAAAAGCTGTTGCTGTTGCGGAAGCTGCGGTCTAGGTAATGGGCGATCACGAAATCCACCTGTCCGTTCTTGACCATGCGGATCACTTTCTGGATCCCCTCCCGTTTTGAATTCCGCCCGCTCTTATCAAGGTCGATGATCACATCCTTCACTTCCCAGCCCTCTTTTTCGGCCCGGTCGCGGCAGGCCTGTTCCTGGATCTCCGGCGAGTAGTGGGTGGCATTTTTCAAGATGCGTGATTTCCGCACATAGATCACCACCCTTTTCCGGTCGGGCTCGGGAGTCTTCTTCCCATCAAACTGCTGCATGTACTCCATCAGCTCTTTTGGATTGCTGATCTTCCAGAAATCACTGGTTGGTGTGTTCATCATCATCTTCCTCTTCGTCGTCTTCGTCGTCATTATTGTCACCGTCATCACCATCGTCTTTCCTGGGAGGAGAATGGATTTCAACTTGCTTGGCCAGATCGCCCGGCAAGGATTCCGGCGTCAGCCCGGTAATCCGGCGCAAGGCCAGGGCGAGCTCACGACAGAATTCATCGATGCGACTGTCTTCAGAGTAGTTCATCATGCACCTCTCGGTAGAGACCTTCCTGGGAATAAAAAACGCCAGGAGAAACACGTTAGCAGAACCTTGTGGACAAGGTCCTCTTGGATAAAGACCGGTTCCAACGTGGACTTACTTCTCCCAGCGCCAGGATTGGCAGACTGGTTTTACCATGCAAACAACCGGGTTCTATTTTGTTGTCGCATAAATACTAGCACATATGTTCTGGATTGTCATCCCCCTCCCGATTTGGGCATAAGAACATATAGAACAATTCGTGCACAGTGGACGATATGGAATTTCGACCAACTTTTTGTTATGAATTTGTAAGCAGAGATGCCCCTGTATTTCGGAATTCACCGCATTCTCTTTTCTCGATCAGTATCAGGTGTGCATTATTCCAGAATCGCCTATAGATTGGTATACTATCAGAGATTTCGTAAATCGTCAGTAAAACCAATATACTGACGATTTACGAAAAACGTAAAATAGCCTATACAAATGGATAAACTCAAAGTAAACGAACTGGAACTACGAGCAGCCTTTCCCGCAGCCAGGTCTGTTCAAAAATCTGAACTGAGAAATTATTACATGCATCATTCTCAGCCAGCGACTGAACAGGCCTTTCGAAGATTCTTATACGGTTTGGAGAAGCAACAAATCATCATTCCCATCGGGGCTGGGATCTATGCTTTCCATGATAAGCCTTCTCAGCCAACCGCAAAGAAAAAAAACTTCTCCCCCAGCTGGTCACCGGAACTCTTGACGCTTAACGAAATAATCCGGAAAGCATTCCCTTATATTCAATACCTGGTCTGGGAAACCAAGCTGTTGCACGAATTCATAACACATCAACCAGGCCAAAACATTCTTATTGTTCAACCGGAAAAGGATATATGCGAAACTGTTTTTAATCATCTCAGCATTCTCTACCCAAGCAAAGTTTTCCTTGAGCCGGATCATGAGATGATGACAAGGTATGTATTACGGCAGCCCAATAACGTCATTATCAGCCGTTTGATCACGCAATCCCCCAAGAAAATAAATAGTGAGTTGCCCTTCCCCAAATTAGAGAAAATTCTGGTCGATGTCTTTGTGGATAAGGACATGTTTTATTTCTTTCAGGGAAAAGGTATGATACAGATCTTCGAAAATGCAATCGCCAGCTATTGGGTCAATGAAAAGACTCTTATCCGGTACGCTGGGCGGAGAGGCGCGAGTTTACCGCTCCGGCGTTTTCTTCAAGAAAAAATCCAGGTCAATCTATGATCCTTCAGGGAAGAAGTCGTCAAAATCAGGGAGATGTGCTAATATTCAGATGCCGCATAATTACAATTAAGCGACTTTCCCAAGCCTCGCGGCATCGCTTAACCGCAGGAATCCGGGGATTTATTGGTAGTAATTGATGTCGCTAAATAATTTCTGCCCGTTACCGACTGGTCCACATACAACGTAGAAATATGCCAAACTCAAAACGCAAATCCACATATAGCACCAACGGTGCCACTCTCGGCTTCGAAGAAAAACTCTGGGCTGCAGCAGACAAGCTGCGCGGCCATATGGACGCGGCCGAGTACAAGCATGTTGTCCTGGGAATCATCTTCTTGAAGTACATTTCGGACGCCTTCGAGACCCGTCGCCAGGCGCTTGAGCACGACCTGGCTGACCCTTCCAGCGCAGCGTTCATCAAAGAACCGACAGTGCGATTTGAAGTTCTGGAAGATCGGGATGAGTACAGCGCCGAGAACGTCTTCTGGGTACCAGCCGAGGCGCGCTGGGACCGTCTCCAGTCGCAGGCCAAGAGTCCGCAGATCGGCAAGCTGATCGACGACGCGATGACTGCCATCGAGCGCGAGAACCCACGCCTGCGTGGCGTCCTGCCTAAGACCTACGCCCGCCCCGACTTGGACAAGACCCGCCTGGGCGAGCTGCTCGACCTGATCGGCACGATTGGCCTGGGCGATCCGGAGAGCCAGAAGAAGGACATCCTGGGCCGCACCTACGAGTATTTCCTGGGACGCTTCGCCAGTGCGGAAGGTAAAGGCGGTGGTGAGTTCTATACACCTGCTTGCGTGGTCAAGCTACTTGTGGCGATGATCGAGCCCTACCATGGACGGGTGTACGACCCCTGCTGCGGGTCGGGTGGGATGTTCGTACAATCTGAGCGCTTCTTACAGGAGCACGGCGGGCGGATCGGGGACATCGCCGTTTACGGGCAGGAATTGAACCCGACCACCTGGCGGCTGGCGAAGATGAACCTGGCCATCCGCGGCATCGAAGCGGACCTGGGACCCGAGCCTGGTGACTCGTTCCTGCGCGACCTGCACCCTGACCTGCGGGCCGACTTCATCCTGGCCAACCCGCCGTTCAATATGAGCGAGTGGGGCGGCGAGCGGCTAGAAGGTGACCTGCGTTGGAAGTACGGCACCCCCTCACGCAACAACGCCAACTACGCCTGGATCCAGCACATGGTCTATCACCTGGCACCGCGCGGCGTAGCCGGCTTCGTGCTGGCCAACGGCTCGATGTCGTCCAACACTTCGAATGAAGGTGAGATCCGCAAGGCAATGGTGGAAGCCGACCTGGTGGACTGCATGATCGCCCTGTCGGGGCAATTGTTCTACAGCACACCAATCCCGGCCTGCCTGTGGTTCCTGGCAAGGGACAAATCGGGCGGTAATAGCAGGACTCCCAAACGCGACCGGCGCGGCGAGACGCTGTTCATTGACGCTCGAAAGCTGGGCATGATGCGCGATCGGACCCATCGTGAACTGACCGATGAAGACTTCACTCGCGTCGCTGCTGTTTACCATGCCTGGCGCGGCGAGAAGGAAGCGGGGGAATATCAGGATGAGCCGGGCTTTTGTAAGAGCGCCAAATCGGATGAAATTCAGGGACATAGTTTTGTGCTTACTCCTGGCCGTTATGTTGGTGCCGCCGATCTCGAAGATGATGATGAGCCATTTGATGAAAAGTTGGCACATCTGACGAGAACATTAGATGAACAATTTGCTGAAAGCGCTGCGCTGGAAGAGCATATTCGTCTGAATTTGAGGGGATTAGAGCATGGAGAATAAGGCTCTTGGGGAAGTCGCTATAATCAAGATGGGCCAGTCCCCAAAGGGCGACTCATATAACGCTCTTGGTCAGGGTACGCCTTTGCTCAATGGACCTACAGAATTTGGCTTTTACCACCCATATCCAAAAACATGGACAACAACACCAACAAAACTATGTAAACCGGGCGATATTCTTTTTTGTGTCAGGGGTTCTACAACCGGTAGAATGAATTGGGCTGATCAAGAATACTGTCTCGGTCGTGGTCTGGCGGCTTTTAGTGCAAAGAATAACTCTCATGCAGACACCAAATTTTTATACTACTCATTAGTCCATTTACTACCTTCCTTACTTGGATTATCAGCGGGTTCAGTATTTCCAAATTTATCGAATAAGGATTTTACTGGTTTTGAGATTGGGTGGCCACCAGAAAAGAATCGAAACGCCATCGCGGACGTGCTTGGCTCCCTGGATGATAAGATCGAACTCAACCGCCGCATGAATGCCACGCTTGAAGAACTGGCGCGGTCAGTGTTCCGTCAGTGGTTTATGGAGAGCGAGGAAGCGGCGGGGTGGAAGGTTGTGCCATTACCAGAAGTGATAAGCGTTAACCCATTTCGTTCTTTGAAAAAAGAGGATGTTGCCCCTTATCTGGATATGGCAAATATGCCAACGCAAGGTCATCGCGCCATTGAATGGATTGATCGGCCTTTCGGTTCTGGCACGAAGTTCACCAATGGTGATACGCTCGTTGCTCGAATTACTCCATGCTTGGAAAATGGGAAAACAGCTTTTGTCGATTTTCTGGCAGATGGTCAGGTTGGTTGGGGATCAACAGAATACATCATTTTGCACCCCAAACCACCTCTGCCACCCGAATATGGGTATTACTTGGCGCGCAGTGAAGAGTTGCGAAATCACACAATCCAAAATATGACCGGAACAAGCGGGCGACAACGCGCGCCAGCATCCTGTTTCGATAAATACATGCTGGCTGTTCCGCCGGAATCTTTGGCAAACCGATTTGGTGATTTTGCACGCTCGATCATGACTAAAATCCGGTCAAATGACGAACAATCCCGCACCCTGGCGGCGCTGAGGGATGCGCTGCTGCCCCGACTGATGAGCGGGGAGGTGAGAGTAAAGGAGGGGTAATTATGAGTTTTTCTTTTAGAAATCTCAAACGACTAGAGGGTGGAATAAAAATATCAGTGCCGACTGATGAAAATGGATTAACAGGCAGGGAATGCCCTAACCCTGAATGCCTAGGATATTTCAAAGTGAAATTTGGCACTGGCCTGAAAGGAAAGGATCTTCCCTGTCATTGCCCATATTGTGGGGACACAACAAGCCATGATCATTTCTGGACGCAAGATCAACTTGCTTATGCTCGCTCCATAATGGAAAACGAAGTATCGAAAGCTTTGGAGGCAGATACACGAGAATGGGATCGAGAATTACGACAAAGCACGCAGAATAGCTTCCTAAAGCTCAGCGTGGAATTTAAAGGCCATTCTCATCCAATCCGATATTACCGGGAGAAGCAATTAGAGACTCATGTAATATGCGATAACTGCACTTTGGAATATGCTGTATATGGGGTTTTTGCCTTTTGTCCCGATTGCGGAACTCATAACTCGCTGCAAATCCTAAGCAAGAATTTTGACTTGGTTGAAAAAGAGATCGCACTTGCCGGCGGTGCAGAAGACAAAGAACTTGCAGAGCGCCTTGTTGAAGATGCTCTTGAAAATGCTGTGTCAGCCTTCGATGGTTTCGGTAGAGCATTATGCTCGGCATTCTCGAATAAGGCGAAAAATTCACGGCAAGCACAGGATATTTCTTTCCAGAATATTCAGAATGCTCGCACTCGTGTGAATGAGCTTTTTGGGTTTGATATTGCTGCCGGAATCGGTTCCGATAAATGGGATACGATAGTAAGATGTTTCCAAAAACGCCATCTACTGGCCCACAAAATGGGCGTGATTGACCAGGAATATATAAAGAAGGCAAAGGATCCTGGCGCAGTAGCTGGAAGGAAAATTCAAATTAGCGCCGAAGAAGTTAGTGAATTAACAAAATTGCTGAGGATCATTGGAAACAATCTTTCTAATAGTTTGAATTAAGTGATGAGCAATCTGATTTTGACCTTATTGCCTCGAAGGAACAGCTCTACTTGGAGCACTATTCCCACGTCGTAAGCGCTGAGACGAGATGGCTTCATGAAAGTGAGACTTCCATGAATAAAAACAGTCAAACCCTTAAAAATCATAATTTTAGTACTGCGTTCGAAAGAATGTGCAGTATCGTTGCAATCGGCAAAACAAATGGTGCAGAGGACACCCTGAAGGAACTCATTCTCTATTGTTTAGTCTTTTTACCCGAGGATATTTTCAAAAATGCTACAGAGTTCTCTCACAAGATTTATGAACTTTTCGGTCTCAAGATCGCCGACCATGAAGTCCAATTTGCGATTGACCAACTTCTCTCAATAGGCACTCTTATACTATCTGATGGCAAGTATGTTATTCCAGATGTTACCAGAAGGTCAATACGAGATAACATTGATGCTGCATATGTACTTGAAAACAAAGTCCGAGATGGCTGGCAAGCAGAAATAAAATCATCTTCTCCTGATTTAGAATTTCCAAGAATATGGACAGCGCTAAGACGATACTTGTCTAATGCTTTTCAGCGCCATGGTATACAGACGGTTTCTTTGCTAGATCCATCAATTGATATTCCCCAAGATTATTCCGAGAGTCTTTCGTCAATTTTGGACGGTGTGATTGCATCTGAGTTCCCCCAAGAACAGCGACCCAAAGCTCGACAAGCTATATCAGATTTTATGGCAACGACAGGAAATTATGCTACGCGAGCTAAGTATATATCTCAGTTAGCTGATGGTGCGTTTAATTACTTCGCTCTAGCAATTGCACCAGCTTCAGCAGCAGAGTTTCGAAAAGGGCTTAATCCAATAATGCTTTTCTTCGATACAAACTTCCTATTTGGAGTTTTAGATTTGGATGTCAGCCCACAGGTCGCTATTTCCAATGAACTTCTTAGCGCAACGCAAAAATACAATCTACCATTTCAGTTTAGAAGCCATGACAGAACAGTAAAAGAATTATTAGCTAGCATTAACAAATATGCAGATGATTTAGGTGCTCGTCAATGGTCCCGTTCGATCAGCAGAGCTGCCACAACATCAAGATATCTATCGGGTGTTGAGTTGAGATATCATCAGCGATTTGCACAAGATGGGATTGACGTTGAATCGTTTTTTAAACCTTATCGACATGCTGATGTAATCCTAAAGGGGAAAAATATCATCGTGTATAATGTAAGGGGCCGAGCTATTTGGTGGAGTAAGTCTGAAATAAATTGTGACACAAGGAGGAAAAAAACGGGCTCCACGAGAGGTGCCCGTTTTTAGTTTTGGAAAAGGCAGTCAGCCCTGGTCGATTTCGGCGATCGCTTTGAGGATGGTACTGTCATCCAGGATCTGTTTCTGGTCGATGCGGCCAGCGATCAAGGCGGTGATGCACAGGCGGTTGATCTGGCGGGGGAGGCCGCGGGTGTACTCGAAGATGCGTTTGAGGGCATCGTCGCTGAAAGGGGAACCGGTGACATACCCGGCAATGCGCAGGTGGTGCTGAATGTACTCGAGGGTTTCTTTGAGATCGAGGGGAGGGAACTGGTAAGAGTTGGTCAGGCGCTGGCGGAAAGCTTCGTGGATGGACAGGTGCAGGGTCTGGCTGAGGACGGGGGGGCCGATGAGCAGGAGGGTGGCCAAAGAGCGGCTGTCCATGTTGGTGCTCAGGAGCAGGCGGAACTGCTCGAAAGCGGTGGGAGGCAGCAGGTCGGCTTCGTCGAGGATGAGCAGGGGGAAACGCTGCTTGGTGCGGATGAGGTCTTCGAAGGCAGAGCGGATGCGGGCGACCATTCTGGGTCTGCTGAAGGGGGGCTCGTAACCCAGGGCGGCCAGGATATCCCGGTAGAGGCCAGTGATGCCCAGGGTGGGGTTGGGCAGGTAGATGGCCAGGTAGCGGTTGGGGTCGAGGGAGGCGACGAAGCTGCGCACGGCGGTGGACTTGCCGCAGCCGATCTCGCCGGTGACCAGGCCCATGCCCTGTTCGTTGATCAGGTAAGACAGGCGTGCCCCCAGTTCGGACTGGCCACGCGTAGCCAGGATATCGGCGGGGGGGATGTCTTTGGAGAAGGGCAGGTGGGTAAAGCCATAGAACTGTTGAAACATCTCATTTCTCCTGGGGTTTGTCTTTTTCAGTGGGGGTCAGGCGGGTGAACTGCAGCGGTCCGGCGGCTCTGCGCTGCTGCTCCTGATACTCAGAGCGCAAGGCGGTCAGGTAGTCCAGAGAGGATTTGGGCCGGGCAGGGGCAGGCGGCTGGGTGGCCAGACGCTCGACGCTGATATGGCGCTGCTTGTTCTGGACCAGCACGCTGGCCTTGCCAATGGGATTGCCGTCCAGGACCAGCTCAAGGTGCGAAAGATCGAAGGGGTCGAAGCGCAGCTCGAGCCTGCGGCCGGACAAGCTGGGGTCGACCTGGTAGGTATTGCCCTGCAAGTCGAGGGTGGCGTTCTTGCGCACCTGGCGGAACTCGCGCCACAGGAAGGCTTTGCGCAGGACTTCCGGATCAGCGGTGCGGACCTGCTGCAGACCGGCCTGGTAACGCTCCAGCGGGGTCTGCCCGGTCTCGGAATGTTCGTGGCAGTGGTAGACCAGTTCCAGCCAGGCCCAGAAAGACTCGTTCAATTCGGTCAGGCGGGCGATCTCGGAGGTTTCCACCTCCGGCAGGAACTGGAGACGTACGGTCAGAAAAAATCGCTCCTGTTTTCCTTTTCCCTCAGGACTATACGGAGCCGCGTGAATTCTCCGGATACCCAGCGCCGCGCAGGCGGCTGCGAACTGGGTGGATGAGTAGACCTTGCCATTGTCCACGTAGAGTGCATCCGGCACTCCCCGGCGCAAGATCCCGACCTTGAGCACCCGTTCCATGCGCGGCAGGGCTTCGTCAAAAAAGAACTCGGCATACGGGACCAGGCGGCTGTGGTCATCCAGGAAGCAATACAGGTACGCCCGGCGCTTCTTGCCAGGGGCATACGGGTCGGGCAGCCATGGGCCCACCAGCATGTCCCCCTGCCAGAGCGAGTTGGTATGCTCCCGCTCGAAACGCTGGTAGGTGCGTCCCCCCTGGGAGAGCAAACGGCGAGTCTTGCCGCATCTGCGCAGCTGGCTGGTGAGGGTGTGCGCGTTGAGCGGGTGTTCCAGCTGCAGATCCTGCTCCCGATTCAGGATGTCCACCAACGTGCTGGTCGTGCGGGCAGGCTGCTCTTCCCGCAAGGCAATAGCCCGCTCCAGGACTTCAGGCGAAAAAGCTCGGGGAATGCCTTTATCCGAGCGTGGGTTCGAACGCAGGGCCTCGAAGCCGCCCTGGTTGTACAACTGGAGATAGCGCCGCAGGCTGGAGATGCTCACCCGGGTGCGGCTGGAATAGGGAATGGTATAGGTCTTGGCGGCGATCGCACGTAAAGCCTGCTCCAACTGGCCTGCCGCCAGCGGGTCGAAGAGCAGTGCACTGATCAGCCCATAGCGGAACAGGGCGATCTCGGTGTTCCGCTCTTGAGCGTCGTTCGGTGGGGATGATTTTCGGGACATGCTGGGCTCCTTGGATGGTTTTTGGGGTGGCCCTGATAATATCCCTGGGCGCTGGCAGTGCCCATTGTCAAACTGTGTGTGTGCGGCTCCCCCTAGACCAGCCGCCCCAGCCCCCGCCCGGAGCTCCACCACCACAAAAAACGCACTCGATCATTCCGGCCATATTCCGCCGCTTCCGTCCAGCGCGTCTTGCCCCAGGCCAGCAAGTGCTCGCTGGCGCCCAGCAAGGCCTGCGCCGGATGCTCTGCTTGCAGGGCTTCCCCGTGCGGGTCCAGCCAGCCTGAGCTGCTGTCCTGCTGCGCCAGAGTTGCCTGCACCGCCCCCAGCCAGCGGCTGGCCTGCTGCGCAAATGACCCGCACCAGCGCTGCATCGTCCGCCTGGCAGGTGCACCCACCTCGGCGCACTCCGCCTCCAAGGCGGCCCACGTTTTCCCGCAGCCACAGCGCACCTCGATCACCGCCTGGATCACCGGCACTACATAATGCCGAAAGGACAACAGAAAATCCGGCAGCGCTGAGATCGTCCGGTGGCACTGCTTGCAGAACCAGCGCTTGATCCACACCCTCCCGATGTCTTTACGGGATATTCTCCCTTTCGGCTTCCGCAAGTAATACCCGTGCCCGATCAGACAACCCACCTCTCCGCACAGCGGACAATGCCCCAGGCACACCCATTTCTTCTGCCTTGACCGGCTTCCGTACTCTTGCTCCGTGCCTCCAAAACCGACTACAATCATCGCGATGTCCTATCTTGTCCCTTTTACTCTGGCCCTCAAGCCGGGCGAAGCAGCCCCGCCCACCGCCTTGTTTTTCCCCAATGAACCCGGTATCCCAACAGGCTCCTATGAATTGCAGGAAATGTATTGCCCCAACCCTGACTGCCATTGCCAGGAAGCCTTACTCATGGTTATCTCGGTTAAGTCTGGAAACTGGGTTGCCGACATCCGCATCAGCCTGAACCCGGCTGACATGCCCAACCCTAGATTGGATCTCTCTGAAGACACCGCCCTATATGCTCAGGCACTGTTCAAGGATATCGCCCAGGACCTATACACCGATCCAGCCTTTCTGTCTCGCTTGAGAGCTCATTACGATCAGGTTAAAGCAGTGGCTGCAGACCTTTCCCACCCTGCTCACTCAAGAGTGATCCAGTGGGGAATAACCGGTGGCTCCAAACCCCCCGCCAACAAGCGCAAAAGAAAACGCCACTGATTATCTCATCCTTTGATCGCACAATCAGAATAGGTCAATAATTTACGACAACTCGTTTTGGAATTTATGGCGAAAATGTGCTGGACGGCGAAAATTGAACAATTTCCGAAAAACCACAAAAATCCCGGGCCTGGCTGTGGATAAGTGGATACCTCTCCGCTACGCTACGAGTTACCCACTTATCCACAGCCACTACTGCTACTCCCTCCCCACACAAACCAAGGCCACTCTCTTTGGAGCGGCCTATTGAATCCTACCAGATGACAACTCTAATTATTCCGGACAGAACTGCCTAAATTCCCCTATTTAATCCAGACCAGGACAGTATAACCCCCAAGAAGAACGAGTGAAAGAAAGAGCCGAGCTCATAAAGCAATATTCAGAGTTTCTGCACAAAAGAAATAAAGATAAGCCGTATAAAATAATTGATCATGACATGACTGTGTTAGATGTTGTAAGACAGCTACGAGCAAAAGCTACATCAACCCTTGAGGCCGGAGCGCTTTTTATAACTTGCGATTACACCCTTTATAAATTCGACTGGGAAACCAGTAAAAATGCAGGCTCCCCAGCTTGCACGGTGTTACCAAATACCTTTTGGCAGGTGATTAGACCATTCATACCATCAGATGAAGAGTTCGATCGATCGTTTGCTGACACATTTGCAATACCCGAATTTCGGATCATCGGTAGTCATGCAGCTGAGGCTTGCTCGAAAATGTTGAATATTCTGGCAGGTTATAAAGACGTTACTGAGGAAACAGCGATCAAAATGCTTTCGAATGATTTACTAATCGAAAGACTACAGACCGCCGATAACGACATAGTATTTCAGGAATATGTTGAATCAGAAATTGTGAGAGAGAACCAAGCCTTATTGGAGGAAAATGCCAGAATCAGGCAGCATCTAGATAGTGAAAAGGAGGGGAAATTAAGTGCCGAACAAAAACTGGATGAGGAAAAATCTTTACGCCAGCAACATGAATTGGAATTACAAGACACATATGCTGTAATCCATCAAAAGACAGAAGAAGCAGAAACAGAGAGAGTTGCTAGAATCTCGGCAGAACAGAGGGCAGCCGATGCAGAGAAGACCGCCGAAAAAGAAAAAGAGAAAAGTTCCCTCTTGCTTGGATCGGTTATTGGTACTATTGTCAGTATTATCGGGGTATTGGCTTTTGAATTGGCCATCCGATTATTTAAATGGGATTGGCTTATATCCCATCCACACACGTTGGGGCTTCAAATCGCCTTTGATTCCCTATTGGCTCTCCTTTCTTTTGGGATTTTTGTGCCGAAGTGGAGAAAAATCCTTTGGCCAATTGGCATACTCCCATTAATATATACAATCATCCAAATAATATAAGAGATTCCTGTTTAGGGATTTGAATGCCACGTTTTATAGAATCCGTCCTCGAAGAAGCTGTTCTCGAATATCTAGAATCCCTCGGCTGGCAAATCATGTTCGGCCCGGAGATTGCACCCGGCGAGCCTGGGGCCGAACGCGGCGACTATCGTGAAGTCTTGCTAGCCGGGCGGTTCCGCGCCGCGCTGGAACAGTTCAACCCTTCCCTGCCGGCCGAAGCAATCGAGGATGCATTCCGGAAGGTCGTCAACCTCCCGCACCTGTACCCCGGCTTGACCGCTAACAACCAGGCCTTCCACAAGATGCTTACCGACGGCGTGGATGTGGAGTACCGCCACCCAGATGGACACATCGCCGGAGATAAGGTCCTACTGATTGATTTCGAGCATCCAGAGCGCAACAAATTCCTGGCAGTTAACCAGTTCACGGTCATAGAGAACCGCAAAAACCGCCGACCAGACGTGGTTCTATTTGTCAACGGCTTGCCGCTGGTCGTGGTTGAACTCAAGAACCCTGCCGACGAGAACGCCGACACCCACAAAGCCTTTCAGCAGATCCAGACTTATAAAGGTGAGATTCCGACCCTTTTCGCCTACAACGAGATTGTCGTCCTCTCAGACGGCGTAGACAGCCGCGCCGGCACCTTCCTCTCGCCCTGGGAGCGCTTCATGCCCTGGCGTACGGTCGAGGGCCAGAAGCTGGCTCCGGCTTCCATGCCTACTATAGAAGTGTTGACGCGAGGCATGTTCGAGAAGAACCGCTTCCTTGACCTGCTGCACTACTTCATCGCTTTTGCCGAAGAAGATGGTGAGATCAAGAAGAAGTTGGCTGCCTATCACCAGTTCCACGCTGTCAATGCTGCTTTGGAAGAGACGCTCAAAGCCACATCTCCAAAAGGCGATCGGCGCATCGGCGTTGTCTGGCATACCCAGGGATCCGGAAAAAGCTTGACCATGGCCTTTTATGCCGGACGGGTGATCCTCCATCCAAAAATGGAGAACCCGACCTTGGTGGTGCTGACCGACCGCAACGACCTGGACGATCAACTCTTTGAGACTTTTGCCGGCTCGCAGGATCTTATTCGCCAGACACCGGTCCAGGCGGAGGATCGGGCACATCTGCGGACCTTGCTGCAAGTCGCATCCGGCGGAGTCGTTTTCACTACCCTGCAGAAATTCCTTCCCGAAGAACGCGGTGACCGGTTCCCGCTGCTCTCCGAGCGTTCCAACATCGTCGTTGTCGCCGATGAAGCCCACCGCAGTCAGTACGGGTTCGTCGAGGGCTTCGCCCGCCACCTGCGGGACGCTCTTCCGCATGCCTCGTTCATCGGCTTCACTGGCACGCCCATCGAGCTAGGTGACCGCAATACCCGCCAGGTCTTCGGTGACTACATCAGCATCTACGATGTCGAGCGCGCTATCGAAGACAAGGTCACCGTGCCGATTCTCTACGAGGCGCGCCTGGCCAAGATCGATCTGAAAGATTCCGAGCGTCCCCATCTGGACAAGGACTTCGAGGAAGTCACCGAGGGGGAGGAGAACTTCGTCCGCGAGCAACTCAAGAACCGCTGGTCCCGGCTAGAGGCGATGGTTGGAGCCGAGAAGCGCCTGCGCCTGCTGGCGCGAGACATCGTGGATCACTTCGAGGCCCGCCAGCAGGCTCTGGACGGCAAAGGCATGATCGTTGCCATGAGCCGCCGCATTGCCGTGGACCTGTACGACGAGATCATCCGCCTGCGCCCGGCCTGGCACGACCCCGACGATGCCAGGGGTGCCCTGAAGGTGGTTATGACCGGTTCAGCTTCGGACCCCGAAGCGTGGCAGCCGCACATCCGCAACAAGGAACGCCGTAAGGATATCGAGAAGCGTTTCAAGAACGCCTCCGACCCACTCAAATTGGTCATTGTGCGTGACATGTGGCTGACCGGCTTTGACGTACCTCCACTGCACACCATGTACTTGGACAAGCCGGTGCGCGGTCACACCCTGATGCAGGCCATCGCCCGCGTCAACCGCGTCTTCCGCGACAAGCCCGGCGGCCTGGTGGTGGACTACCTGGGCATCGCCGAGCCTCTGCGAGAAGCTCTGCAAGCGTATACAGCCAGTGGTGGCAAGGGCACGGTGGTGGTTGACCAGGATGAAGCAGTCGCTGTTTTGCTTGAGAAATACGAGATCGTTTGTAGTCTCTTCGACGACTTCGACTGGACCCCTTACTTTCATGGCAAATCAGGCGAGCGCCTAGCCGTAATCCCGATGGCGATGGAACACATCCTGACCCTGGAAGACGGTAAGGTACGCCTGCTTCATCATGTGACCGAACTATCGAAGGCCTTTGCCCTGGCGGTACCCCATCCGGCTGCCATGAAGATCCAGGATGATATCGGCTTCTTCCAAGCCGTACGAGCCGGATTCGTCAAAACGACGGAACACCGCGACGACCGCACTCGTGAAGACCTCGATCATGCTGTATGTCAGATCATCTCGAACGCCGTTGCCCCGCAAGGCGTGGTGGACATCTTCACTGCCGCCGGTCTGCCCAAACCAGACATCTCCATCCTATCCGATGAATTCTTGGCCGGCATCCGTGACCTGCCACAGAAGAACCTGGCTGTGGAACTGCTGCAGCGCCTGATCAACGACGAGATCAGGTCGCACCTGCGCACCAACCTAGTCCGCTCGCGGTCGTTCGCCGAGATGCTAGAGCAGGCTCTGCTGCGCTACCAGAACCGCACCATCGAGGCGGCTCAGGTTATCAATGAGCTCATCCAGATCGCCATGGACTTGCGTGCCGGCGATGTCCATGCGAAGGAACTAGGTCTCACCGAGGATGAAATCGCTTTCTACGACGCCCTGGCAGCCAATGAGTCCGCGGTCCAAGTGCTGGGAGATGAAAAGTTGGCGATTATCGCTCGCGAAGTACTGCAAATAGTCCGAAAGAATGCGACAATCGATTGGACCGTGAGGGAAAATGTCCGCGCAAATTTGCGTCGGCTGGTGAAACGCATATTGCGCCACTATGGATATCCCCCTGACAAACAGGAAATTGCCACCCAGACCGTCATTGAGCAAGCGGAATTGATGGCAGGAGAGTGGGGAAACTAACAATCTATAAGGGCTGAATTTTGCCGTGTCATCTCACAATCAAGATCAGTACTTCTACCAAGTCTGGCAAGCCTTTGCCTCAAATCTCGGCGCCTTACGCATCTTCGGCCAAGAAGCTTCTTCGCACGCAGATCATCTTGACCAAACGCGGATCCATGAACTTGCCAATGAAATGGCAAATATGTTCGGCGATGATCCCGGTCAAGTTGAAAAAGAGCTGTCGGAATTTACCCCATCCCTCGATGAGCTATAGACCTTAAGATAATTATTTGAAATTGGTCAAACAAACTGAGGCTCCGCCATGTGCTTGGTATAAACGCCCATCAGGCGCTTGATCTCCTCGACCTGGGTAGCCAGAACAGCCAGAGCGTCTTCAACGGAGCGGATCAATTTGGCGAATTCTTCGAAATAGCGGTTATGGGTTGCTTTGGTCTTCACTTTCTTCCAGAGGTATTCGATCGGATTATAGTCAGGAGAGTAGGACGGTAATTGGTGAACGATCAGGCGGTCTGCGTGTTGTTTGAAGAAGTCACGCGTAGCCTGGCTGGTATGATACTTGGCGCCATCCTGGATCAAAAGGATGGGTCCAGAGAACTGAGCCAGCAAAGATTGGAGAAAGGCCTGATAGCTGGCGCTGTTGAAGCGGTCTTCGAGGCCCTGGTAAATCAGGCGTCCGCTGAAGAATTCAATCACGCCGAACACTTTGTAGCCTTTGCGCTTTCCGGTGGTTTTGACTTGCGGTTGTTGGCCGATGGGTGCCCAGGTGTAGGCCAGGGAACCCCACAAGGCAAAACTGGTTTCGTCACCGAAGAAGATGGGTGCCCCGATTTTCCTGGCTTGAGCCAGGATTTCAGGCCACTTTTCCTTCATCCAGCGCCCTCGGGCTTCTTCGTCCAGGTGGTCGGAGACGAAACGAGCCTTTTGGTGAGAAAAGCCCAGGCTATGCAGCAGTTCACACACATAGAAACGATTGTAGAGCACATGAAACCTTTGGTAGATCAGATCCTGGATCAACACACTCGTCCAACAACCGGTCGGATATCCGCACGCTTCCGGACCGGCTTTGATCCAACCCGACAACTGGCGCTTTTGCGTTTTGCTCAAGCGAGACGGTCGGCCAGGCATTTTCCCATATACCAAACTCTTCCAGCCTGCCACCACAAACTCCTTCAGCCAGTGGTAGACGGTCGATCTGGAAACATCCCAACTCGCCTGAATGGTTTCCATGCTTTGCCTTTCGCCGATCATAATCAGCACCGACAGACGCCGCACGCTGCGCAGATCTCCCCGCACATAAGCCTTCTGCAATTCGCCTTTAAACCGCTTGACAGTCTGGTTGGAAAAGGTTATTTTAAACATGGGATGCCTCCTTATACTGAAGTTGGTAGCTCCAGTTAAGGATAAGGCATCCCCCTTGTTTTTTAAAGTGCAAAATTCCAAATACTTTTCTTAAGGTCTATAGATATTTTTCCAGACCCTCGCCAAGATCCCAAAGTACGGGAGATGATCAAGAATTTCAGGGACAGTGAATTCAAGGCCCATGTACAAAGATGGTCTGTAGAGAATCCAAAGAACGCGTATAAATTCGCGGATCTTTTCGCGGAGTACTTGTCACATCCCCCCATCAATGGAATTTTAATCCGCCGCAGCGCCTTTGTTTCCTTGATGGGGTTTCTTGAACAGCTGATCGAGAACTTGCTTTTTGGCTATTACTTTTTCGTGGTTCCTGAAGGAACGTCCGCAGTTGAGAAAGAAGAAAAGGCTCGTCGAAAAGCGCACAATGCGAATTCTCCCAAAGACGGTTGGCGGGGAAGAATCCACAAATTCCAAACACTCGGAATAGATTTAGGGCCAGGGCAAGAATACGAAGATGAACTTCTCGAATTCGGTAGAAGGCGGAACTTAATAGTACATAAAGACGGTGTCATTGATGAGCAGTATATTCAAAATGTGGCCAAGAAGTATCTTCCGGAGGAGGCGGAGAAAGGGAAAATCCTTGTTGTTTCTACGAAATACTTGTCACGTGCAATATTTATAGTCTCTCTCTTTGCATTCGCTCTCACTCAAGCCTGTTGGCGTCAGTGGCAACCCAGAAAGAATACGAAAAGGGCAGATAAAGCCCTGGATTCGTTCGTTCTTATCTCCCTCAGAAAGGGTTACTATGACCTAGTCGTGGCTCTGGTGGAAATAAGTAAGCAATTCCTAATTCCTAGGTTGACTTCCCAAATTATTCGTATTAATCAAGCGGTGGCTCTTCGAGAACTCGAAAGAATACCGGAAATGAAGGCTGTAGTCTCAGAATTATCACGAGAAAAATTAATCTGGCCAATTCCAATTGCAATTGCTATTCTGCGAGAAGATATTTCGAAAGCACACCGTTTGCTTGTGTTGGCAAGTCAAGAAAATAAGCTTGTAAAATTATCCCCCTATTGGCCTCTCTTTAATCCTATCAGAGATGCTCAATGGTTTATTCAAATGTTTGAGCGCCCAAACCGCGGGAACCTACCAAAGAAATAGCAATCCAAGAAAAATGGGGGGTAGAATACTCTGAACGATCGGAGTTCTCGTGTCAGCGCCTATTCCAGAATCTCTCTTCAACTATCAGACTTGGCTGATCTCGGACACCCACTTCTTCCATGAAAATATCGGCGAGTATTGCAGCCGGCCGGATAGTTGGCAAGATCTGATCATCGATAATTGGAATCGGTGGATTTGCCCTGTTGATATTGTTTTCCATCTTGGGGATCTAGCGTTGGGGAAAAAAGAAAATGCCGAAGCATTGATTCCGCAACTCAACGGCAGGCTGTTTCTCATGCGCGGCAATCATGATCGGCGCGGCGTTGCGTTCTATAGTGGTTTTGGGATCACGCTGGTCAAAGACCCATATCGCATGGAAACAGATACTGGATTGAAACTGGTCTTCTCCCACCCCCCCCTATTGTTCCGCTGCCCCCAGGGCTGCTCAATCTCCACGGACACATCCACAACAATCCCGCCCCAGAATTAGGACCTCGCCATGTCAATCTCAGTATTGAGGTGCGTCAGTATCGACCTTGGAGATTGGGAGATGTTCTACAGTCATTCCAGGCGGATTCCGATGATGAATGATTGACAGCTTTCCATCCCCAGACAACCTATACGAGATTGATCTGTATACTGAGCCCGAGCGCTCTGGCAGCGCGATATAACGTCGGCAAGGTAATCGATACATTTGTTGGATCTATGAGGATTTCAAAAGTGCTGCGACCAACTCCCAGCTGACGAGCCATGGCTGATTTAGATAAACCCTGCTCGTGCATCCTTTGATTGATCTTATAAGCAATCACTCGCTTGATCGCCGCCAGTTGCATTTCTAGGTAATTGTCCTCACCTTTCAAGTAATCGTCGAAATCTTTGCCGAGATGTACTACTCTCATTTTCTACTCCTGCCTGACCTGCTCGGTTGTGTGGGGGAAATAACTGTTAGTGGCCTCCACCCGATTGTGACCCAGCCGGCGCGAGATCATCCCTGTAGTTCTCAGTCCCTTCTCGGAACATAACTGAACGTCACATCGGTCCGTTTATGGCCACCATTCTCGGCGACTTTCTCGCGTGCCTGCTGATCAGTCCAGCCTTGGGCAATCAATCGGTCATATGTATTCTGAAAACAGTTGGCTCGCAGGCGATGCAAGCCGCTGACCTGGATCCCGAGCTCGCGAGCAGCCTTGCGCACGGCCTGGTAAAAGGCCTGCTTCCAGGATTGACTGGGGGTGAAGAGATACTGCTTCGAAGGGTTGAGCTGCACTCCCAGGTCCGCCGGCAAATCCACATCCCGTTTCTTCCCACCCTTGCCAGTAACGTGTAGCTTCTTCTCTTCCAAATCAACCTGTTTTCCCTTCAATCCGGCCAGCTCCGAAACCCGCAGCCCACAGCGCAGCAGGATATCGGCCGGCAGGGCGAAGACCGAGCCTTTGTCTTTCAAGTAAACGATGATCCGTTCGGCATCCTCGGGAATATACCCCAGGCGTGGCTGGCGTACGTCGCCGTCGTCGCGGTAGGTCTTCACGTGCTCGCGCAGCTCGTCTGTGATCGGAGACGGCGTTTCCGCCCAGCCCACCTGCATACACCCCTGGTGCACCTTGCCGATGGCTGCCAGCACAGTCCTCAGGGTGGATGGCATGTGATCGCGGTAGTAGTTATCCAGCGTCCGGCGAACCGTCTCCGGGTCGAGCAGCTCGGCGAGCTGGCGTTTTCCGGCCAACTCCTTGGCCCGCTGGAAAAAGGTCACGGCAGTCTGGTAATAGCCGGCCCGCGTGCGGTACGAAAGAATGGCCGGCAGCGGACGGGTCGGGTCGCCGCCCGGGCGCAGGTCGCGCTTGACCGAGACGACCTGGTGTTCAGCTTTGTAGGTTGCGATATCTTCCGTGTCCCAGAACATAGCGTTCAGGACGTGGGTGATCTGGTTTCCCAGGGATGCTGGTGACATGATCTCTCCTTCGGCTTTTCGGCCGCAGTTGTCCCCGTTAGTATTAAGTTGCTTCGTTAAGCCGCTCGTCAGCCAAGGCCGACGCACTTGCGGGAAGTTGCATCGCCAGCCGCGGTTCCCGCGTTCCCGTCCTATGGGGCTGGCGTACGTCTGTTCCTTGGACCCCGGACCTGGAGGACGAAGGCGCCGGGAAGGAATTGGCAGTGTGGGCTCTGTAGATCTTTCCACACGCCGCGCATGTCTTGGTGGACATGCTTCAGGTGAAAATGCTGCTGACGTGCATGGAGGCCGAAATGGCCTGACACGGTATATGTGCCTCTGACCAAAGCAGAGAGCAACAATTGCAGACATCCTAGCACATTTGTTCTTGATTCACAATACAAACATGCCGCATAATTTGCCACTAATTTCTACCGCTCTGCCAACCGCTGAACGGCTCTTTCCAAGTCTCGTTCGCTGGGCTGGGTGTAGCGCTTGGTGGTGTCCAGAGAGCCGTGGCCGAGCAGGCGCGCTGCCACCTGGATACTCTCGTCGCGGTCAATCAAATTTCGGGCGAAGGTGTGGCGCATAACGTGCGGGGTCAGGAAGGCCGGGTCGATGTTGGCCTGGTGTGCCAGGCGCTTGAACATGCGCTGAACAGTACGCGCGCTCAGTGAACCATGCCCTTTCCCCTCCGTGGCCACCCAGAGCCGACCCGAGTCGCTCTGTGGCCGGACCACCAGCCAGGCCTGCAGGGCTTTGCGAGCCGTGTCGTTCAAGGGAACGCGCCGCTGGCGGGTGCGCTTGGCGTGGCGAATCATCACTGACCCGGAGCGCTCTCCCAGGGTGAGATCGTCTAGGCACAGCTCCAATGCTTCGGAGATGCGCAGGCCGGTATGCAGCAGGAACAGCACAAGTGCCCCATCGCGTTTATGTGTGATGCTGCGCACCGGCAAGTCAAAAGCTAGTTGGTTCTCTGCCTCGATGGCGCGTTCCAGGCGGTTTTGTTCCAGGCGGTTCAGCGAGCGCGGGGCCAGGGGTTCGGTCTCCACCTGGTTGATCTCTGCCGCCGGGTTGTAGCTGATCCGGCCAGACTTCTGCGCCCATGTGAAAAGGGCAGAAAGGGCAGCCAGGCGGCGGTTGACCGTAGCAGCTTTCCGCTTCTCGACCAGCAGCCCGTGCTGGCGAAAATCGCGGATATCCGTGGGGGTGACGGACTCCAGCGTGAACGGCTGCCCGTTGGTCTGCTCGAACCAGCGGTCGAACAAGGTCAGATCGTTGCGGTAGGCGGAGACAGTGCTGGCGGCGCGGTCGCTCGCCTGCAGGGCTTCCAGGAATTGCTGGATCAGGGTGTTCATGATTTTCCTCCAGATTTCGTTAGGACTTGCAGTTGGCTGCGCTTCAGATGCTGGCGGTAATCCTCGGCTTCCAACCGGGCAAGCAGGCAGGTCCCGACCAGCCGCGAGATCGTTCCGGCAGCATGCCCGCGGCGTTGATCCTCTCCCGCAATCAGCTCGTTCGGGTCCTGGTTACTGGTCACCACCAGCGCACCGCCCTGCTCGTACTGGCGGTTGACCAGCCGGTAGATCTCGTCGCGCACCCAGGGCGTGGCATTCTCCATGCCCAGGTCGTCCAGGATTAGCAGGGTGCGCTCCCGTTCCTGGATGGCATGCTCGAGGTGCTTCAGCCGGTCTGCGCTTGGGGCGCGGGCCTGCCTGTCGTCGAAGGTGGCGCGCAGCTCCTCCAGCCAACTCGGAACGTTGACAAAGGCGCTGCAGGCTCCCAAGGCGCAGGCCAGCTTGCCGATCCCGACCGCCAGGTGGGTCTTGCCCGTCCCGACCGGGCCATACAGCCAGAGCCCCAGGCCCTGCTCGAAAAAGGCTTCAAAGCGCTCGGCGTATTCCCGCACGCCGCGGATCGCCTCCGGGTCTGCAAAGCGCTCCCAGTCCAGGCTGGCCAGGTCGCTTTCGCGGAAGCGTGCCGGAAAGCCAGCCGCCGTGACGCGGCTGCGGTAGTCCCAGACGCACTGGCACTGATCGCCGTCCGCCTGCCCGGTGCCCTGGCAGTCTTCGCAGTCCCTGGAGACCAGGCTAGAAATCAGGCTTGTAAAGTGGCTTGTCGCGGCCGGTTTTGGTGTTTTTTTCATGGGCGTTGGAACCTTTCTTCCCGGCCGGGCGGTAAGCCGGGCGTGTCGGGCGGTTGTCGCTTTCCGGACCTTCCTGGCGCCAGCGGGACAGGATCGCCAGGGTATAAGCCAGCAGGTCGTCGGCGCGACCGACGCTTTCCCGCAGGGCAGCCAGCACCCAGGCCTGCCCGTCCTGGTCGTGCTTCCGGGCGTCCGGAACGCATGCTTCGGCCTGCCAGGCCAGGCGCGCCAGGATCTCCTGGGAAGGGGGTGAGCCGGTGGCTTGCTGGTAGATTTCGTCCACCGCCCGGGAAAATGCGTTTTCGGGCGGCGGGTTTTGCACCCTCACCACCACCTCTTTGGGTTCATGACGGTTAATAGGTTCGGGTGACATAGCTGTGTCACCCTTTAGGTCGAAAATGTCACCCTTTTGCACCTGGATGTCACCCTTTAATTCCGGGGTTTCGGTCAGAAACGGTGTCAACTTGTCACCCTTTGTGGGTTCTGTAGGTTGCTCTTTAGCCTCTTCTGGAAAGGGTGACATCTTGTCACCCTTTTTTGCACGGGGCGAACGCGCTTTTGGATCTTCGGGAAACGGTGACATCTTGTCACCCTTTTTCTCCATCTCTTTCAGGGCCGAGATTTCCTCGGGCGGCTTGCCAACCAGGAGGAAGTAGCGATGGGCGTTGCCGCGCCCGCCGCCGCGCTCGACGAGCAACTCATCAGTCTTCTCCAGGTCACGCACCAGGCGCTGGGTCTGGCGCTCGCTCATGCGGATCTTGTGCGCCAGGTATTCGATCCCTGGCCAGGCTTCACCGCTGTCATTGGCGTTATCGGCAATGGCGATCATGAGCAGCAGGGAAGTGCCCTTCTGCTTCGAAAATTGCCAGACCGCGTTCATGATCTTGATACTCATCTCATACTCCTTCACACTTGTACAATTCACCGATGGATGATCGGTGATGGGGTTGATACGGGTCAATTTCTGGTTCCCAAAAATCCCAAAACGAATTATTGGGAACCAGAAATGCCTAATGCAGAAAAGTTTCCACGCTCTCCTGGGACAGGTTATCGTCATCCGGCAGGCTGTCCGGGTTGATCCCGAGGGCATTCCCGCTGCGCAGAGCGACTTTCAAGAAACCTGAAAGCTTGCGCCGTGGCACCTTTTGAAAAACGGCCAACAGGTCTTCATCCTGTTCCTCGTACAGGCGTAGGTGAATGTGAACATGGATGACGCGTTGCGCCAGGCGCGGCCTGCCTGCCATGGGCTACTGTTCCCGCCGGGTCTGCTGGAGCAGAGCCATCTTGTACAGGCCACGGGCGATGGAGAGCACCGGGTCGTCCGGGATGCAGATCTTGGCCCCGAAGCGATAAATCAGGGAGTTATGCAGCAGGAGCGTTCCACCTCCCACGGCCAATACCACCGAGAAGCGCTTCCACTGGCTGCCCCACTGGTCGCTGATGACACGCCCGACCTCGCGCTCCCAGATCGGCAGAGCTGTGGACAGATCCAATTGATTGTTGCGCAGGAGCAGGTCCAGTTCCCCCAGGGAATACAACCGGCCCTGGTTGACCAGCTCCAGCAGGCGGCGCACGCCGGAGGCCGTTCCGGTAGTGAAGCGCTGGACCGGGGTACGGTTGCGCACCACCATCAGCTCGATCGTCCCGAAGCCAACCGAGATGATCCCAGCCTCGCCGGTCAGCGCTTTCTTGCGATCCGTGATGAAATGTCCCTGGTCGTTGAGCAGGTAATCGAACAGCCCGCCGGTGACCTGGGAGGCCAGCTTGACCTCAGCGATCTGGACCATGTACTCCTGTCCATCTGCCAGCCAGGTGTGCGTGCCCTTGATCCAGCGCTTGACGTTCTCGACGTTCTCAGGAGCCGCCTCGCCGGCCAGGAGTTCATTCGGCAAGCCGGTTACCACCATCAAAGGCGCATTGAATAAACCGTAGCTGGTCTGGTAATGGGTCAGGGAGCCGTGCAGCAGCGCGGCCATCTCGGGCGTGCCGTTGAAGCGGTCCACATCCAGGTTCTCGACCGGTCGGCCATAGTCATGCGCCCCAGCACCCACATAGAATGCTCCGTGACCATTGACCACCTGCAGGGGCGGGTTCTGCTTGCGCAGTCCCAGGGTGCTGATCACCCGCTGGCCGCCATCTGTAGCGACCTGCGAGAGCACCTGCTGGCCGCCCGGCCGGCCGAAGATCTTGAAGGCACCGTTGCCGGCATCGATACCAAGAGGAATAGTATTTGTTTCCATGAATTCTTCTCCTATTGCATTGGGGGATTGGGAGGAAGTAGCCCGGACAGCTCGCTTGTCCCATCCTCGGCTGTCGGATCCGGCAAATCGCCCCGGCCGAGATGCCATAGGTTGCTGGCCATGGTGAGCGTCCGTACCAGGTCGAAAAAACCGTTGTTCGGGACAACAGGGAACTGCATCCGGGTTCCCAGGCGCGGCATTGGGCGCATGCCAGCCACAAGGGACAGGATGATGCCGGTCAGGACGACGGCGGCAAGAACGATCAGGATAATCAAGGCGATCAACATAAGCACCTCCATCAAGGGTTGAGCGGTTCGTTTTCGTTGAGCTGCTGGATCGAGCGGGCGACCTGCACCAGTCCCTGGCGCAGCGACGCCGGCAGCGAGTCGTAGATGCGGACCAGAGCCAGGCGGTCCGGGTTCAGGGCCATGGTAGGTGTCGCGCCGTTCAGGCCGGCCATCTGGAAGATCTCATCCGGCGCCTTCCCGGTCACCTCGGCCAACTTCATACAGGTCTCCAGGGCTGGCAGGCGTTCCGGGAACTTGACCAGCGAACGCAGGGATCCGGCGGACAGGCCGGCGCGGACGGAGAGCTCGGTCAGGCTGACATCGTGCTCGTCCACATACTCCAGCAGCCACTGGGTCAGGGGATTGGTGACGATCTGTTTTCGCTTCTTGGACATGTTTCACCTCCGTGAATAGGGTTGGATGGGTGGAAACGGAAACGCCTCCTGTCAAGCAATTGACAGGAGGCGCATTCACGGCCGGCAGTCTATGGGATTACATAGAATCCAAATCCCCTTTTGCGTCCAGCCTAAAATGGATGATCAACAAGGCTTCTTTCACGGTGGTTCCCGGCGCGAGCAGGATGGGTTCCGGAGCGCCACACTGGGAGGAGCTCCCGCCCTCCCCGCTGTTACCCCCTGTAAGGGGGTTGCGCCCTGTTGGGGTGTATTATAGCTAACGCCGTATATAAGGCAAAAACTCAACAGATGGCTTAAGCGTCAATAATATGTTTTGTCGCGAGTGGGCTGTTTCGATAGCGAGTCGAAGCAGCCTTTTGCGTTCCATTAAGGAACAGGTTTTTCTTCTCCAAGATTAATTCGCCAATTCTGCCTTCAGGAAAGCATTTGAATTAATATGCACACGGTCGCAAACTTCGAGATCTAGGGAGCGGTCACATGGAAAAGACCATGGATATGAACGCCTCAACCACATTTGGCGAACAAACGCTTCGTATATTCGTTGCCAAGTTTCCAAACGAGTCTCGAAAACCAGTATGTCAGCACGAGTAGGAATTTAAATGGGGAATAATTAAGATACGCGCGCATGCCAAGAAATCATAAAAAATTGCATTTGTAAGGCGATAAACATGCGGGGGGCGGTGAGAAACCTTGGTTTGAAGGGATTTGATTCTATCCATCTGCGCGTCCTTTTATTAAAGTTGACGCCTTATTCCCAAGGGACATAATGAGAAAGCTGCCAGCGCCTAATAACAGTACAAAGAACAATAAAATAATGTGCGAACTAATTGCGGTGTTTAGGGCTATATTTTCAGGTTGACCGAATATGGAAAAAGCGGCTACCCAACCGATCTCGTGCGTTCCTAAATTGGCAAATCCCTGAAAAGGGAGCAAAGTCAGGGGAATCATGATAATGGAAATAACAATGATTTGAAAATAATTCAACTGGTAACCGATACTCAAGACGATCAGGTAAAAATTGGTATAAATACACAACCAAATAGCCAATGTTAGCAACAGCAGGCGCATATGCTCACGTCGGTGATAGATCGTGACCAACCCGTCTCGCACGTCCATCAGTATTTTTTGGATTCTGGCAACCCAGTTCATTCGGGCTGTTGAAAGATTATCAGTACGGGTTGAAAATCGTTTCACAAGCCAATAGAGTCCTACACTTCCAATGAAAACAATGCCACAGAAAGCTACCGAGGCATAGACCAACCAGGGAGGCAAACTTTTCAAGTAAAAAATCAACACGAATGGCAAGATAATTGCAATGGTGGCAAAATCCAGATAACGCGCAGCCAGAAGGGATGTTGTACCATCGACCAATGATACTCTCAGTCGTCTATTTGCCAAGACGATATAAGTTAATTCGCCGCTTTTTCCTGGCAAAAGGTAATTGTACATTCCGTACAGGCCCGTCACACCCAGAAGTTGAAAGAATGACACATTCTGCGTAGGAATTAGGATTTGAAACCGGATGGTACGCAGTATATAGTTCAACTCATAGACTAACAAAGCCAGGATCAACCAACCGACCTGCAAGCTGGTCAGTGTGGATTGAATGGCGCTCCAATCCAGCTTAAAAATCACATATACGATAACTGCCAGTGACACGACGATGCTGAGGATAAGGGAAAGTTTAGATTTTATAAATGCCTTCATGGGGCTATTCCTATCATCTGATGCCAGTCCGGCTCAGTTCCATATCCATATCTCGCCATGCGCACACCGCATAGAGCTTGCAGTTGTGAGCATTGACTGGGCGCCCAATCCGGCCATTCAGGGAAGCTGGTTTTGGGAGCTTGGTTGACAATTTGGGAGAAACGCTCCCGGATATTTGTCTTGCGCGGGAGCCCAATGAAATCTGTTATTTTATCGAAGATTTGCTCCGGAGATTTAGAGTAAAAAATATCTTCGAAGCGGATGCGCAGGTAAGGGACATCTGTTTGTTCGATCAATTCCATGATATTGTTCTTGAAATCCCATATCCACGCATAGCGTTCTAGGCGAGAGAAGCTAAAAAATCTTTTCCAGGGAATATGCCCGGTCAGGAATGGACTGGGCTGCCAAAAGGGGACGAGATAATTAGCGATAAAGCTGGTAGGTCTAAATCTGAAGAAGTTCAGATGGGAGGTTACGTAGGTCCGCGGGTCGCGTACAAGGTGGACAACTTTAAGTCCCGGATTAAGATGCGGCGCAACAGCGGCCAGGCCGTAGAGGAAGCAGTTCGCGTCCACATGAAATGGTTTTTCGCAGGTTTTAACTTCACGTCCTTTTAACGTTTCCCATGCCAGAATCAGACCTTGCTTAGGGAACAATCTTGCAAAGTAAGCATTGGTAAGGATTTGAATTGGGCGGGATAGACCTCGTTCGTGATAGGCAGCTACTTCAGGATACAATTCGCCAATCAAACGAGAGAAAAAGATCGTCCCAGTACGACCCGTGGATATAATCTGTATTGGATGTGTCATTTCAGACGTGAACCGTTTTTCTAGATGTAGCCAAAGATGCTTTTAATGGTATCGTATTTGAGTAATCTGTTCTGACACCAACCCGATCAGGAAGACAACGCCGGCCACTGTCATCAACATGGCCGAGGTCGGGCCATACCGTTCTCTAAAAACCAAGACTTTAAAAAGGCCGTATCCAAATCCCAGCAAAAACATGGCCAGACTTGCGGGTATGAAGATCTTTAAGGGCGAGAAGAGGGTAGTGATCTTGAAGATGATAACGAGAAATCGCGCGCCGTCTCTCAGCAATTTTATCTTGCTCTTCCCTGTGCGGCGCAAGGCCTTGATGGGCACATAATCCAGGCTGTATCCGGAGCGAACAACAGCCAGCGTGATGGTCGTAGGGTAGGAGAACGTATTGGGCAGCAAGCCTAGGAACTCGCGGGCAATGTGCGCCTGGATGGCGCGGAATCCGGAGGTAAGGTCAAAAATTTTACGCCCGCATACGTAGCTTGCCAGCCAATTATAAATGGAATTTGCAAAATTGCGGTGAAGGGAGGCTTCCGTCTCTTTGTTGCGGGCACCCACGACCATGTCATATGTTTTGAGGCTTTCTAGGAGAAGTGGGATATCCTCAGGGCTGTGCTGACCGTCGCCATCCATAAACACCAGGGCTTTTCCATAGGCGTGACGAATGCCGGTCTTGATTGCCGCACCATTTCCCAAGTTGTAGGGATGGGAAATGACCCTGGCCCCGGCCTCACTGGCCACCTTGGCAGTGTCATCTTGAGAACCATCATCGATAACCAGCACTTCATACTTTAAACCCAGGGCCGCCATCGTCTGGTGGATGCGCTTCACCACCGGGGCGATCACGGCTTCTTCGCCATAGGCAGGGATGATCACGCTGACCTCGAGCGTGTCCCTGCAGGCCTCGTCTATTACTTGGTCTTTTGCCACATATCACCTCCGTACATCCCGATCAATTCAAAGATCAGGAAAACTCTATCCGCCCCAAAATGTTTCGGGGACAGGGACAAACCTAATCTTGCGGCTTGCGTTCCCGGCGGCGCCTGACCATGAGTACAACGCCGATACTGCCCAGCCCCACAAACGAGAACAGCGAAATGCCCATCCCGACCTTGAATGAAAATGGATGATAGCTCATTATAATTGTATGTTGCCCGGGTGCGACGATCACGCCCCGCATATCACAATCGACGCGATAGATATTCGCTGGCGAGCCATCCACCGTAGCCTGCCAGCCTGGATAGTAGGCGTCGCTCAGAACCACCATGGAGGTCGCCTGCGAAACATTTGCGTCGATCACGATTTGATTCGCGGTTGCCCCGCGAATCGTGGCCACCGACCCGGCCCCGTCACCGCTGAGGCTCAAACTTGGACTTTCTACAACGGCTTCCTGGTAAGGGTTTATCTGGCTCAATTTTGAAGCACAAGAGTCCTGGTCTGAATAGCGCAGTTTATTAATGACAGGAATCTCATTGCTCACTGTTTCATTTTCATATATATTCATGTCTCCCGAATGAACCAGCTTGTATTTCTCAGCGATCACAGGATTATATTGCATCAAAGAAAATGCAATATCGCCCGTCATACTTTTTCCATCAATAAATAAGGAACCGCCCTTATAAATATTAGAATTGACAGTGTAGACCAGTGCACCTGAAGGCGTACTGCCTTTTTGGGGCGTGATTTCAAACCTGATAAGTTGCCCTTTCATTAGCGGCAGTTTTGGAAGGTTAACAATATACCAGCCATTACCTTGTCTAGTTAGCTGACTGTCAATCTCGAGCACGAGCTGCTCATCGGAAAATATCTTTAAGCTTACTGGAATAGGATCCTCCCCCGGGGCGTCAATTCGTATTTCCAGTAACTCCGCGTAACCATTCCGGTCAATCGTGATGGATTGACCGAATGAGGTTAGTTTACTGAGCATAAAGGATTGATTATATTCTTTTTGGTCAGCCAGGCTTTCGTACCAGATCGGCTCGTCCGATGGCGATGTAGCGACGTAACGAACGCGGTAAAGATCCAATAGCGGCGATGTGAGATCAACCGAGCTCGATGAAAATAGCGGTTGGGTAGAACTTCGTTCATAAAAACCCGGGTCTATCAGATCCATATTTCCTTTGAATGCGACACTTGCCAACCAATGACCAGTTAAGGCATTAATTGAATAATACAAAGGGATACTCGGTGCAAAGTTTCTGCCCAGAACAATCATGCGCTCATAATTGGGCATATCTGATTCGAGAAAAGTTGTGGCCGCCGTTTCCGGGTAAAAGGTGTCCGCATAACTGGATCCTTGATAGCCTCCCAGAAGAACGGCTCTTTCAAGGAAGCTGAGTAGAACAAGAGCGATCAAAGCCAAGTTTAATACCCGTTGCGAAAAAATGAAAATGATCAAAAATATGAGAGTATAACCACCCAAAAGGAACAGCGTGAAAAGGTTTTGATTTAGAAAATATTGCATACTTCCAACTTTAGTACTTGCAAATGGGATGACTCCAAATAAATATCTGGCACAAACCCCAAGGGCCAAAAAATAGAATAGCGACCAATAGGCCATTTTATTGACTCTCGTTAAATTATCCACGCCGGTTGCAGTAATAAAGGCAAAGCAGATTGGAAGCAAGGCGATCATCCGGGTATTGGGATTGATGTTGAATAGCGGGAGACTGCCAACAATCTTATTCAAGGATGCCACACCGAAGACGATCATCAGAACTAACATAGCGGACGCGAGAAAGAAATAGGATGTCAATCTATTCTTTTTGTTGATAAGACTGAAAGGGATCAACATCAGTGGTAAAAGCCCTACATACAAGGCTGTTTCGTTATAGCTCGTCGGACAAAACCAATTTCCTTGGATTGGATTTCCGCAGATATTAGGATTAATTAGACGTCCAGCGGTAATCCACTGCAACGTCGCTGCTCCTCGGCCCATTCTGTAACCCAGATTAATGTATTGGAGATATTCATAAGTAGGCAAGACTGTGAATGCCACCAATAAAAGGCCAGCCCCAAAAGCCGCATACAACCAGAAAAGGTTTAGGACTCTTTGCCGAATTGGTTGATCATTGAGTTCGATCAGATTCCGATAAGTTAGATAGATTGCAAGCAACAATAGTGTATACATTGTGACGGATGGAAATCCCGAGACAATCGCCACCCCCACAAAAACTGCTAAACCAATAAAATGTCGATATTTCTTTTCGTGCACGAAACGTTCGGCAAAGTAGAGAATGGCTGGTGCATATACTATTAAATCTGGAACGTGCCGCCCTGCGTTGACAATCATGTGCGCAGAAAACATCAGAACTAAGCTGCCCAACAAAGCAGACGGCCAGTTAAACTTACGATACCTCAGGTAAAAATAGATAAAAATACCCACGATATATAATTTTAGGAAGACATAGAGTAAGCTTCCCCACTGTACACCCGCCAAGATTGTGAGTGGACGGTATATTGAAAAATCATGGTCGACAAATATCAACCCATCCGGTGTTCCGCTGTTCACATAAGGATTCCACATGGGATATTCGCCATGGCGTAGTTCCGTCAGGAAAAATTGCATTATCGGGATTTGATTGTCATATTGATCACTAAGCACATTATTTGGCACCGCACCAGGTTTGTAATCCGCATTGTAATAGCTCCATGGATACATTTCTAAAACATAACTGCTGCTGGTGGGGAGTTTTCCTTGAATAAGCGTTGGGGCAAAAAACAGTAAGATAAAAATGACGAGTACGGTTGAAATAATAATAAACTCATTACGTATCATTTGTTTTCCGAACGACATGATCTTATCAGCAATGCTTTTCATACGACGCTTTCCTTACAGTCGGATTGTCCGCGAAATGAAGCCAATCTATTGGAAGGAGTTATTGGATTTAAAGCAGGATGATAATTCAATTATGTCCAATGCCCAATTGCACAGACGCTGGAACATAAAAGTTGGAGTATTATATTTTACTCTAACTCTTCAGGCAAATTGGTTGAATTGCCTAGGGCAATCGCATTTCAACTTTTAAGAATGGCGAGGAGATAGTCATTGTTCCAGCCAGCCTGTAATCGTTTGGCATGAATGCCGCCTTTGGCCGTCTTCTAGTTTTTGAGCAAATTGAGCGCCATGTGGCGAAGGACCGCCAAGTTTTCAGCCGCATGATCTGTACGGACCCGACATTCATCTTCCCGAAAAGCGATATCCAGAATCCAATGGAGTTGATTCTCGATTTTCCAATGGCTGCGCTTGGCTTTCAAGATGGTTTTAGCATTGGCAGGCAAACTGGAAATGAAATAACGAGTTTGACCCTCGACGGTTTCACCGATCTGCCGTTGCGAGACGATCCGCACGACACACTTCAGGTCTTTCCACTGCTGACGGTTACGCGGCAAAGATAAATGGTCTTCTAGGTCGGTTGCCCAACATTCTCTGGTTTCGATGCGTCCGTGCCCTTTATGGACGCATTTGGCATACTGATACTGAGCGTATTTCATTCCTTGCGCACCGTCAACTCCAAACAGGCACTGAAGATCTTCAAACAAATGCCCTTGGTTCTCTTTCACGGCCAGGAGATAGTCCCTGCCCCCCTCCACGGTCGTTTCGGTGATTGCGGTCTGCGTGCCAATGGCATCGATGGTCACGATACAGCCTGAAATATCCAGCAATTTCAGCAACGCAGGAATAGCGGTAATCTCGTTGGATCGGTCGGCCACTTTGGTTTGACCCAGCACCACCCGGTTTTGGGTCGCCTAGGCACTCACCATGTAAATGGCGGCCCTCCCTGCTGCTTGATCACGCGAACGCCTTAATTGCTTGCCATCTATGGCGATTACCTGTCCTGCGGTGAGTTCTTCAATCGCTTGCACCCACTCAATAAAACGTTTTTGGAATTCTTCGGGATTGATTTTCGCAAATACTCGCCCAAAGGTATCGTGCGACGGGATGCCCTTAGGAAGCTCAAGAAATGTTTTCAACCATTCTTTCTTGTTTTTCCCAAATAACTCGACATCGCTCCATCCGTCTGCTCCACAGATCACTGCCAGGATGGCAATAATCAGGATTTCCAGAAAAAGGTGCGCTTTTGCGTTCCCGGTGCGTGGATCGGGTAACCCTGCAAAGTGTTGGACGATACTTCCTATTAGCCGCTTTTCTATCGCTGTGAGCCTCCATGTCGTTCACAGCGATTCTCTCATACTTTCAAATGCGATTGCCCTAGGGGACTGGGTGGTGCATACCCGTTGGTATTCCCGTCCCCGGCGACTGGTCATGTAGGTGATCGTCATTTCATCTGGCACTGGCCAGGTCGTAGGGTCTTGCAGGGAAAAAGCCGCTCCATACCATGCCGGGTGTCCTCGGGAACCGCGTCGGCCTGAAACCAAAGAAGCTTTCCGATAGAAAGTGCGGGTCCGGCGCACACGCACCAGAGTTACCAGGTTGGATTTTGGGCGGTTGGGGAAGAGATACTTCGGCTTGCTGTAGCTTGTATCGCCTACTTCCACACACAACCGGTCATGAAACGGCAGCTGCGGATCGTCCAAAAGAACATTCATCTGGATGGCTCCCTCCAACTCCTTGTCATCCGCACTGTTGACCCGTTGACTGCTCAAGGGAACCACCCACGGCTTCCCCTGCTGCACCTCCGGTTCAGGCAGGAATGCCACTTCCGAGTAGCAGTGCCCGATCGTCACCGGTTTGTTGCTCTGGATCGCCGCAGGTTGATACACATAACTTTGATCTTTCAGCGTCTGTGCATACAATCTCGGCAGGGGCGTCGTATCCACTCCCAACAGCTGGAAGGACCTCTGGCGTGGCTCCGGAAGAGACGCAGCCGCCAATTGCGCCAGGCTCTGGCTCATCCATTCTTGTCGATAGGCCGTGATCGCCTTGAATACTGAAATATGCTCTCGCCAAAAACAGGCTTCCAGACTGAGCTCCACGACAGAACGCGCCTGGTTGTTGCTGCTCAACGCATCCAACCGATCCATGATTGAATCGGCTCGTTTATTAAAGTTCTGGTAAACTTGCTCGCGGAACTGCTTCAATTGGGCGGCATGTTCGTCACGGTTCATGCTCTCAGTTTGATGCAGTTCCTCTCTTTTGTCAAATTTTGTCTAAAGTCCAAAGATTAGGGCGTTGCTTTTCCAAGATAGATAAACCTTCCACTATCATCACTGTAGACCAATTTCAGCTGGGGTATTTGACTAAGCAAAGGTTGCTGGGCCTCCAGCGGGATCCCGAAAAAGATAACCGCTACTTCGCGTTTAGATATTTGTTCCTGGAGGAGGGTGATATCGTTCCGGGTTAAATCCCCGATATAAGAAGAGGGTTTTCCGGTATAAAAATACAGTTTCTCGGTGTTATCCGAGAAGACAATATCCTCCTGGGGAAGTCCTGCTACAGATTTTTCGAAATTTGCTGCCAGATAAGTTCTGAATTGTAAACCAAGCCCATCCACATTGCTATGGAGCGCGGGGCGGATGTAAGGAAAAGTGGGTGAGGAATTACTTCGGATGAATCCCCAGGCGACCACCATGCCAATACTCGCCAGGAAAACCGTCAGAAGAATGGAACGGGCAAGGATCCTATTTTTTAGCAGATAAATACCATATAAAGCAAGAAAAAACAAAGGCCCTAAAAACGGTAAAAGGATCCTATCCTCATAAAGTGGTATTGTAGGGTCAGCCCATAATCGAGCGGAAATCGTCAGGAGGATATAAGTAGCGGCATAAAGAGCCAGTAATAGAGGGAGTTGAGTTTCAGGATGTTTTGAAACTCCTTTTTCTCTACTGAATATTAAATAGAAAACACCCATTGCAACCAAGAAAATGACCAGAGAGATCAGGCTGGGTTTAATGGCTGCACGCACAGGTTCGATCCAGGCCAGGACGGATTGAAATGTTAATGTCCATTCCTGTGGCGTGATCGGCACGAAAGATAATCCACGATTGGTCGCTGACCCTGTCAGCAGGGTATTGCGAATCAGCCAGACAAGCATCGGGACAACGCTGACGATCCCCATGATCAGGATGTCTAGAGCTTTTCGTCTGGTGCTGATCTTCCTCTGGAAAAGAATAAATAAAATTCCTGTCGTGATAACGGCAATGCCGATGTAGCACGTAAGAAAAGACAACCCGAATAAAACGGCTGCGAGCCACAGCCAGTGCGATTGATGATCATAATAATAATGGTCCAAACAAAGCAACCCCGCCAGGCTGCAGACGAGGAAGAGAGGCTCTGTCATTGCATAGAGACTGGTTTGCCAAACAGCCGGAAAAAAGAATAAGACCAGGACTCCGACGATTGACAACCAGAAGGATCAATTCGTCAACCGGGCAAGAATAAGGCCGGATAATAGAATATTCAATCCGACGAATAAGGCGCCAAGCCAGCGTGCAGCCTCCAAACCGCTAACACCTAAACCCTCGAAGGCGGCGAGCAGGACCGGATAAAGAGGCGGGAAGTGATTCAGGGGTTTAAACTTACCGAACCCGTCAACCGTGCCTAGGCCGATCCCATGTGCCAGGTCCCTGGCCGACCACAAGTATGTTACAGAGTCCGTACGCATACCGATCCCGTGTGGAGCTGTCCCCCAGAGAAAGAGCGAGATGCCTAATACTATCAAAACAAAGAGGGATATGGCCAGCACGATCCCATTATTTCGCTCAAAGAATGTGATTCCTGGATCTACAAATCGTTCCAGAGCAGAGCGTTTTCCTGATAATGAATGATTCATTATTCTTCGACCTTACCTTGAATTAAATTTGAGAGGGAAAAGGATTCAAAAGACCACTGGTCAATTACCTGAAAAAGGCTGTGCAGGTTTGGTAAGATCGGCGAAGGGAGGGCAGGTCCGCCCCAAGCCTCATGGTTTGAGTGCCGTTACGCTAGCCGAGGGTTTCTGCTCGAGCACTTGCTTGAGAGTATAGGCGAAGGCAAGCATGAGCATTAACCAGGTGAAGTCCTCATAAGATCCTAACTGATTGTCGGCAAGATTGGCAACCATCACCTCCACCACCCATATAATAAAGATCAAGGCGGGTAGGTTGCGCTCCTGCAAAAAGTACCGCCCGGATAAAAAGACGACCTGGATTAAGAAGATGACCCATATTGCCAGGCCTAGGATGCCTGTATCCAGAAGGGCCTCGATGTAACCATTATGAGCAAACGGTGGACGCCAGCCCGCCACAGCCCACACATTGTCACGATACGCCGGGTTTTTCCAGAAGGCATCCCCAAAGCCGTATCCGGCGAGCAACCTTTGCTTGATATATGGAATTAATGCTCCCCATAGGGGAATCCTGCCGGTCAGGTCCGAGCTCTTTCCGAGGACTCCTAAAATAATTCCTCTCTCAAACCAGAGGGCCAACAGGGCCATGAAGCATGCCACCCCGAGAATCCACCAGTGTACCGGTTTGAGTTGCCGCCCCCATTTCAGGTATAGGATCGCCAGGACTATGATGACGTGTCCGACGAACGCGGTGGCCATCTCGGTCGCGGATTTTGATCTAACCAACACGAAGATAGATAGACCATAAAACAGGAGGCTGTAGATGCGTGCAAACCAGCTTTCCTTTTTGAAATTTACAATTCGAAGTAGAAACAAAGGTGCAGCAAAGACTGTTAATTCACCCAGGTATGTCTTCCACCAGAATAATCCCATCCATGATCCTTGAAGGTTGTCCCCTGTCATGATCCCGTACTGTGGATATCGATAGACCACAAAAAGGCTTCCCAGGATCATTAAGGCCGCAAATGCTTCAAGGAGATGCATCAGTTTTGTTTTTGGGTATTGAAACCCGAGATAGATAGCTCCTGTGCCAGCTGCTGCAAGGCCCAGATAGCGGATGACGGAATAGGAGCGCTCGACCGACCAAAATCTTGACACGTATGTAATGGCCAGAATTCCCAGGAAAGGAAGGGCGGCCAGCCAAAATTTAGCCCGCCGGATCGATTTATTGAATAATAGAAGCAGAACAATGAAGACAAACGGTAAAACCAGGGAAGTCCATGTGATAAAGGATTCCTGGCTTGTCAAAATTTGTGGATGTGGGATTCGTAAAATGGCCGGGAGGAGTTAAATCCGGGCATTCAGGTATATTACTATGAAATTCCAATTTAATATTCGGAATATGGCCACATAGAGGGTTAAACCTAGCAGAAGAATATTGAGAATCGGCATCCCAAAGGTCGACAGGAAATTACGTTTGGGCTGTACATTTGTTTTCACCGTGTTTAATACGCTCCTCTCCCGCGGATGATAATCCATATGGTTTGGACCAGGATTTGGATATCCAGCCAAATCGAGTAGTTCTGAATGTAATACAGATCATCTTCGGTATGCAGGTGCATCGGCTTGTCGCTGCGACCGTGGATCTGCCACCAGCCTGTGAGCCCTTGGGGGACCGAAAACCGCTTGCGCTGCCAGGGTTCGTATTGCTCGACCAGGTAGGGCAGCTCCGGGCGTGGACCGACCAGGCTCATGTTTCCCAGTAAAACATTGAAAAATTGAGGCAGCTCGTCCAGGCTGAACCGGCGCAGGATTCGCCCCAGGCGGGTGACGCGCGGGTCGTGTGCGGTCTTATGGATCAATTCTCCCTGATCGTTTATGGTGTCGACCTGCTTTTGCATGTCTTCTGCATTCTTGACCATGGTGCGGAATTTATAAAACTTGAACAGTTTCCTGTTTTCGCCGACCCGCGGTTGTGTGAACCCAACCGGCTGCCCATCCTCGAGCAAGATCGCCAGGGCTACGAGTGCCATCGCTGGCAGGGCCGGAATCAGGATGAGGATCGTGCAGGCCAGGTCGAACATGCGCTTGACCATACGCTGGTATTCGCTCAAGGCAGCTGCGCGCAGGTCGAGCATGGGCAAGCCGAGAAAATCCCCCATCTCGGTGTGATGCATGGAAAGGCTGAAATAATCCGGCACAATCCATATTTTGACGGCCAGGTCGTCGAGTTCCTTGACGAGCTGATTCACTTTTTCATAGGCGCGTGTCGGCAATGCGACGACGACGTCTGTGATCTGCTGTTCTTTGACAATTGATCGAACGCAGTTGATGGTCCCGAGGATATTTGAATTCTGGGAACGCTTGCTGTCATCATCGTCCAGGAAACCGGCCAGTGAAACGTTCAGGTGGTAGTGTTCCTGGATGCGCGTCTCGAATATCTTTCCCGACCGGGCCAGCGCCGGCGATGAGGATCCTGGAAATTTTACCCAGAGTCTGATTGCGCGCCCGGTAGGGGATCCGCACCAGGACGCGCCACAGGACCAACAACAAATAAGTTACCAAGACAAAGAATATAAAAGTGATGCGGGATGTCTCTCTAAAGGAGAAATACAAAATGCCGGCGAGAATTATCCCCGCCATCAGAGAGCTGGTTGTCAGGTTGGCGAATTCATCCACGATGCGGATGTTCTTGCGGCCGTCGTATACTGAGAAGAACATCATGATCAGGACCCAGGCCAGTGGGAAGATCACGTACATCTGCACTGGTAGGGCCTGGGGGAAAACGATCTGTTTTGCAAAGGAGAACCTGCTGAGAACCGGCCGGATCTGGTTGATGCCCCACAGCGAAAATGCTACAGTGATCAGGTCAATGCCAATGGACAGGATGGCAAAATTGGTGGAAAAGCGACGTAGCACCTAAACAACCTTTGGCGACAATTTTATTTATCGAATAAACAATGAAAAGTCCCCGCTTCTTAATGCGGGAGCGGTAATTTTAACACATCATAAACCAAAACCCGCCAGAAGAATAGCGGGTTACCAATCAGATATCTTTTCCAGAGCCGCGTCGGTTCGAAAAATAACCGTCCAAGCCATTCCAGCCCGTGTCTGGTCATCCAGAGGGGTGCACGGTGCAGGTGCCCGGAAATATAATCAAAAACTGCCCCGCCTGTTAGAGCAACAAGGCCATTGATCCGTTCCCAATTGTCTAACAGCCAGTATTCCTGGTATGGCATCCCCAACCCCAGGATCAAGATATCAGGTTGGGCAGCATTAATTTTGGCAATCACCTCCTCGTTTTCCGAACTATTGTTTGCATGGTTGAAGTAACCATGGTGGGTGCCCACAATCTGGATGTGAGGAAATTTCTCTTTTAGTTTTTTCGCCGCGTCACCAGCCACACCTGGTTTCGCTCCGAGGAAGAAAAAGCGAAATTGCTGCAGATCAGCAAATTCAGCCAGTGTCCACATCCAATCTGCATAGGTGATTCGCTTCTGAATTTTTCCTCCAAGAAGGTTCGCAGCAAGCCTCACTCCAGCACCGTCGCAAAAATTTATTGTGCTGTCGTTAAGAAAACGGCGAAAACGATGATCGCTAAATGCGAGATTCATCGCATTGATGTTCACATTCGAAATAATTGCTTTTTGATGATTGCCAATGATTGATTTGATCGCTAGCAATAATTGATCTTCGGATGTGTTATCGACCCTCACACCCAAAATATGGACACTCTCCAAAGATATTTCCTGGATATTCATTATGATATCGTGCAGCATGAATGGCAGCTGCAATCAATTTCTGTAATTTGCTATTGTGCCTTCGTACAGATTAAGTAACATATCATAATTCTTGGCAGCCGTGTATTTGGCTTCATATTCATCTCTCGCATTTTGTCCCTGTTTAATCATTTCTTCAGTGTGTTCCCAGGCCCATCGCATCTTGTTTGCTAAATCTTCTGGGTCTCCGGCTGTAAAATGGAGGCCGGTTATTCCATCCCGGACGATTTCTGCGTTTACCCCGGTACGTGACCCTATCACAGGGACACCCAGCGAGTAACTTTCCACCGCGACAAAGCCAAATGTTTCGTAATAGCCCTCGGACGGCCAGATAAGAAAACGAGCCCGGCTAATCAATCGATCCAACTCGACCTTGGATAGCCTGCCGATGATTTCTATATTTTCCGATTGGCTTTGGTCAATCAATTTTCGAACCTGGCTTTCCAGATCTCCTGACCCCCTGATTTTGAGTGGTATTTGGGTTTTTTGCCAGGCAGCCAGTAAAGTATGAATCCCTTTTTCCGGGGCGAGGCGTCCGACATAGAGAGCATAATCACCTGCGGTATGGCTATCCCTGGGAGGAATGGCCGGTACAACAAAAAGGGGTTTGTAGTAGATTTTTTTCTCCGGCAGCCCGGCGCGTATGAACATGCGCCGGAAAAAGTCCGTTGCGACCGTATAATTATCCACCAATTTCTTCCAGGTGCCAATCAGCCGGTGTGTGGTGAGCAGAGTCGCAATTACTGAAGTTTGTGCTCGGGAATGATGGTAACAGCCATGGAGCACGCTCGGGTACGGCGGTGTTTTCCCAAGGCAATCCGTGCATGTCTTTCCGTTGCGGTAAAGAGTCGAGACAGGACAGATCAGGCGTGGATTATGCAGTGACTGAATAACCGGTACACCCGCCTTCCGGCAGGCGTAGTATGCTGAGGGGGAAATCAATGGAAAGGTATTATGAAAATGGGCAACGTCGGGTTTTTCCTGTTGGAGCACATCCAAAAGCTTATGATAGGATTCCCATGACCAAACGGTCTGTAGCGCCAATGAGGCGCGCGGCATGGCAGCGGTACGCGTATTCCTTTCAAAGTAGGATACAACCGGATGCCCGTGCTGTTGAAGCAAGGCTACTTCTGACTCGAAAATGGTATCTTCGCCGCCTGGTTGGATGTAGTACTCGTGAACCTGGAGGATTTTGATCTTTGTCATTTTATACATTCACTAAATCACGGATTTGATTGACACACACAGGCCAACTTCGGTTAATAGTTAGGCGCCAGAATGTTTTGGATATGTGCGCTATCCTGTTTTTCAGCTTAGATGTCTCTCATTTTATGCTATCGGAGACGGCAGGTGAAGTAATCTTTGTGATTCCACATCGTTCCTCAGGGGGGTGATCTATGACTCAAACACGAAATGATTTAACGAGTTTGGTCATATTTATTATTTTTCACCAGCGTATCTCTTTTAGCTATGATCTTTGACAATTTTTCTTCAATGCTGGCTTGCTGCAGGTCGCACGACGGAATCGTCGTGTAGGTCAGATTCGGCGAAAAGTATGGATCACCCGACTTAAACCTTTTTTCTATGCTTTCATAAGTTTTCAAAATGTCTTTGATCGGGCTGGCAAGGCCTCTCGTCCGGCCCTCGTAATGGATCAAAACAGCGAACGGATCATAAATTATGCGATACGCTTTATCAAGCGCTCGCAAACAGATATCCAAGTCGCTGAAAATGAGCTGGTATTCTTCATCATAGCCGCCCAGCTCATCAAAAACGCTGTGTCGCATCATCTGGCATGCTCCAGTGACTGCACTGACATCCCTGTACCAATCGACTGATCCCAGTAATCCTCGATAGTGATCAGGTGCATGCAAATAGAGATGATTAATAAATCCATCCATCCAGATTACAGAACCTGCATGCTGGATTGTTCGGTCGGCGTATAAGAGCTTCGCCCCGACAACCCCAATTTCTGGCATCCTCGCCCAGCGGGATAATTCTGATAACCAATCGGGATCCAGGATTTCCATGTCATTATTTAAAAATAATAAAAGGTCGGCTTGTGAAGAGGATGCGCCAAGGTTAATCGCCCTTGAATAGTTAAATTTCTCCTGATAATCGATGATCCGAACCGGATGCGTCTTTTTGATATCCGCGTAAAAGGTGAGCGTTTTGGAATCATCACTATGATTATCCACGAGGATTATCTCGTAATTCTTGTATTCTGTTTTTTGAAAAATGGATGTGAGCAAATTTGACAGGACCTTTACATTGTTCTTGGTTGGGATAATTATCGAGATAGATGACTCGGGCGAATGCCAGATCGCCCTCCACGATCCCGAGCACTCTTTTACCTCAGCTTCTTTGAGCCCAATTCGTGATAGATGATCCGATAATAATATTTTGGCTTGAGTCTTGTTCTCATGGGCGGGCTGAAGTAAATGGGCCAGGACTTGAGGAATGTGGACAATTTTTGAAGAATGCTCTGCCATCAATAAAAGTAATTCCCATTCCTGATTTAGGAAGTCATTGCCCTGATTGAGAAGATGGAGATATTGGATTGTTCTCTCCCTCCTGATGAAAGAGCGTGAGAGAAAATTGACCGACAGGTGGAGCTCCGGGGAATAGCGATCAGGTTTAAAAAACGGCCGAGGTGCAGCCGCGATTTGTTCTCGCTCATCCGTATCAAAATAGTAAACATCAGCCTCGATGCGATGGTCTAATACTTCACAAAAGTCATTAATGGCTGACTGAGCAAATTGATCCCCTGGAGAGCAACATACGATGAATTCCCCGCTGGATTGCCCAATCAGTTTTTCCAATGCGAGTGTGTCGGTTGGAATAATGAAGATGTGTCCATCATTTTTATTTAGAACCTGGAAACCTTTTGCGTTCGACTGGCCGCCGGGGATCGCAAGCAACAATTTCCAATCGTTCCTCCCTTGATTTTGCAGGGATGTTACAGTGATTTGTACCTCACTGGTTTGTGATTCACCAGCCGACATGAGAAATGAAAGCCCGGGTTGCACAGGGGAAGGATGGAGCGCCTGTTTCTTCTGAATTATCTGTTGATGCAGCCATTTTGGATAGGAAGCCTTAGAGCGGCGAATACGCCAGGAAATGACAAGCCGGCTGTCCGCGATCTGATGGAACCAGGAACGAAGAAATCGTTCAACTCCGGTCTCGGGTGGAAAGATTCGCCATATTATTTTCTTGAATTTTGCATAAAAATACATTTGGGCACCAAAAATTTATTTTTCTAATACCGGTCTTATTATCCACATTCCTATTGATGATTTCAATCTGGCGAACCAGGATGATAAACCGATAAAGTCAGCTGGGGTCCAGCGTCTTTGCAAGTATATCAATGTCAGCGGCGATTGAGTGTGCCTGGCTGCGCTTCGGAAGCCCATCAATTGTTCCCGACATTCCTCGGTTATGGGTTGCAGGCCTCTTCACCTGCTCTATCCGGGCACTTTGATCCTCTCGGACCACATGGGCTTATTATGGTATGGAATCTGCCATATGAAATGCGATGGGGCGTTTGAAAATTTCCGAATAGGTGGGCTGTTTTGCGAATAAAGCTTATTACCCTGTCAAGCCTGTGGTTGGTCAGTGTTATTTGAAAGCTTTAAAACTGCGCTGATCAGCTAGAAGCATTGTATTGGGAAGAACGCTGCAATAATGTTCGTAGGGTAAAAAAGACCCCAAAATGTTAAAAAGAAGAAGGGGGTGCCAAACCCCAGCTTGGAATTCCAGAGCAGAAGTATCCCTTGGGCAAGCGATTCCTTAATAACTCACCTTACGCAGAAGTAGCGTAAACTTGGTGGATGGCGAAAGAAGATCTGCTTGATTTATACAGTGACTATCTGATCAGTGCCTTTGGGCCAACCACCGGAACCGGTTTATCGGCGTTGTTGAATGGCGAAATCAGTCATGATAGTGTGCAACGGTTTCTAGCCGGTGAACGAAAGACGTCTGAAGATTTATGGCGGACGGTCAAGCCACATATACGCAAGATTGAAAGTCCAGAAGGCGTTTTGATTGTGGACGACAGCATTGCCGAAAAGCCATATACGGATGAGAACGAGATTATCTGTTGGCACTACGATCATACTCAGCAGCGCAATGTCAAAGGCATCAATTTTGTTACTTGCCTGTATCACAATCGTGGCCTGTCATTGCCGGTTGGGTTTGAATTGATTGCCAAAACGGAACATTACACGGACCCGAAGGATGGCAAAGAAAAGCGACGATCACCCAAGACCAAGAATGAGTATTACCGTGAAATGACACACCAGGCGCTGCGGAACCGGATCCAGTTCAAGTATGTGCTCAACGATGTCTGGTTTTCAGCCGCTGAGAACATGAATTTCGTCAAAAATACGCTCAAAAAGGATTTCGTCATGCCACTCAAAGCCAACCGCAAAGTAGCCTTGAGTTTGAGCGCCAAGCAGAACGGCCAGTACCAGAGAGTAGAAACGCTGGAGCTGGAACCAGTGCAGCCGGTGACGGTTTATTTGGAGAGCGTGCTTTTTCCTCTCCTGCTGATCAAACAAGTCTTCACAAACGAAGATGGCTCTACGGGCACAATGTATCTGGTGACCAGCGATACTACCTTATCTGGTGATGGCATGACCACTATCTATCAAAAACGATGGAACGTGGAGCCCTATCACAAATCCTTGAAGCAAAATGCTTCTCTGGAGAAATCACCCACGCAAACGGTGACCACCCAGACGAACCATTTCTTCGCAGCCTTGTGTGGCTATATCAAACTCGAACTGCTCAAAGGCACCACCAAACTCAACCATTTCGCTCTCAAGTCCAAATTGTATCTTCAAGCCATTCAGTCCGCTTATGCTATGCTCCGTGAACTCTATCCAGTTTCACTCGCTGCGTAAGGTGAGTTAATAAAATTAATATCCGGTAGATAAGAATCACTCTGATCCGAAAGGATATAATTCCCATTTCCTGATTGCTGCGGATTATGCCAGGGGCTCCAAAGGTTAAGATATTCAAAAGGGCCTGGTAACCGACCTTTGACGATCGATGGGCTGAAAAAAATCAGGATGAAAATTAGATAGGCAACAAGGACCAGCTAGTCTTTTCTTTTCATTATTTCCGAAATTAGAAGCAGGCGCCAAGGTTGATTATGCAATGGGTGAAAACAGCCAGCTGCGGACATGGTCACAAAGCCAGATACTATAGGAGGAATGTCGGAAGAATAGCAATTTGTTGTTCACGACCAAGAAAAAGCCTTGAGAAGAGAGTTTGGGTTTTCGGTGATAGTTATTGATGGAAAATTTTTGGTCTTCGAACATCCATGGATCCACGGGAAACCTGCCCACGACGAACAAGAAGCGACCTAACCATCTGTTAGGGTCCCCCAAGAAGATAGGGATGACCCCGGGGATGAGCTAAAACAGGACCCAATGATAATAACCGGCCGCCAAGATTTTAACCGTAAGGGATCCAGGCTGGGGAATTATATATCTTTTTGGGGAACTTGGGTTGGTGAGCACGGTAAGGCCTGTTTAAGGCGCGTTTGCGACTTTACATTTTACGCAGGACATATGCGAGAAGTCCAAAAAAACATCATTCTGGACTTCTTGTTGCTTGGATTCAACTGGTCTTTTCTCCGTAAATGTCATGAAAATCTGTGACGAGCGTTTGGCTCTATAACCGTCCCAAATCCACCCGCTGTGCTTGAAGCTTATCTTTTTTATAACCCTGCCATGGACCTGTGGTTGAGTAGGCTGGAAATTATAATCCTACCACCAGGCGAATAATTTCCCTGTTCGTGATGTCCTTTCCCCCATGGTCGCCAACTCGTTTTTTCCGGATGACATTGATTCTCCGCACCTGGTCCCTCAATTCCTCCAATACCACCCGTCGATTTCGTAATATATTCGAGTCGTCGACCGGATAACGCTTGTAGATCTGTTCCAATGCAGACAGGTATTTATCCCTGCCTTCCGTGATTGAATTCGCATGGTCCAGGAAGTAACGATACTCGCAGGTCACCTTGTCCACATGCTTGAAATCGTGTAGGGCGCTCAACCGCAGAAGGAAGTCGTAGTCTTCCAGGCGATCCAGGCTTTCATCCCAAAGACCAACCTTTTCGACATATTCGTGCTTGTACATCCAGGTGTGAATGGGGAGATAATTTTGAACCTCCAGCTCTGGACGAGAGTATTCCCACGGTTGTGCACCAATGAGACGAATCGGGTATAGGTCCCCAAAAGTTGCAAACAATGCTCGATTGTAATCGCTGTAAACGACACCTGCCTTGCTCTGTTCGGCAATCTGCCATAGCGTTTCAAAATGCCAGGGGTAAACAATGTCGTCATCGTCCAGGACGGCAATCCATTCAGCGTGGGTTTTCTCCAATCCGGTATTGATCGCCGCGGTACGGCCTCTGGGAGCATCGTGCTGGATATAGACGATCGGGAAGCAGTGCTCGAACGACGCGGCCAACTGGGAAACATCCGCGCCTCCATCGTTGACTAAAACGATCTCCAGATCCCGTAAGGTTTGGTTGGCCAGGCTGGTCAAAGCCTTCTTTAGCAATTGGGGGCGATCCTTTGTCCTTACGATCACACTGATTGCTTTGTTTTGATGAGAGGGGGAAAACAGAGCTGTATAGGGTTGCCACGAAGTGGCAACTCTGCCTGCCTTACGATAAAAGCGTCTGCGGTTAATTTCCATCCAACGGAAATGAGAAATTTTATTCCTTTTGAATGTTGCGGTGCCATGATGATATACAAACGCATTCTGAGCTATCGCCAATCGATACCCCGCCATACGCGTCCGCAGGCAGAAATCGTCATCCTCGAAGTTGCCTTTTTGGTAACCTTCATCCAGGCAGCCGATGAGATCAATCAGCTCGCTGCGGATGAGAACACAAAAAAACACAAGACGATTGGGTTCGTAAATAAGCTCGGAGCGATCCGCTATCCTCCCCGCATACTGCGCAATGGTGGCTGGATCAGGCGGTAGGTTCTGGGCCTGCAGATCGAGTTGTGCTCCCTGTCCGACGTAATTTGTTAGCGGACTTACAATCCCCACAAAAGGATCTGTGTTCATCGCGGAAAGAAGATGATCGAGCCAGCCGGGTGCAACCAAAGTATCGTTGTTCAAGATCACGATAAATTCGCCCTTGCTATGTTGCAAACCAATATTGACTGCCGGCCCAAACCCGATATTGATGTCCATCCTGAAGATACGGATATTGGAATGTTTTTTTTGTTGGAGTTTTAACCATTGATCGGTTCCATCTGTCGATGCGTTGTCAATAATCAATAGCTCAAATTTAATATTTTGGGTTTCTTCAAAGATACTCGCAATGCATTCTTGTGTCATCGATAAAGCGTTGAAAACCGGAATCACGATGCTGACTTCCGGGGCAGATCGGTCCTCTTTGTCTAATAATTCCGAAAGCCTTGCTTTCTGCCAATGCAAAATTGCTTTCTGCCAGGTTGATTTGATTCCCTCCTTTCTCCACACATAAATAGCTCGCTGCAAGTAATGGCCAAACCTGCTCTCAGAGTTCATAAATCATGATCCTCTTTTGCCAGATTACGCAGAAATGGAGACTTTGTCTGCCTTGACTTGGGGAATGCAAATCATGCATTAAAGATTAATCCTGACGGATTATATTTATGAGTGATCTAGCAGATAAAATCTACAATTAAATTCGGACCTAATAATTAAACTATGGCATGGGAACCAAATCTGATCTTACCACATCCGGATTATAAGTAGGATTCTGGTGCTGCTTATATCAGTCTGAAGGCATACCCTCAACAAATCGCGGCTTTGGAAATACGCCCAGTTTTAATCATTACTGGCCCTATCTAATTCCGCTTAGACTCATTTCTTTATTACTTACGTCTGATGTGAAATCAACTTATTGACAAAATTGGGAACGTCCTCGAAGATTAGAGTGCCAGCTCAAAATCCGAAAGGACATTCCCGATGATAAGTATAACCATAACTGACTTATTAACGATTATTTTTGTACTAGTTGATGACTGGTACCAGCAGTATGGACGGAAATTGCTCAATGGGAAAGTTGGATCTAAACTAGAGTTTACAGACAGCGAAGTGATCACTTTGTTACTTGCCATGGACTTCATTCCATTTCCGAGCGAAACCCAATTCTTGGGCTTCATCCGAGCCAATTATCTGGATCTGTTTCCGAAGCTGCTGGATCAGCAGAGCCAGTTCAATCGCCGGGCAGGCACCTTGCGCTTGCTGGTCGAGCAGTTGCGCCGGTACTGGTTGGTCCAGTCGGGCACGGTCCAACACACCTGTTTTTTGTTCGACACGAAGCCAGTGCCGGTAGTCGGGGTCAAGCGCTCCAATCGACGCGATTTTGCCGGGAGTGCCAGCTGTGGCTACTGCGCTAGCCGCAGTTTGAAGTACTTTGGCTACAAACTGGTCGCCCTGACGACTTTGGAGGGCCTCCCGGTGGTCTATGACCTGGTGCCCGCCAATACCGACGAGCGGGAAGCTGCAGAGACTGTGCTGGATTGCTTGTGCGGATGCCAGATCATCGGCGATAAAGGCTTTGTAGGTGATTTCTGGCAAAGTCTGATTTTCGATCAAACCGGCAATCGTATTCGGACGCCCAAGCGAAGCAGCCAGCTCCACCAAAATACGAATGACTTTGACCACTGGCTCAACAGCGTGTGTGAGCGGATCGAAGGCGTTTTCCATGAGCTGACGGACACCGGTCGTAATATCGAGAAGTTGCTGGCCAAGACGATCGTCGGTCTAGTCACTCGAGTGATTGCCAAGCTCACCAGTCATGCTCTCAGGCATCTGCTCCGTTTACAGTTTGGTATTAAGGTTCTGTCTTTTGAAATCAGTCCATAAGAATGATCAACTCACATCAGACGTTACTTAGAATTTGATCTATTCAAATTAATCGTGATCAGGTTTTTTGACTGAAAACACCTGATGAAAAGCTAGCTAATTTTGTGGCCCTCGCGAATATCCGAAGAATGTTTTGTTAGCCAGGATCTGAGCCTGGCATACCGCCGCCGGAAAAATTGGATATATTTCCAAGCTCGACTACTATTGACATCTGCCAATTGCTCCCTAAGGGACTGAATTTCCGCAACCTGTTGTTCCAGCGATTGAATCGTATGTAAATCCTGGCTTCTGCGCCGGCCCAGGTTTTCAATTAATGAATTGATATCCGTATTCTCGGAATTGATTTTTTCTTCTTCGGGCGGCCTCTCTTCTGTTAAAGATTTTGTATTAATAGCCGGCTCGCCCTTGGCATGTTGAAAAACCGGCCCGGATTTTCTACATAGGGCCGCATAGAATTTTTTTGTTTCCACATAGTTGTTGAGGCTGGCAGGATTTGCTAAAGTTGATTTATTGTGTTTTAGGGTAGGGTTTATGGCACGAATTGCCTCATCGATTTGTTGATCATCTGCTGCCAAATTTAAAAAAGCGAGCAACCGTCTAAGCTCCGCCTTGCCGTCATATAGGAAAGCATCGTAGTGAGTAATGATCCATTTTAATTGCTTCACATTCCCTATGACTTGCTGATAATAGATTTGCCATAAATGCATCGAGAATATTTCCGATGATGACCCGCGTCGCGAGAGGGACATTGCAATCTCATGCGGATCCCGCAAACAAACGATGACTTTTAAATCGGGGATCAGCTGTTGCCAGAAAGGAAGAGTTAATGAATTTCGTGGATCTTTCCAGCCCCACAGTGGATGGGGTTCCATGCTCTTGATCAGCTGCTGTGCCTCTCGGCGATACTGATCCAATTGATGCGAGTTCTCCCAACCAGGCTTAACGTTCGGAGGAAAATCCCACCCACCTCGAATTGTGAACAAAATCTTTTCATTGATATTCAAGAAATGCATATTTTCCCAATACCCTTCCTGGTTATCGAGCCAGGCGGGCAATAAGTCGCTTTCTTCTCCCAGGAAGAGTCCACATAGATTAAGCACTCGAGCGACCATGGACGTTCCAGAGCGATGCATGCCAGCAATGCAGACAACTGTCATATTTTCTCCTGTACTCTGTTGAAGAGTCATTTCACCGATTGTATCCTGGCGCAAGTTTTATATTTTTGGAATGGCTCAGGAGTATGCACCGAATAAGCAAGTTTACATTTTGTGATTTTTCACCCTCACCTCTATCGAGCATGAATTGACAGAGACTCGATCTGTGACGGGTAAAATCAAGAAAACACCAGGACGAGAATCCCAGTCCCAGACGCGTGGGTTTCTTCAATAAGTTGTTAATCCGCAGGGTAGCCCAGGCGGATCAGCAAAGGCGAAAGCAGATCGGTGATTCTTTTTTGCTCTTTTTTTGTCAGATTTTCACGCCAACGTCCAATTCTGATGTGGTGATTTGCCTGATACCAACGATTTTGGAATTGTGCGTGGTATTTATTTTTGGTGTCATCGGAAATTCTTTTACAGAATTCGGTAACTGCAGGCTGTGGTTCCAAACCCATATAGGTAAATATTTGATCGGCAATCGCATCAGGCGTGGTCACCAGATCCTCATAACGTATTTGTAAATGGGGAACATCTTGCAAGTCCTGCAAACCAATTTCCATGATCTCTTTCCAGGCCATTGCGCAGCGAAATGCTCCAGTGTAATTTTTAAAGAGCATCTTCCAAGACGGCGGTTTGAGATGTGCCCATTGTTTTTTCCCACAACCGGGGATCATCGAGCACGCAACATCGCGGCCGTCCCTGACAATGTGGACAAGTTTTGCTTCGGGAAAAATAGCTCTCACATAGGGGATGCGCAGGATATTACGGGGATTTTTTTCTACCAGCATTAATCCGGGTGGGGCCTGTTCTTGAAACCATTGACGGATCTTCTCCTTAACAATCGGTGTGGCGCTTTCTGAGGTAAGTCGGTGGCTCTCATTTTCCCCTAAACCACCCAATTCCCAAATAGAGTGGGCTTCAAAAATATACTTGACCCCTGGATGCGCGGCAATTAATTCTCCCAGTATGCTTGTGCCTGACCGGGCGCAGCCCACCACAAAAACTACATCCACCAATTTATGCCTCCATTCATTCTACCAAAAAGTGTGCCAGGTGAATTAGGTTTGAGTCCGGCAGGAAGCCTAGGCCAAATCACTGGCTCAGAGCTCAGAAGTGAAAAACAGCATCAAGTTGCATTGCCTGACCAATTTGTTTCCTCTCTGAGCGATTATTGGACAGCCAAGCCACGAGGAACTGGATTGGGGAGTTCCGGGCGATGGTGTACCATGCCCTGGCCCTCCCTTTTTTTATAAGACTCTTGGAACGGAATTGCCCGGCTTTCGTCAACTATTTTACTCGACTTTTGCGGCCCATTAACAACTGAAGGTTCAAACAGACAACCAGATTGGCGAGCTGCCACCGCTTTCCAAACATGTGGCTGAGCCAAAAGGTCATGAAAACGGTGCGGAAGAAGATCCACGGGACCACCGAGCGGAAACAGTCGTGTGATATGCCTGAGGAAGTAATTCAGAGCCTCAACCCGGTTATTCGTGGGTGGCGGAAATATTTTTGCTGTGGGAACAGCACCGAGAAGTTAGAACGACCGGATGATTATGTGTGGCATCGGTTGCAGCGATGGGCACGTGGGCGGAAAAGGTCTAGAGGACACTGGAATAGAAGTGTCTTTGACTCCCGGATAGCGAAATGTGGGTTGGAGTACTTCTACCGGAGCGGAATATGCATCGATCTTTGAAAACCGCAAGAAGAAGGTTGTCGGAGAGCCGTACGAGGGAAAACCTCACGTCCGGTTCTAGGTGGCAGAGGATGGAAACCGGACATGGTGATGGCATTGAGGCACTCTCGCAGGAAACCGAGAGTAACGGGTCTACCACGCCTAAATCCAGGCGCCATCCCCTGACCCTACCGGGGCCTGCCGGGTAACTGACAGTCCTACGTGCGACACGAAGTCGTTTAAGTGACTGTCTTGCATGATGCTGCCATGACAAGACCTGCCGTCCTATCGGCAGTACCCTAGGTGGATGTGGGGAGGAAGCAATCCCTCCTTGCAAAGCTCCACCAACAATGTAACCTCTGGCAAAAGTCAGCGCACAAACCGCAAGGCAAGGGCGCTCCCCGAAAGTGCCTGAGGGGAGAGGGCTAGAGTTGGGCAGTATGGTCAACATATGTGAATTTCCGATAAACGTCGTTCGACAGAACAAGCTGAAGGCATAGTCATCAGGCTTGAGCCAAAAGGCAAAACAGTGGGGACAGGAGGTGTAGGATTTCCTGCCATGGGCAAACAACACTGTCGGCGGAGAGGACAGACCTAACCTGTCGCTGTCACATAAGCGGAACGTGGTATGCCCATAATCCTCCTCCCCTATCACCGACACGGGTCAAGCAAGCGCACCTTCTCGACAGTGGATCACGCCATTTTCCAAAGCCTATGGCAATGGGCTAAACGCGGACACTCGAAGAAATCAAAAAGATGGGTCAAGGACAAATACTTCAAAACCGTTGGAGAACGGAATTGGGTATTTCAAGGCCGAATAGAAGGAAAAGATGGCCATACCCGAGTTGTCCGGTTGTTCGATGCAGCCAGTACGCCAATCCAACGATACACCAAGATCAAGGGTGAAGCGAACCCATACGACCCGCTGTGGGAAGCTTACTTCGAAGAACGCCTTGACATAAAAATGACAAACGATTTACAAGAACGATGTAAATTGCTCTACCTGTGGAAGGAGCAGAACGGTATCTGTCCGGTCTGCAAGCAGAAAATTACCCAACTCACAGGATGGCATAACCATCATATTGTCTGGCGGACAAAAGGCGGCGGAAATAACGCACAAAATCGAGTGTTTCTCCATCCAAACTGTCACAACCAAGTTCACAGCCGAGGATTATCGGTGGCGAAACCGCGTCCTGCAAGGGGCGTTTGAACGGCTTGAGCTGCATGAAGGCAAACTTTCACGTACAGTTCTTAGGGGGCGGGGCGGTGGCAACACCGCCTCCTTACCCGACCGCAATCCATACCGACGAAAAAAGAACTCGTGATCACATGGAAAAGTGCACATGGGGCAGGAAAATTATTCACTTGGTGGGTGGTATATAATTACCAAACACGCACTATAAAGCCCCCTGCTTCAGCTATGGGGAATAAGGCGCGGTGGCGCGGAACGCTACCTTCTCGCATCAAATGAAAATCAATCTGTATAAGGACCACATATGATGAATACAATAAAAAAAATGGTGAAATCATTGCCCGGCATACGCGGTGTGGTGCAGGAAAGGGATGAATTACGCAAGTTGGTACAAAAATATCAACAGCAATATGCCCTCTCGGAACAAAGCCTACAATTTGTGCCCCCCGGACATTTTTATTCACCCATCCCCTCTTTGGATGAAATAAAAAAAGATGAGGCTCTCATTTGGGGAAATCCGCCCAGAAATCTTCCTGGGATCGATATGAGGGAATCGGATCAAATGATCCTCTTCGAGGAGTTTTGTCAATACTATCGAGAATTGCCATTTCTCGTTAAACAGGACCAAGGGTTTGCGATATTTCTTTGATAACCCTGCTTATTCGTATTCCGATGCGATTGTTCTTTATTCGATGATCAGGCACTTGAATCCCAAGATGATCATCGAAGTTGGCTCTGGATATTCATCTTGTGTAACCCTTGACACAAACGAGTTGTTTTTTAATAGTTCAATCATATGCAAATTTATTGAGCCTTATCCTGACCTTCTCCTTTCGCTGGTAAAGGATCAGGACAAGGAACGGATCACAATCTTTCCAAGTCGCCTTCAGGATATTGAATTGAAAGAATTTGAAGATCTGGGCAGGAATGATATCCTTTTTATCGACTCGACCCATGTCAGTAAGGTAAATAGCGACGTGAATCGTCTTTTGTTCGAGATCCTGCCACGCCTTGCGCCAGGGGTTCATATCCACTTCCATGATATTTTTTACCCATTTGAATACCCAATGCGTTGGGTGTATGAAGGGAGAGCCTGGAATGAACAATATCTGTTGCGCGCATTTCTTGAATATAACCGCGCCTATCGGATCGTTTTCATGAACTCGTTTTTAGAACGCTTTAATAAAGATGCTTTTAAAAAATATATGCCCCTATGCCTTAAAAATACTGGTGGGAGCATCTGGATTGAAAAATGTCTTTGAACAACCGGCCGCGGTTAATTGGAAACATGCGATTGGATCAGAATGTGAATGTGATTTTGAGGTGCGTAAGGCTGGTTATATGATATGATTCAATCCCTGTTGACTTCCCCTTGAGTGCTTGGTCAAGTTGCCATATTTCCTCACATAATATTCCCTTTGATCAGTTTGAGTTTCATCGTAAATCCAGGATGGAAAAACTCATTTTCCCATACGGTAAATTACTAAGCAGCAATGAACGGACAGCCATTAAATCCCACCTTCCCGCTGTGATTTGGTTTACCGGTCTATCCGGCAGTGGTAAGACCACGCTTGCTAACGCAGTCGAGGTGGAGCTGAACCAGCGCTTCAAAGCGCACACCTATCTTTTGGACGGCGATAATATTCGCACCGGCTTGAACTCGGACCTGGGATTCTCAAAAGAAGACCGGGAGGAAAATATCCGCAGGATCGGGGAAGTGGTCAGATTATTCGTCGACGCCGGCCTGATCGTCCTGACCTCTTTTATCAGCCCTTTCCGGAGGGATCGACAGCTGGTGAAAACCAAGTTGCCCGCCGGCATATTCCTTGAAATATATGTTCAATGTCCCCTAGAAATATGCGAGCGCCGCGACCCGAAAGGTCTTTATATCAGGGCGCGCAAAGGGGAAATCAGGGATTTCACAGGAATTGACTTTCCCTATGAGGAACCCCTTGAACCTGACCTCGTCCTGCATAGCGCCCAATGGACCGTGGATGAATGTGCCTCGCGGGTGATTGACCTTTTACTGGATCGTTCAATCCTGCACATCGGCTGATTTAATCATTCAATCATGAGATGAGACGATGGATCATTTAGAGGAACTCGAAAATATCAGTATACACATCTTGCGCGAGGCTTACGCCAACTTCAAAGACCTCGGCATGCTATGGTCGATGGGCAAGGACAGCACCGTCCTGTTGTGGCTGACCCGCAAGGCATTTTTTGGTCATGTCCCTTTTCCCCTCATTCACATCGATACGCATTTTAAAATACCGGAGATGATTGCCTACCGCGACCAGCTGACGCGCGATTGGCACCTGCCGATGGTGATCGGCTGGAACCCCGAGGCCCTGGAGAAGAAGCAGACCTTCCCGGATGGGAATATCGACCGCATTGCCTGCTGTAACTTGCTGAAAACCCAGGCATTGACGAACACCCTGAATGGCAAGGGCCCTCGCTTGCGCTATAACCACACCGCCCAGAAGTATGAGGCCGATCCCAATCCCGAACCATTTACTGGCATCATTGCAGGCGTGCGCTCTGACGAGGAGGGGTCGCGCTCCAAGGAACGCTATTTTTCACCACGCACCGAACACAACGAGTGGAAAATTGCCGACCAGCCGCCAGAGTTTTGGAATCAGTACAATACGGACTTCGCCCCAGGGACGAATGTTCGTATTCATCCGCTCCTGGACTGGACGGAGTTGAATATCTGGGAATACATCGAAAAAGAGCATATCTCCACGGTCTCCCTTTATTACAATCAGGGAAATGGAAAGCGCTACCGTTCGCTGGGGTGTTACCCATGTACATTCCCGATCGACTCACAGGCCCGCAACGTTCACGAGATCATTGAAGAATTGAAGCACGGAAAACTGGCCAACGTCGCTGAACGATCCGGGCGCGCCCAGGATAAGGAGGATGGGGGTGGCCTGGAAACTCTGCGCCAGGAAGGATACATGTAGGCATGAGCAAAAAACGCGCCTCGTCTGTGGTGCCACACTCGGACGAGAAAATGAACGTCGTCTTCGTCGGGCATGTTGATCATGGAAAAAGCACCATCGTTGGGCGATTGCTGGCGGACACTGGCAGCCTGCCCGAAGGAAAGCTGGATCAGGTGCGGGCTGCCTGCGAGCGGAGCTCCAGGCCTTTCGAATACGCCATGTTAATCGACACCCTCCGGGATGAGCGCAACCAGAACATTACCATCAACTCGGCCAGGGTATTTTTCAAATCGGAGCGCCGTTATTACATGATCATTGACGCCCCAGGACATATTGAACTGATCAAAAACATGGTCACCGGTGCAGCCCGGGCCGAGGCCGCGATCCTGGTAATCGACGCCCACGAAGGCATCCAGGAAAACAGCCGACGGCATGGCTACCTGCTGAAAATGATCGGTGTCCGCCAAGTGATCGTACTGGTCAACAAGATGGACCTGGTCGAGTACCGGCGGGAAGTGTTTGAAAAAATACAGGCTGAATTTAATGCCTATCTTGAAAAGATAGGTGTACATCCTCTCTTTTTCATCCCCGTATCCGGCCGCGAAGGGGATAATATTGCCACGCCGAGCGCAAGAATGCCCTGGTCCCATGGACCAACTCTTCTGGCGGCACTGGATGGCTTCGAAAGAATCCAGCCATTGAGCGGTCGCCCGCTGCGCATGCCGGTCCAGGACATCTACCGCTTTACCCTGTTTGGGGATGACCGGCGGATTGTTGCCGGGACCCTCTCCAGCGGCACATTGAGTGTCGGAGATGACATTTTCTTTTATCCCTCTGGTAAACGCAACCGGGTAAAAACGATTGAAGCTTTTGAAATGCAGCCCCGGGCCAAGGTGCAGGCCGGGCAGGCGGTCGGGTTGACGCTGGACCAGCAGATCTATATTCGCCGCGGCGAGGTGGCTGTTCACCCGGACGAGGAACCGCCGAAAGTGGCGAAGAAGCTGCGCGCCAGCCTGTTTTGGCTGGGAAAAGAGCCGATGACACAGCGCAAGCAGTACCTCATTAAACTTGGCACGGCTAGAATGCGCGCCCGGATCGAGAGGATCATTTCCATCCAGAACGCGGCCAGCGGCGAGGTCTTCTTGGACAGGACCGAAATCGAACATCACGAGGTTGCTGAGGTGGAGCTGGACCTCCAGGCGGAGCTGGCCTTTGATCTGGCTGACACCCAGACGGATTTGAGCCGGTTTGTCATCGTCGATGGATATGATATTTGTGGGGGCGGGATCGTACTCGCAGACCTTCCTGATCAGGAGAGCTGGGTGCGGGAGGATGTCTTGCGCCGCAACCTGCACTGGGTGCCGGGCGGGATCACCCTCGAACAACGCATCGAACGCTTCAGCCAAAAACCCGGCTTGGTGGTCATCACCGGCCCTAAAATCATCGATCGAAGAAAATTTGCCCGGGTGCTCGAAACGCAGCTGTTCCAGGCCGGGCGTTATGTCTATTACTTCGGGTTTGGAAGCGTCATTTATGGGGTCGACGCCGACCTGACGAAAAACGGCTCCCTGGCGACCCACGCCGAGCACATCCGGCGCCTGTCCGAAGTGGTCCATTTGCTGGTGGACACCGGCCTGATCGTGATAGTCACGGCAGCTGACCTAAACCAGGATGACCTCAAGGTGATGGAAACCGTCCTCGATCCCAACAGCATCGAAAAAGTCTGGATCGGCGAGGACAAGGACACCGACCTGCGCTTTGACATCCAATTCGATGCTGGCGAGAATCCGGAGCATGCAGCCGTCATGATCATGCAGCTGCTGCAGGAACACGGAATGATATTCAGGGCGTGAAAATCCATTGGCAAAAGGCCGATCCTAGAACTCGCCTTTCAGATAGGCACGGGTGCGCGCCTGGGAGGGGTGGTCAAATACTTCCCGGGCGGGGCCAGATTCGACGACTTCTCCAAGGTAGATGAATACAAGATGGTCCGCCAGTCGTTTTGCCTGCCGCAGGATGTGGGTCACCAGCACGATGGTATAGTTTTGTTTTAGGTGCAGGAAGCGATCTTCGATGTGCTGCGCGGAGATCGGGTCCAGGGCGGAAGTGGGCTCGTCCCCGAGGAGGATCTCCGGTTCGACCGCCAGGCCGCGCGCCAGGCATAGCCGCTGCTGCTGGCCGATCGACAGACCAACAGCAGGTTTGTGCAGGCGGTCTTTTACTTCGTTCCACAGCCCGGCCTGCTCAAGATAATGCTGCACGCGATCGTCCATCTCGCGTCCCCGCTCGCACATGTCGTGAATTCGCAGGCCGTAGGCGACGTTGTCGTAAATCGACATGGGCAGCGGATAGGGGTGCTGTGCGAGCAGGCCGGTCTTCTTGCGGATTTCAGTCACATCCAGAGCGGGAGAGTAAATGTCCTCGCCATCGATCAGCACCTGTCCGGAGATGCGCGTGCCGTTGTCCAGCTCGATGAAGCGGTTCAAGCTCTTGAGCAGGGTGGTCTTCCCGCAGCCGGACGGACCCAGGATGACCGTGATCTGCTGGCGGGGGATTTCCAGGTGGATGTCTTTCAGGGCGTGGGTCTCCTGATAGTAAACGTTTAGATTGCGGATTTGGATGTGACTGTTCATTGTACAATTCTCTATCAGAGCGAGCGCGTACGGAGTCTACTTGACCACGTGTTTGCTCAACCGCCCGGACAACCAGCGCGAGCAAATGCTGACCGCCATGACGATGATGGTCAGGACAAGCGCAGAAGTATAGGCGCGGCGTTGTACCTCCGGATAAGGAGTATTGAGCTGAAAGAAGACCGCCAGAGGCAGAGAAGCCACCGGGCGCAGCAGGGAACTTGGGATTCGGTCTGTATAGCCGGCGGTAAATAGAACCGAGGCGGCGTCGCCGATGCCCCGCCCGAAAGCCAGCAGGATGCCGGTGACAATGCCCGGGAACATCTGGCGGATCGCAACGTGGATTGCAGTTTCCAAACGGGTGGCGCCCAGGGCAAACGAGGCATGCTCGAGCTGGACTGGCATCAGACGCACAACCTCGTCGATCGCACGGGTCATAATCGGGAGCTCCAGCAAGGCCAGGACTGCGATGCCGCCTAGAAGCGAGGAGCGCATGTGAAGCCCCATCATGATCATAAAACCGAATGCACCGTAGGCAATCGATGGGATGCCCCACAGGACGTCGAGCGCCAGGCGGGTGTACTTCGCCCATCTGGAGCGGTTGGCATATGCCTGCAGGGACATCGAGAGCGGCAGGCTGATCACCAGGGCTAATAAAGTCCCGCCTCCGGCGAGGTACAGTGAGCCGAGGATGGCATTCAGGATGCCGCCTCCCCCTCCCAGATAATAACCGCCCTGCGGAGTCTGGGTCAGCATGGCGATGCTCAATGCTGGCAGCCCCTTCACGATGACAGTCAGCAAAATAAAGCCCAGGCTGGCGAGGACCAGGATGAAAGAGCAGATCATCAGGAATTTGACGATCGACTCTTCCAGGTGGCGGCCAATCAGGCGGTGCCGTTTCACATCCGCCTCATGCGCACGATGCGGCGCAGCAGCAAAGTAGAAAGTACGTTGAAAATAATAATAATAAAAAGCAGTATCAACGCAGCCATCATCAGGGCTGAATCATACAGCGGGATGGACATCAATTCACCGTAGTTGTTGGCGATCAAGGCGGGGAGTGGATAAGCCGGATCGAAGATGGATCCCGGCACCCTGGCAACGTTCCCAACCACCATTAAAACAGCCATGGTTTCGCCCAGCGCACGGGAGGCTCCCAGACCGACACTGGCGACAAGCCCCGGCAATGCCTGTGGGATCACGCCGTATTTGATGGTCTGCCATTTGGTGGCCCCCACCGCCAGGGAAGCTTTGCGCAGCCCGTCTGGAACAACGCTCAGAACTTCATAAGCGACGGCGATAATAAAGGGTGTCACCATCACTGCAAGGACGATCCCCCCGGCCAGGATACTGAAGCCGGTGGGGTTGCTCGATCGGAAAATGGGGATGAAACCCAGCGTGCGGCTCACCAGCGGATTGACCTTCTGAACGAACGGCACGATCGTAAGCATGCCCCATACCCCGTATACCACAGAAGGAATGGCAGCCATGATATCCAGCAGCGGCTTCATGATTGCCTTGAGCCGCGGCCGGGCGTACTCGGAAAGGTAAATGGCGGTCAGCAGGCAGGGTACCACCGCCAGGGCTGTCCCGATGCTCGTCACCCACACCGTGCCCAGGATGAAGGGATAAAACCCGAATATTCCCTGGCTGGGCAGCCAGATCCTGCCTGTGATTAAACTCCATAGATTGTGCGATTGCAGGATTGGCAGGGAGCGGACCAGGAAAGTGAGCCCGATGACCAGCATCAGCACGAGCGGTATGGAAGCCAGAATATAGGAAAATATGCGCGCAGATTGGTCCCGGGCGTGACGGACTGCGAGGCCGGGTTCAGGACGGCGAACTACCTCTAAAGAATTCGAACTGGGTGTGCGCATCAAGGATAATTATGCATGAATGCGGCCCGTTTGCTCATCGACTGCCGTTTTCAGGCCCATCTTACAATCTAGCGTATTTTCTGCAGGGAGGCGGCCTGTTGGTCCGAGGTCAGGGGAACTTCACCGGAAGCCAGACAATACTTCTGGCCGTCCGTCAGGATCCACAGGATGAATGCACTGACTATGCCCGAGGGCTTGCCGTTGGTGACCAGGTTCTCGAATCTTGCCGGTGGTGACGGGTATTTGCCGCTGGCGACGGCATCCACTGCCTGGGCATTGCTGACGAATACTTCATCGCTGTCGGCAATGCCGTTCTTATTGGCATCGACCGGCACCACGCTGATCCCTGCAGCAGGCTTTCCCGTCGCAGTGTCAAATGCGAAGTTCAAATTATTATAGCCGATCCCATCGGGATCCCCGCTGACTGCGTTGACGATGCCAGGGTCGCCGGAGACGCCGATACCCAGCAGGCTGTCCTGCTTTTTGCCACCCAGAAACCCGGCCCACGCATCGGCTGCTCCGGAGGAGTCCGAGCGGGTGTAAACATGGATCGCGTCGGTGACCTCGGGTCGGCCTACCACCTGCCCCCAGGTTTTGATCGTCCCGGTAATATAAATGCCGATAAATGTATCGGCCTTTACGCCAGTCTTGAGCAGGTCTTGCAGAACCGGGTTTTTGTCACTGACGACCGGGAATACCGCATCCTTGGAAACAGCCACCCAATAAGCCCCCTTGGCTTCTTCGGCCGAAGTGATATCCCTGGATACCATGCCAATGTCGACCGCTCCGCTCAGAGCATCGGTGAGTCCTTTACCCGCACCCCCCGCTGAGATGTCGAAGGTTACCCCGGGGTTGATCGCCCCGTATTTTTCCGCCCAGATCTGCATCATGGGGTAGAGCGCAAATGCGCCCGAGATGGCGATTGTCCCCTTCTGGGGTTGGGCGGCAGGTTTCGCCGTACAAGCCCCCAAAGGGAGAGATAAAAGGACAAGGACAAACAACGCTCGAAAGGTATTTTTCATTTTTTTTGTCTCCTCAAAGTATGGGTTACAGACTTTTTTTATCAGCCACGCGATGGACAATCCCGACTATTTGCGCTGCTCTTCATGAGGCTCATTCTGCTCTTATGGAGGGGCAACTGCCAGCCTGAGCTCAGGCTGATTCTTCAGGACCTGGAAGTTTCAGACCCAATCTTATATGACTTAATCAATGGGGATTATAGCATAAAAACGGCCCATGTCAAGATAAAAAGTGACAGATAAAAAGTGACACCGTTGAAGCCGGATTGCTGCGTATCGTGCCTGCTTACGCTCAAGCGGGGGAGGGGATGTGAGGAAGTACCCGGGGGCGATTGAATTCCCTTGAAAGGAAAAAAACCTTCAATTCAGCGGATTCAGTGAAATCGACCGTTAATCTCTTGTACCCGGCTGTTCATTCACGGTCCTACAGTTCCTGTATAAAACGGATTATTCACCTATGGAATTCAGTTAAGTATAGCGATGATCCTGCGCAGATTTGGCCCTATTGGGTCATTGCCAGCTCCAGAGCAACTTCCCAAGGGGGCATGTGTACCTCAAAGACTTTAGAAAACACCCCACAATTCAAAGCCGAAAGGAGAGGTCGTTGTGCCGGAGTAGGAAAATCACCCGTCAAAGCAGGTAATAATTCCCGGGCTACCTGCTCACTACGCCTGGGGTCAAGCTTCAGGATTAACCTGGCCCACTCCAACCGGCTGGCAAAACCATCGCCGGCCAAATGGTAAACCCCTTTTCGTTTGATTATATAATCACTGCCTCGGGCCAGGATCTGGGCAGTGGTTTCTGCCAGCATCCGGCACCATGTAGGGTTGCCCACTTGATCGGTGACCAGGCGCAGAGTGGTTTGTTGGCGTGACCACTCGAGCACTTTATTGACAAACCCTCCTTTTTGCCGCAAGCTATATACCCAACTGGTGCGCAGGATCAGGAAAAAACCATCCGCTTCCTGTACCCGACGTTCGCCTTCCAGTTTACTGCGCCCATAGGTATTGAGAGGGTTGGGAGAATCTTCTTCGACATATGCTGCGCCTTTTTTGCCGTCAAAAACATAATCTGTTGAATAATGAATGAAAACTGCATTCAACCGCCGGGCTTCCTCGGCCATGATGCCGGGCGCGATGGCGTTGATTTTCCAGGCTCGTTCTTGCTCGCTTTCCGCCCGATCCACTGCTGTATAGGCGGCTGCATTTACAATCACATGAGGGCGAATCTGGCGGATTAAATCACGCCCGGTTTCGGGTTGTTCCAGGTCAATATCCGGGTAATCGACTGTCGTCAGCGTTCCTAAAGTAGCCAGCGAACGGTGCAATTCCCAGCCCAACTGCCCATTTTTGCCAATGAGTAAAACTCGCATCATATATTTTGTTCCAGGAGACGGAGCAAGTAAGCACCGTAACCATTATTTTTCATTTGCCGCGCCAGAGTGCGGACTTGTTGCTGATCGATAAAACCCATTCGGTAAGCGATTTCTTCAGGGCAGGAAATCATTAATCCTTGACGGTCTTCTACTGCCTGGACAAAGTTGGCTGCTTGTAAAAGCGATTCGTGGGTACCCGCATCCAGCCAGGCAACACCCCGCCCGATGGGAAGCACCTTCAGCTCCCCCATCTGCAGATAAAGACGGTTCAAATCCGTAATCTCCAGTTCACCACGCGGGGAGGGTTTGAGCGATTCTGCAAATTGGACAACACGCGTATCGTAGAAGTAAAGACCGGTCACCGCGTAATTCGAGCGAGGGTGTTTAGGCTTTTCTTCAATGCTCAGCGCTCGATCCTGTGAGTCAAATTCGATCACCCCGTAGCGTTGGGGGTCTCGAACCGGGTATGCAAACACAAGCGCCCCTCGCTCAAGGCCAGCCGCACTGCGCAGCTGGTCGGAGAAGCCGGTTCCGAAGAAGATATTGTCCCCCAGGATCAGGCAAACCGGGTTCCCGGCAATAAATGCCCGGCCGACCAGAAAGGCATCGGCCAGGCCGCGCGGCTCGGCCTGTTCGGCGTAAGCAAAATGCAGTCCCCATTGCGACCCGTCGCCCAGCAGCCGCTGGAAGGTTGGCAAGTCCTCCGGGGTGCTGATGATCAATATCTCGCGAATCCCGGCGAGCATCAACATCGAAAGTGGGTAATAAATCAGTGGTTTGTCGTATACCGGTAATACCTGTTTGCTCATCGCCAGGGTCAGTGGATTAAGTCGAGTCCCTCTGCCTCCAGCCAAAATTATCCCTTTCATCCTTCCTCCACTTTTTATCGATGAGTGTAATTTTCTTCCAGCCAGTTCTGATAGTCTTTCTGCTTGCGGATTGCCGCCACCCATTCGGGATGTGTTAGATACCAGGAAACCGTATCAAGCAGGCCCTGGCGCAGAGTGTGGCGAGGCTGCCAACCCAGATCCTGCTTGATCTTTTGGATACTCAGCTCATACCGACGGTCATGTCCGGGACGGTCTTTTACAAATTGAATTAGTTGGCGGTGGGGCCTGAATTGTGAATTTGCCTTCAGCTCATCCAGAATATCACAGATGGTCTCGACAATGGTGAGGTTGGCAGGTTGGTTGCCTCCACCGATATTGTAACTGCTGCCAGGCAAGCCCTGCTTCAGAACCAGGTAAATGGCTTCGCAGTGATCTTCGACATGCAGCCAGTCCCGAATTTGCTGGCCATCACCATAGATCGGAAGTAGTTTGCCTTCCAGGGCATTCAGGATCATCAGCGGGATCAGTTTTTCAGGGAACTGGCATGGGCCATAGTTGTTCGTGCAGTTGGTCAGTGTGTACGGCAGACCATAAGTGTGTCCGTACGCGCGTACCAGGTGGTCGCTGGCCGCTTTGGAAGCCGCATAAGGGGAGTGTGGGTCATAGGGTGCTTCTTCGCTCCATGCCGGTTCGTCCGGTGCAAGAGAACCATAGACCTCATCCGTTGATATGTGGTGGAAGCGGTTTGCACCTTTTGCCTTCGCAGGATCAATTTGCCAATAATGGCGGGCTGCCTCCAGCAGAGTGGCAGTTCCCACAATATTGGTCTGGATAAATTGAGAGGGGCCAACAATTGAACGATCCACGTGCGTTTCGGCGGCAAAATGGACAATCGTATCTACTTTATATTCCTGCAAGATCCGGGCGACGAGCCCCGAATCACCGATATCGCCTTTTACGAAGATGTGATGATCCGAATTGGGAAGCTCCTTAAGATTCTCCATACTGCCCGAGTAGGTCAAAGCGTCCAGGTTAATCACTTGGACATTCTGCTCAACGCGTAGCAGATAGCGAACAAAATTCGATCCGATGAAACCGGCACCGCCGGTAACCAGAACATTCTGCACTTTGTAATTTCCTAATCGAATAATTCTGCTTCTGATAACAATTTACCCTGGGAATCCTTCTTGGATATGATTGGTGCCTGCTCATTTGACAGCGGCCATTCAATCCCTAATGCGGGATCATTCCATAGCAAAATGCGCTCCCAGTCCGGTGCATAATAATCAGTGGTCTTGTATATCACTTCCGCCCAATCGCTCAGAACATAAAAGCCGTGCGCAAAACCCGCAGGAACCCATAGCTGGAGTTTATTTTTTTCGGAAAGCCGCTGTCCTACCCAGTGACCGAAGGTACCCGAACTTCGGCGCAAATCGACAACGACATCAAAGATTTCTCCTGTGACCACGCGTATCAATTTCCCCTGTGCTTGTCGAATCTGATAATGCAAGCCGCGAAGCACACCTTGTTGGGACCCGGAATGATTTTCTTGAACAAATGGATCGGCGATTCCAGATGCGGCCAGCCTTTCCACCCGGAAAGTTTCCATAAAAAACCCCCGCTCATCACTCAGTACTTGTGGCTCAAGGATGACTATATCCGGGATTTCTGTTGGAATAAATTTCATTTTATAAAATACCCTTTGGTAAAAAATCCGGATAATCTACTCGAATTTTGTAGCACATTGATCACTAAACATCCAAGCGAGAGCGGAACCCTATGCAATCTGAAGGTGGACTTGAAATAATGTGATTACCGGTGAATTTGAAATTTAGAAAACTTAAGCTAATCTAATCATTGTCGAATTAATTACAAGCCCTTTATTTCATCCGGGGTCATAATGATTTTTTACAAATGCCGCTTCTATGAATTCCCCGGAAATTAATCGCGATGCTGAGATACGGACTGCATATATTCATCAACAACGGGACCTGCAGGCCCATCCATTTTAATTTGGCCATGCGAAAGCCAGATAGCCCGTTTGCAAATATCCTTGATCGCGTTTTCGAGATGCGAGACGAAAATGATCGTAGCTCCACTGCTCAACAATTCTTTCATCTTTTTGAGGGATTTCTGCTTAAAATCTGCATCCCCAACAGACAGCACCTCATCAAGCAATAAAATTTCCGGGGTTAAATGCACTGCCACCGAAAAAGCCAGGCGCACGAACATGCCGCTGGAATAATATTTTACCGGGGTATCGATGAACTGGTCAACTCCTGCAAATGTCACAATCTCGTCGAACTTTCTCCGTATTTCTGATGTCCTCATCCCCAAGAAACTGCCGCTCAAGTAAACATTCTCCCTCCCGGAAAGCTCGGTATTAAAGCCGGTACCGACTTCGAGCAGGGAGTTGACATGATGATAGATCGTAACTTTTCCTATGGTGGGGCGGGTGATGCGGGAAAAGATCTTTAGCAGTGTGCTTTTCCCGGCCCCGTTGCGCCCGATCAACCCAATCAATTCACCATATTCCACTTCGAAGGAAACGTCTTTGAGAGCAAAAAAGACCTCGGATTTCTGAAGATGAGCATATTTGCTTGACCGTCTCGTTACCCAATTGAAGGGCGCATTCAACACGGCCTTAAAAGAGTTCTGCGGACCTTCCAGCGTATGACGGATCTTATACTCTTTCCATACGTGTTCTGCTTTGATGGCTAGGTGGCTCATGGCTACATGACATCCGCAATCTTATTTTCCATCGCCCGGAAGGCAATGGCACCGCAGAACCAGATAACGGCCGCAACAAAAAACGAAATCAAGAAAAACGTAATCCTGGGCAGGTCGCCCGTTCCCAAGAATACCCATCGGTACGCTGTTACCAAGGTTGCCATTGGATTGAGATATATCAGAATCTGATATTTTGCTGGCACGATCGAAATAGAGTAAATAATCGGTGTGAGGTACATCCACATGGTTAATATAAAGGTCAAGAAATTCTTTGTATCCCTGAAGACGACCATCAAGGCCCCAAACAGCATCCCGACGCCCGACGAAAAGACAGCGGTAACGACAAGGAGCACTGGAAGCAGTAAATATCGAAGCGTTATCGGGTAATGTCCATTGAGAAGCAGGAAAACCAAGAATACGAGGAAAGAAACCACAAAATCAATGAACGCATTTGCCACTGTGGAGAGCGGCAGTGCCAGCCGGGGAAAATAAGATTTGATGATAATGCTGATATTTCCCACCAAACTGTAGGCACTATTATTGACAACCTGAGTGAAGAACTGCCAGACGACGAATCCGGACAAGAAGAAAAGGTGATAAGGGATCCCATTCGTGGGTATTCTGACCATAATGCCAAAGATCACATAAAAAATCAGCATCTGGATTAACGGCTGAAGAATAACCCAAAAAAAACCAATAACCGTTTGCTGGAAGCGTAATTTGATATCCCGCCGAACCATGAAAAAAAACAGCCCTTTGTATTGCCACAGTTCACGGAAATTTGGCAACTCCAGCTTGCCTGGTGGAGTAATTTCGATGGGCGTAAATCCGTTTGCTTTTTGGGTCATTTCTCTATAACCACCTGCTTGATCTGAAGAATGGGCTCGGCATTTGGTTTCTCATCCGAACGGAGCCTATTATATCTACAAATCTCCAAATCATGATAAAACTGGACCCTGATCGGATCTCTGCCTGTGCGGATATAACTGATCAAGCCGTCTTGAACACCGCTCCCTAAACCGGACTGACAAACCGACGCGCTTCGTAATATCGGAATGAGGATATTCTTCCATTCCAGTCCAATCTGGATATCCTATAAAATAAGGCCGGAAACTCCTATTTTTGAGAGGAAACGCATGCCCGAAGCTGCCCCGCAAGCGCAACCGTTGACCCCGCTGCCTGCCCCCTTCAGGAAAGGGCCGCGCGGCGAGGTGATCATCTTTGCCACCTGGTGCAAAGGCTGCCGCATTTGCGTCGAGCTCTGCCCGACCAGGGTGTTGGCGATGGACGAGGACGAAGACCATCCCCGCATTGTGGCTGCAGAGAAGTGCACGGCCTGCCATTTTTGCGATACCCACTGTCCCGACTTGGCCCTGGTGGTCAGGAGGCTGGATTAATTTGCCCGGACCAGGTATTTCCGTGCAAAGCCTATTCGGATAATCATTCGGGGCGACCGTAGTTGTTGTTCTATTTGAGGAGACCGGGTTTGGCTGTCAGGTTGATGCAGGGCAATGAGGCAATCGGTTGGGGGGCGATTGCGGCCGGCTGCCGTTTCTACGCCGGGTATCCTATCACCCCGTCCACAGAAGTGGCCGAGCTCCTCGCGCGTGAGCTGCCCAAGGTGGACGGCAAATTTATTCAAATGGAGGACGAGATCGCCAGCATGGCGGCGATCATTGGCGCCTCGGTCGGTGGGCTCAAATCTATGACAGCCACCAGCGGGCCAGGTTTCTCGCTGATGCAGGAAAACATCGGCTACGCTGCCATGGCTGAGATCCCCTGCGTGGTTGTCGACGTGCAGCGCCTCGGACCTTCGACCGGCCAGCCCACGGCGGCTTCCCAGGGCGATGTAATGCAGGCACGCTGGGGCACCCATGGGGACCACCCCATTATTGTCCTCAGCCCGACCTCGGTGCGCCAGTCTTTCGACCTGACGGTCAAAGCCTTTACCCTTTCCGAGAAATACCGTTCGCCGGTCATCCTGCTCGCGGACGAGATCATTGGGCACATGCGCGAGCCCGTAGAGCTGCCTGATTTCGAGACCGTGGAAACCTTCGAGCGCACCGTAACCGACTTGCCGGGCCAGTACATCCCCTTCCGCAACGAACCTGGCGACGTGCCTCCCATGGCGAGTTTCGGGGAAGGCTACCGCTACCATATCACCGGGCTGTTGCACGACACGGTCGGGTTTCCCACCCAGCGCCTGGACGAGATCGACCCCTGGCTGGAGCGCGTCAACCACAAGCTGGACCGCCATCTGGAGGATATCCTGCTCTTCGAAGAAGATACCCAGGAAGGGGCAAAAACTGCCATTCTCAGTTACGGCGCCTCGGCGCGCAGCGCCCGGCATGCGCTTAAGCTGGCGCGTGAGCGCGGCCTAAAAGTCAGCATGCTGACCACCCTGACTGTCTGGCCCTTCCCTGAGGCGGCCGTCGAACGACTGGCGAACAGTGTTGAGCGCCTGGTGGTCCCGGAGATGAACCTTGGGCAACTGGCGCTGGAGGTCGAGCGGATTGCCGGGCGGCGGAAGGTCGTGCGGGTGAACCGCGCCAACGGCGAGATGGTGCCGCCGCAAAGCATCCTGGAAGCAATCATAGGATAGTGCCATGAGTGACATTCCTTCTTCGTCTGATTTGGACGATAACGGAGGCCAGATCCCGCGCGAGGATTGGTTCGAGTCGAGCGAGACCCTGCAGAAGCTGCGCAAGAACAAGAAATTCCCCACCATATGGTGCTCCGGGTGCGGCATTGGCGTAGTCATGGGGGCGCTGATCCGTGCCATTGATCGCCTGGGCCTGAGGAACGACGAAGTCGCCCTGGTCTCCGGTATCGGCTGCACGGCGCGCATGCCCGTTTATATGGACTTTAACACGCTGCATACCACCCACGGGCGCGCCCTGGCTTTTGCCACCGGCCTCAAGATTGCCCGGCCCGACATGAAAGTTATTGTCATCATGGGCGACGGCGATGCGCTTGCGATCGGCGGCAACCACTTCATCCATTCGGCCCGGCGTAACATCGGGCTGACCGCCATCGTGGTCAACAACGCCATCTACGGGATGACCGGCGGCCAGTATAGCCCGACCACCCCTCTGGACGGGCGTGCTACCACCGCCCCATACGGCAATATCGAGTATCCACTGCCGGTCGCCGAGCTGGCTGCCGCCGCCGGGGCGACCTATGTGGCGCGCAGCACCGTCTACCACGCCCTCGAACTGGACAGATACATTGAAGAGGCTATCCTGAAGGACGGTTTCAGCCTGGTCGAGGCGGTCAGCTACTGCCACACCACTTACGGCCGGTTGAACAAGCTGGGCAGCGCTGCGGAGATGATGCTGGCGTTGAAAGACAGCTCTATCTCCAAGACTGCTTTCGAAAAGCTGACGCCTGAAGCAAAGGCGAATAACACCAGGATCGTGCGCGGTGTTATTCATCAGGCTGAGCGGGTGGAATACACCAGGATGTATGCCCAGGTCATTGCCCGTGCCCAGGGGAGCGGGAAGTGACCAGCGGGCCGGTGAACAGGACCGAGGTCCGGCTGGCGGGCGAAGGCGGCCAGGGCATGATCCTGGCCGGGATCATCCTGGCCGAGGCCGCAGCGATCTACGACGGCAAGCAGGTCGTCCAGACCCAAAGCTACGGGCCGGAGGCGCGCGGCGGGGCGAGCAAGTCCGAGGTAGTCATCGCCGACGGCGAGATTGACAATCCCGAGATCCTGGATGCTGATGTGGTCGTCGCTCTCAGCCAGGAGGCGTGTGACAAATATGCGGTTCATCTTAAACCTGGCTGCCTGCTTATTGTCGACAGTGAAAAGGTGACCCGCGTGAGGGCACCGCAGGCGGTCAAAATCCCGATCTCCCGCCTGGCACATGAAAAGACCGGCAGGACGATTACGGCGAACGCCGTGGCGCTGGGCGTGCTGGTCGGAATGACGGGAGTGGTCTCGCGATCGGCCCTGGAGAAAGCCATGGCCGCGCGCGCGCCCGAAAGGGACGGAGGCGATGAATCAGAAGGCGCTGGAGGCCGGTATTGCGGCGGCCAGTCAGGTGGCGGGGAAGCGGAAATAAATCAAGCTCTCAATCACATGAGAATATCGCCGGGAGCACCAGACACCCTCTTCTCGCCCCGGCTGAAATGAATCGGAGGAGGCTTTTTAAGTTTACGCTGTTTACTCCAATGTTCCAAAAAATCACGACCCCGGGATTTATTTTTTGGAAACGATATAGATGGTGCTGTCGGTAAGGCGAACAACCTGTTCCAGGTTGGTAATTTTCAATAGTTCATCTGGTGTAAAAAGATATGATCTCCAGGTGATTTGGTCAAACTGAACTATACAGGCTTTGCCCTCTTGTGGCCATATCCCTTTCAAGGTGGATAGTGTCCTGGTCTGGATTAAATAGGGGAATTTAGGCAGTTCTGTCCGGAATAATTAGAGTTGTCATCTGGTAGGATTCAATAGGCCGCTCCAAAGAGAGTGGCCTTGGTTTGTGTGGGGAGGGAGTAGCAGTAGTGGCTGTGGATAAGTGGGTAACTCGTAGCGTAGCGGAGAGGTATCCACTTATCCACAGCCAGGCCCGGGATTTTTGTGGTTTTTCGGAAATTGTTCAATTTTCGCCGTCCAGCACATTTTCGCCATAAATTCCAAAACGAGTTGTCGTAAATTATTGACCTATTCTGATTGTGCGATCAAAGGATGAGATAATCAGTGGCGTTTTCTTTTGCGCTTGTTGGCGGGGGGTTTGGGGCCACCGGTTATTCCCCACTGGATCACTCTTGAGTGAGCAGGGTGGGAAAGGTCTGCAGCCACTGCTTTAACCTGATCGTAATGAGCTCTCAAGCGAGACAGAAAGGCTGGATCGGTGTATAGGTCCTGGGCGATATCCTTGAACAGTGCCTGAGCATATAGGGCGGTGTCTTCAGAGAGATCCAATCTAGGGTTGGGCATGTCAGCCGGGTTCAGGCTGATGCGGATGTCGGCAACCCAGTTTCCAGACTCAACCGAGATAACCATGAGTAAGGCTTCCTGGCAATGGCAGTCAGGGTTGGGGCAATACATTTCCTGCAATTCATAGGAGCCTGTTGGGATACCGGGTTCATTGGGGAAAAACAAGGCGGTGGGCGGGGCTGCTTCGCCCGGCTTGAGGGCCAGAGTAAAAGGGACAAGATAGGACATCGCGATGATTGTAGTCGGTTTTGGAGGCACGGAGCAAGAGTACGGAAGCCGGTCAAGGCAGAAGAAATGGGTGTGCCTGGGGCATTGTCCGCTGTGCGGAGAGGTGGGTTGTCTGATCGGGCACGGGTATTACTTGCGGAAGCCGAAAGGGAGAATATCCCGTAAAGACATCGGGAGGGTGTGGATCAAGCGCTGGTTCTGCAAGCAGTGCCACCGGACGATCTCAGCGCTGCCGGATTTTCTGTTGTCCTTTCGGCATTATGTAGTGCCGGTGATCCAGGCGGTGATCGAGGTGCGCTGTGGCTGCGGGAAAACGTGGGCCGCCTTGGAGGCGGAGTGCGCCGAGGTGGGTGCACCTGCCAGGCGGACGATGCAGCGCTGGTGCGGGTCATTTGCGCAGCAGGCCAGCCGCTGGCTGGGGGCGGTGCAGGCAACTCTGGCGCAGCAGGACAGTGGTTCAGGCTGGCTGGACCCGCACGGGGAAGCCCTGCAAGCGGAGGATCCGGCGCAGGCCTTGCTGGGCGCCAGCGAGCACTTGCTGGCCTGGGGCAAAACGCGCTGGGCGGAAGCTGCGGAATACGGCCGGAATGATCGAGTGCGTTTTTTGTGGTGGTGGAGCTCCGGGCGGGGGCTGGGGCGGCTGGTCTAGGGGGAGCCGCACACACACAGTTTGACAATGGGCACTGCCAGCGCCCAGGGATATTATCAGGGCCACCCCAAAAACCATCCAAGGAGCCCAGCATGTCCCGAAAATCATCCCCACCGAACGACGCTCAAGAGCGGAACACCGAGATCGCCCTGTTCCGCTATGGGCTGATCAGTGCACTGCTCTTCGACCCGCTGGCGGCAGGCCAGTTGGAGCAGGCTTTACGTGCGATCGCCGCCAAGACCTATACCATTCCCTATTCCAGCCGCACCCGGGTGAGCATCTCCAGCCTGCGGCGCTATCTCCAGTTGTACAACCAGGGCGGCTTCGAGGCCCTGCGTTCGAACCCACGCTCGGATAAAGGCATTCCCCGAGCTTTTTCGCCTGAAGTCCTGGAGCGGGCTATTGCCTTGCGGGAAGAGCAGCCTGCCCGCACGACCAGCACGTTGGTGGACATCCTGAATCGGGAGCAGGATCTGCAGCTGGAACACCCGCTCAACGCCCACACCCTCACCAGCCAGCTGCGCAGATGCGGCAAGACTCGCCGTTTGCTCTCCCAGGGGGGACGCACCTACCAGCGTTTCGAGCGGGAGCACACCAACTCGCTCTGGCAGGGGGACATGCTGGTGGGCCCATGGCTGCCCGACCCGTATGCCCCTGGCAAGAAGCGCCGGGCGTACCTGTATTGCTTCCTGGATGACCACAGCCGCCTGGTCCCGTATGCCGAGTTCTTTTTTGACGAAGCCCTGCCGCGCATGGAACGGGTGCTCAAGGTCGGGATCTTGCGCCGGGGAGTGCCGGATGCACTCTACGTGGACAATGGCAAGGTCTACTCATCCACCCAGTTCGCAGCCGCCTGCGCGGCGCTGGGTATCCGGAGAATTCACGCGGCTCCGTATAGTCCTGAGGGAAAAGGAAAACAGGAGCGATTTTTTCTGACCGTACGTCTCCAGTTCCTGCCGGAGGTGGAAACCTCCGAGATCGCCCGCCTGACCGAATTGAACGAGTCTTTCTGGGCCTGGCTGGAACTGGTCTACCACTGCCACGAACATTCCGAGACCGGGCAGACCCCGCTGGAGCGTTACCAGGCCGGTCTGCAGCAGGTCCGCACCGCTGATCCGGAAGTCCTGCGCAAAGCCTTCCTGTGGCGCGAGTTCCGCCAGGTGCGCAAGAACGCCACCCTCGACTTGCAGGGCAATACCTACCAGGTCGACCCCAGCTTGTCCGGCCGCAGGCTCGAGCTGCGCTTCGACCCCTTCGATCTTTCGCACCTTGAGCTGGTCCTGGACGGCAATCCCATTGGCAAGGCCAGCGTGCTGGTCCAGAACAAGCAGCGCCATATCAGCGTCGAGCGTCTGGCCACCCAGCCGCCTGCCCCTGCCCGGCCCAAATCCTCTCTGGACTACCTGACCGCCTTGCGCTCTGAGTATCAGGAGCAGCAGCGCAGAGCCGCCGGACCGCTGCAGTTCACCCGCCTGACCCCCACTGAAAAAGACAAACCCCAGGAGAAATGAGATGTTTCAACAGTTCTATGGCTTTACCCACCTGCCCTTCTCCAAAGACATCCCCCCCGCCGATATCCTGGCTACGCGTGGCCAGTCCGAACTGGGGGCACGCCTGTCTTACCTGATCAACGAACAGGGCATGGGCCTGGTCACCGGCGAGATCGGCTGCGGCAAGTCCACCGCCGTGCGCAGCTTCGTCGCCTCCCTCGACCCCAACCGCTACCTGGCCATCTACCTGCCCAACCCCACCCTGGGCATCACTGGCCTCTACCGGGATATCCTGGCCGCCCTGGGTTACGAGCCCCCCTTCAGCAGACCCAGAATGGTCGCCCGCATCCGCTCTGCCTTCGAAGACCTCATCCGCACCAAGCAGCGTTTCCCCCTGCTCATCCTCGACGAAGCCGACCTGCTGCCTCCCACCGCTTTCGAGCAGTTCCGCCTGCTCCTGAGCACCAACATGGACAGCCGCTCTTTGGCCACCCTCCTGCTCATCGGCCCCCCCGTCCTCAGCCAGACCCTGCACCTGTCCATCCACGAAGCTTTCCGCCAGCGCCTGACCAACTCTTACCAGTTCCCTCCCCTCGATCTCAAAGAAACCCTCGAGTACATTCAGCACCACCTGCGCATTGCCGGGTATGTCACCGGTTCCCCTTTCAGCGACGATGCCCTCAAACGCATCTTCGAGTACACCCGCGGCCTCCCCCGCCAGATCAACCGCCTGTGCATCACCGCCTTGATCGCTGGCCGCATCGACCAGAAACAGATCCTGGATGACAGTACCATCCTCAAAGCGATCGCCGAAATCGACCAGGGCTGACTGCCTTTTCCAAAACTAAAAACGGGCACCTCTCGTGGAGCCCGTTTTTTTCCTCCTTGTGTCACAATTTATTTCAGACTTACTCCACCAAATAGCTCGGCCCCTTACAGGATAGATTAGCGACTATACGAGCACCATTGGATTCGGAGGGAATGGATTTTACTTTTAAATCAGCTAATAGATAGATGACATCCTGGCCATTGCTATAAATCGTACACTCAGACTCGAGCGTGGGATGATCAAGAAGGTATTGAATTGTCTTGCTCGCTCTCCAAGATTTGCTGGTATATAGCACGCCTTGATTCGACTGGTTCTCGAGGATGGATATGGTTTTAATAAGTGGATAAACCAGCCATACCGCAACAATAACCATTAAAAAAATATTTACTCGTCTTGGGGGCAAGCGCGTGCTAAGCGGCTCAAACAGTATTTTAGCCAATGACAGCAATAATATTGTTGTGGGGACATAAATGGGCGATAAGTATCGATTATCGATAATTTGTAAAAAGGCAGTCTTCGAAGAGATTACCAAGAATCCCGTATAAATTAAAATGAAAATCCCAAATAATCCAAACCTTAGGAAATTAGTTTTTTCCTCCCTCCACACATCCTTAAACTTTAACCCTATGATAAATCCAGTTATCGTGCTCAACACCATGAGGTATATGCGGCTGTTCGCAATTCTCGTGGGGAGATACCAATAAAGAATATTGTTGAATGTAGCGACCAGATTTTGGGAATATGTGTAGGTGGATATTGAGCGCGGCCCAAACAAGGTACCTGACAGCAAATAATTTCTGATCACCCAGATACCAATGGGTAAAGTGGACAGGAAAATAAAAAGCAACAAATGCCAGATCTTGGCTTTCAGGTTGTTCTTACACAAAAGTGAAATGCTTGCCACCCCTGTAATAACAAGAACAATTCCGATGTAGCGTGTGAGGCATGCGAACGATACTGATAAGGATAATAGTACCAGCGAGAACAAAGTCTTCTTTTTTAAATATGATTCAAAAAAGATCAGGAATAGTAATACAAAAAAGATAAAAAGTGGTTCTGACCAGGCCATTAAAAACACCGGAATTAGTGGAATTGAAACCAGCACGGAGATTGTTCCGAGAAGTGCATAACCTGGATAGGGCGCTAAATACTTGGCAAACAATAACCCCGAAAGATAAATACTGGCCCCAAAAAGAAGCGCATTGAGGATACGAGTTGATGAAAGCGGATCTATCCCGGAAATAAAACCAACCAATGCTAGTATTGCCGGGTAGAGGGGGGGCTGTGTAACTAGGGGCGAGCCGTTGAAATCCACAAAATTCATCCCCTTGGCGATGTTTCTGGCAACTGATATATAAAGGACTGAATCTGGTGATACTCCTACTCCAAAATGGCTCGTCGCCATCAAGATGATACCAATGCCGATCAGCCCCAGTATTGAGAGAAGCAGTTTGAATCTCGTGGAAATAGCCGCGCACGCTTGTAATTTCATTCGGGCTTTCCTTTGTGGATCAGTCGGTGAGCATGGCAATTATTTATAAAAACAGGACGATCCTTGGCAAATGCTGCCTCAGTATGCGTTGCACAGTGATTGTACGCCATTTTCGAATGATACCTTCAGTCGGCCTCCTATCCCATGGTGAACGGCCGCCGAGCCAGTCTCATTTGCGGTGGCTGGACGGCTTTCATGTTATACTTTTTTTGGCATGAACCGTTCTGGATGGCCGGTTTTGCCGGGAGAAAAATTTGATGAGCAGCCTGCCGCAGGTAGACTTTTGCGGGTTGAAAGTATCCCGCCTGATCATAGGGGCTAATCCCTTTGGAGGCTACAGCCACCAGAGTGAGGCGCGTGACGTGGTCATGCGCAACTACTATACCGTCAGCCGAATCCAGGAGACCTGGAAGCACGCCGAGGCGGCGGGAATTAACACCATGATCACCAACAACGAGACGCCGCACGTCCTCCAAGCAGTCCGGGAGTACCTCGCCTCGGGCGGGGCGCTGCAGTGGATTGCCCAGCTGAACTGTATTCACAAATCCGACATGTTCGCAGCGATTGACGAGGCGGTGCAGATCGGCTGCAGGGCGCTGTTTTTCCATGGTGCGCTGGTGGATGGGGCTTTCTTCAGGAAGGATGAAGAGGTGCTTCGTTCTTGGTGTGGTCACGCCCGGGCAGCCGGGATCCCGGTCGGAGTCGCCGGCCATGACCCACAGGCGCATTTATGGGTAAACAGCCTGGACATCGTTGACTTCCACATGGTCTGCTTTTTCAACTGCGGCAGCTTGCACGCCGGGGAGGGGGAGAGGTTCGACCTGGCGGATATCTTCGTGGCGACAGAGACCATCCGCCGCATCCAGAAGCCGTGCATTGGATACAAGATCATGGGTGCCGGCCGGATCGAGGCACGCATGGCTTTCGAATACGCCTTCGAGCGCATCAAGCCCGGAGACGTCGTCAATGTGGGCATGTTTCGCGGCGATAAAGAGGATATGGTCGAGGAGAATGCGGCCATCGTCCGGGAGGTCCTTTGTCGCCAGGTTTCGTAAAGAACCAGGTGCCTTCCCTGCATGGTTGATCAGCCCCCTTCTTTTTCCAGGAGATCCTGATATTCGGGATGTCGTTCAATAAATCCCCTGACGAACCAACAAAGCGGCACGACCTTCTTTTTTTGGGCGCGGGCATACTCCAGCCCGGCGCGTGCCAATCGACTGCCGATGCCCCTTCCCTCCCATTCGGGTGGGACACCGGTATGGATAAAGACAATCTCGTTTTTGCGGAGCAGGTAATCAAGGACGGCAAGAGCGCCATCCTTCTCGATCTCGAAGCGGTTGGAGGCCGAGTTATGCCTTACAGGGATTTGGTCGGGCAGGGTCATGGATAATATTCTAGCGCGAATTATTCAAAAAACGAATGGGGATGTTGGCAGTAAAGTCACATTTGGTCAAATGCCGCTGCGAATATGCTCGTCCCATCTCTGAGGTCTGTTGCCATAGCATTTTATATTGACCTCCCTCCTGTTTGCTCTTACAATAACCTCATGGAATCCCTGTTCGAAATTAGCACAGGCACCTCCCCATGCTGTGGGAGTTTCTTCTTTCTCTATCCAGCCCCGCCGGGCGTGATTGGTGTTCTATAAATGACTGTGATCTTTATCCATAACCTGACATTACTTTGGAGAAAATAAAAAAAATGAACCTGCCTTTCCCATCTAAGCGTGCCCCTGTCTTCGCCGACATTCCCGACGAGAAATGGAACGATTGGCGCTGGCAGTTAAGTCACCGCCTGAACACCGTAAATGAAATTGAAACAATATTCCCGCTGACTGACAGTGAGCGCAAGGCCTTGAGCACACCCAACCTTTTCAGGGTGGATGTCACGCCGTATTTTATTTCACTGATCGACCCAAACGACCCGGAGGATCCCATCCGCAAGCAGATCATCCCGACCGATGCCGAGATGGTTCCCTTCACGGCCGAGATGGAGGATTCACTCGCCGAGGATCGCCACTCGCCAGTGCCGGGCCTGGTACACCGCTACCCGGACCGCGTGCTGATGCTGGTTACCACCCAGTGCGCCTCCTACTGCCGCTACTGCACGCGCTCGCGCATTGTCGGTGATCCGTTGGCGCAGTTCTCGCGCCAGGAGTTTGACTTGCAGATCGACTACCTCAAGCGCACGCCCCAGGTGAGGGATGTGCTGCTTTCCGGCGGAGATCCGCTGGTGCTTGCTCCCAAGATCCTCGAGGAGATCCTTTCCCGGTTACGCGAGATCCCGCACATCGAAATCGTGCGCATCGGGTCGCGCGTCCCGGTTTTCCTGCCCATGCGCATCACGGACGAATTGTGCGACATGCTGCAGAAGTATCATCCGCTGTGGATGAACATCCACGTCAATCACTCGAATGAGATCACCAGGGAACTTGCCGATGCCTGCGACAGGCTGACGCGTGCCGGGATCCCGCTTGGCAACCAGTCCGTACTGCTGGCAGGGGTCAACGACTGTGTCCACATCCAGCGTCAGCTGGTGCAGGACTTGGTGCGGATCCGCGTGCGGCCCTATTACCTCTACCAATGTGACCTGGTGCACGGCGCCGGCCATTTTCGTACGCCGGTTGCGAAGGGCGTTGAGATCATCGAGGGCCTGCGCGGGCATACCTCCGGCTACGCCGTTCCGCAGTTTATCGTCGATGCCCCTGGTGGCGGAGGGAAAATACCGCTCCAGCCGAATTACCTGCTCAGCTACTCGGATCACAAGGTGATCGTGCGCAACTACGAGGGCTATGTCACCACTTATGAAGAGCCCGTGGACTACAAGCCGCATGACCCGAAGACCTGCAGGTATTGCCAGAACAAGCGCCTGGAGCCCGGACAGGCTGGCATCACCGGCCTGCTGGACGGTGAAGAAATGTTCATCAAGCCCGAAGGCTTCGACCAGATCCACGACCGCCACGGCATCCAGCACCGCCTGAAGGACGAGAGCAAGTGGAAACCGCTTGGCATCGGGGCGGGAGAAGAGAAAAAATAACCTGGAGGACACGAAGACAATTCTTGTGCCCCCCTGGGCTTCCTAGTGGAGGATCTTTTAATGCATTACCGTCGTTTGGGCCGCTCCGGCCTGAAGGTCAGTGAGATTTCCCTGGGTGCCTGGGTCACTTTCGGTGACCAGATCGATGAAAAAACCGCCAGCGACTTGATCCACGCTGCCTACGAGGCCGGTGTTAACTATTTTGACAACGCTGATGTGTATGCCAACGGCCGGGCCGAGACCGACATGGGTAAAGCCATTCAGGACATGCCGCGGGAAGCCCTGGTGATTTCCAGCAAAGTCTTCTGGCCAACCATGCCAGGGCCCAACGGCCGCGGCTTATCGCGCAAGCACATTATGGAATCAGTCCACGCTTCGCTCAAGCGCCTGGGGACCGATTATCTTGACCTGTACTTCTGCCACCGTTTTGACCCGGATGCGCCGGTGGAGGAAGTGGTCTGGGCCATGGACGACCTGATCCATCAAGGGAAAATTCTTTACTGGGGTACTTCCGAATGGCGCGCCTGGCAGATTTCTGCCGCGGTCAATGCCGCGGATCGTCACCATCTGGTGCCACCTGCCATGGAACAGCCCCAGTACAACATGTTCCACCGCCAGCGGGTTGAAGCCGAGCTGGCCCCACTTTGCAAGGAGCTCGGGTTAGGACTGACCACCTGGTCGCCTCTTCACTTTGGTATTTTGACCGGTAAGTACAACGAAGGTATTCCCGAAGGGACCCGCGCCTCCCTGCCGGATTACACCTGGATCCGCGACAGCATCACCCCTGAGCGGATCGACGCGGTCCGCAAGCTCGGCGAGGTGGCCGGGAATCTCGGCCTGACCTCCGCCCAACTGGCAATCGCCTGGGTCCTGCGCCGCAAGGAGGTGAGCTCGGTCATTACCGGGGCAACGAAGCCGGTGCAGCTGCAGGAAAACCTGGCTGCCGCCGATGCGGTGGTCAAACTGTCGGATGAGGTGCTGGAGAAAATCGAGCAGATTCTGAACAATCACCCCGAAGAATGAAACATGGGGACGCAATTTTGCGCGTCCCCATGGGGCCAGAAAGAATGGCGTGCGGGCTACCGCACGCCATTGTATGTTAAATCCAGCGGCTTAAGCGGCTGGCGGAAGCGGCTCATCCGGCGGGGTTGCGGTGACGGTAACCTCTCCGGCAGGTTTCTTCTTGCGCAGCAGCAGGATGGGAACGACTATGCCGATGGCAATGAAGAGGATCGACACGCATAAAGGCAGGATACCTATATATTGGGGAAAATTACTCGAAGTCGCATTCTGGGCGGTACCTGTAAAGGTAAGTATGCTAAGCGGGCACAGCAGACACAGGCCAGACAATCCGCACAAGACGATTGCAGCAATCGATCCGATGATCGGCCCCGTTCGATTTTCCTTCTTTTCAGGTACTGCCATTTTTTCCGATGCTTCCATAATCTTTATCTCCTCTCTGGTTTGATTTTATCTAGTATACAGTTTCCACTTCATAAAAGCAAGTATTTATTTGCGCAGGACGGCACCCAATTCTTGCTCCAGACGGCGCAGCAGCCGGGTACGGATTCCGGCCACGTCCTTGTCGCTCAGGGTCTTGTCGGGTGCCTGGAAAGTGAGGCTGTAAGCCAGGCTCTTTTTCCCTGCACCCACCTTCTCGCCGCGGTAGACGTCGAACAGGCGCACCTCGGCCACCACCTTGCCTCCGGCCTGACGGATCAGATCAGCAACGCGCCCGGCGGGAACGGATTCGTCCACCACCAAGGCCAGGTCTTCGAGTACCGGCGGGAATTCGGGCGGGGGAAGAGTCTCGAAGCGTTCCGGGATGAGAGACAGCAGCATGTCCAGGTCCAGATCGGCCGCCAGGACCGGGATACCGGCGTAGGCAGCCGGCAAATCTAAATTCTGCCGGACGAGCGGATGCAGCTCGCCGAAGAGCCCGATCTCCCGTTCTGCCGACTTCACTTTGGCGCATTTGCCGGGATGGAAGGTTGGGTCGTCCGCCATCTCGCAGCGCATGTCGGGCAGGTGCAGCCCGCCGAGCACCACCTCCAGGATTCCTTTCAGGTCATAGAAGTCCATTGGGGCTAGGTCGGCCCTCTGCCAGGTGGGCAGGCTGTGCGCTCCGGAGAGCAGGATGGCCAGGCGCTGGAGTTCATCGGGCAAATCACTGCCTTTGCCGGCAATGAAAACCGGCCCGATCTCGAAGAAAGCCAGGCGGTCGCGGATGCGGGCGTTACGCTCGGCGGCCTCGAGCACGCTGCTTAGGAGGCTGTGCCGCAGGACTGCCTTATCGCTGGCAATCGGGTTGGCCAGGCGGACATAAGGGGAGCTGTCGGGGGGGGCACCGGGCGGCACCCGGCGCGCCTCGCGCTCCGGGGTGGTCAGGCGATAGCTGATCACCTCCTGAATGCCCTGTGCACGGAGCAGGTCACGCACCCGCTCTTCCTTCTCGAGCGCAGGGTTACCGAGCTGGGGCGGGAGCCTGTCGGCCATGCGCGTTTCCGGGATGTTATCGTAGCCATGAATGCGGGCGACCTCCTCGATCAGGTCGGCCTTGCCGGAAATGCCGGCGCTGATATCAAGGCGGTGATCTGGGGCAGTGGCACTCACGGTTTTGCCGTTCAGCTCGACCTTGAACTCCAGGCGGCGGAGGTACCCGGCAATCTCTCTTGAGGAGAAATCAATGCCCAGCCAGCGTTTTACGTCAGCAGGGGTGATCTCGATGGTCGGGTCGACGGGCGGGAGCGGATACTCATCCACCAATCCCCGGGCGACTTTGCCACCGGCCCACTCCTGCATCAGCTGCAGGCCGCGTCGGACACCGCGCTCGGCCATCGCTGGATGGACACCGCGCGAGAAGCGGTAGGAGGCTTCAGAGAACAGGGCCTGGTTGCGCGCCGTCTTGCGGACGTTGATAAAGTTCCAGGAGGCGCCCTCCAGGAGGATGTTGACCGTGCTTTTACCGCGGGAGGAGGCCTTTCCCCTGGGCATTTTGCCTTCTTCAACTTCTATTCCCCGTACATCGAGCACTTCCTGTGCAGCATCATGGACCTCGGACTCGGCCCCGCCCATGATCCCGGCAATGGAAAGTGCCCCGGCATCGTCGCAGACCAGGACGGTGGAGTCGTCCAGCTTGCGCTCGACGTCATCCAGGGTGGTCAGCTTTTCGCCGGCTTTGGCGGTCCGGGTCATGAGTTTTACCTTTTTGCCTTTCGCCCGTTTGACCAGCACATCGTAGTCGAAGGCGTGCAGCGGTTCGCCTATTTCCAGCATGGCGTAATTGGTGGCGTCGACGATGTTGTTGATCGGGCGCATCCCAGCCAGCTTCAAGCGGCGCTGGACTTTGTACGGGCTGGGGCGAATGGTCACACCCCTGACCAGTCCGAGGACGAAGCGCGGGTTCAGCTCGGGCTGCGTAATCTCAATTGAAACCAGCCCTTTGATCGCTCCTCCCTCCATCACCGGGCCTCCGTCGTCTGCGCTCTTGATCAACGCTTTCCCGGTGATCGCGGCAATCTCGCGGGCGAGTCCCAGCATGCTTGTGCAGCGGGCGAAGCTGGGCAGGATGTTGACCGTCAGCACAGCATCGCCCATATAATCGGCCAGCGGCATTCCGACTGGGGCGTCATCGTCGAGCAGGATGACACCCTCGTGATCGTCGGAGATGCCCAGCTCCTTCTCGGAGCAGACCATCGAATATGAATCGACGCCGCGGATTTTGGTACGCTTGAGGATGGTCGGCACCTGACCGCTCTGGTGACCGTCGTAAATCTGGGCACCCTCCTTGGCGTAAGCAACCTTGAGCAGATTGGGCAGCGGACCCTTGCCCTTGAACTCAAACAGGTTCGGTGCGCCGGTCAGGACGACATGCTCGTGCTCCCCGTCGTTTAATTTGCACAGCACCAGCCGGTCGGCGTTGGGATGGGGCATCACCTCGGAGATGGAGGCAACGACCACCTTCTCCGGGTCCCATTCGAGGCCGCGGATGGCCGTCTCACGGCGGCCATCCTTCGGCATGGGCCAGCCTACATAAAAGATCTCTTCCACCTCCATGCCGGCCATGGTCAGCACGTGGGCCAGTTCGGGGATGGGAATGTCAATGTCGACAAAATCTTTCAACCAGGAAATTGGGTAAGGCATATCGTGCTCCTAAAACTGCTCCAGGAAGCGGAGATCATTTTGCCAGAACAGGCGAATGTCGTTGATGCCGTATTTCAGCATGGCGATGCGCAGAGGGCCGAGGCCGAAGGCAAATCCGGTGTAGCGCTCCGGGTCGTACCCGCCGTTCGCCAGCACAACCGGATGGACCATCCCGCAGCCGCCGATCTCCAGCCATCCCCCGCCGCACACGACGCAGCCTTTGCCGCCGCACAGGAGGCATTCAATGTCGAATTCGGCGCTCGGCTCAGTGAAAGGGAAGAACGAGGCACGGAAGCGTGTGCGCACATCCTGCCCGAACAGGCGCCGGGCAAGGTCCGCGAACGTGCCTTTCAGGTCGCTGAAGGTGATTCCTGGTCCGACGGAGAGCCCCTCGATCTGGTCGAACTGCATCTCGTGGCGGGCATCCGTCTGCTCGTAGCGGTAGCACATCCCCGGCAGGACGATACGCACCGGCGGCGGGTCCTGCGGGTTGCGGGCGGCGTACTCGCGCATGGCGCGGACCTGTCCCGGTGAGGTATGTGTGCGCATGACGAGTGGAAACTCGCCCGGCTTCCCGGGCGTATCGATAAAGAAGGTGTCCTGCATGTCACGTGCTGGGTGCCCGACCGGGAAGTTGAGCAGCTGGAAGTTGTATTCATCGCTCTCGACCTCGCGTGACCGGTACACCTGGAAACCCATTTCGCCAAAGACGCGGTAAAGCTCGCGCAGCATCTGCGTGTCCGGGTGCAGCCGGCCGAGCGGGATGCGGCGTCCAGGCAGGGTGACATCCAGACGTTCCTCGGCAAGCGCGCGCTCCAGTGCCGCGCCGCGCAGCTTCCCTGACCTCTCGTCAAATGCCGCTTCGAGGGCCTTTTTCACCTCATTGGCACGCTTCCCGATGATCGGGCGTTCCTCTTTGGGCAGTCCGCCCAGGCCGTCGAAGACCTGCATCAGCGGCGAGCTGCGCCCCAGATGGGCGACCCGCCAGGCCTCCAGCGCTGCCTCATCCTGGACGCCCTGCAAGGCGTCCAGCGCATTTCGTTCAATCTCATCTAGTTTTTCGTGCATCCTTGCCTCCAAATATGCCGGTGGATGTTCCGATAAACAAAACTCCCGTCCTATTGAAGGGACGGGAGCAATTCCCGCGGTACCACCCAGGTTGGCTGCTTTCGCGGCCCACTCATTTCCCGATAACGCCGGGAGGCGGTCCGGACTACCTGGAATGGGCACAACGGTTCTGTGCCTCATCTTTCACCCGGTCAGCTCGGGAGGGAACTTCAGTCAGGTTGGGCTCGCGCCGGGGTCTCAGTCTGTGCTCCGGCTTCCCTGTCGGCTTCCGCTGACCTACTTTCCTCCGTCATTGCAGTTCATACGGGTCGGTTGTGAATTCAATTATCCGCAGATTCAAGTTGGTGTCAAGGGCAGCCGGGGATGCTTCCTGCCATATCGCCGCGAATATATTCTGGGGTCAGCGGATTCCGTGGTCAAAGGGGTCGGTCGGCTGGCTGCAGCGCCCCTCAACTTTTTGATGAAGATCTGCTTGAAATTGAGGAATTTTCTTTTCTGGACCGGCATGTATCCGGGATGCGCCGGGTCGATCAGCTCTTCAGAGCAGCAGCAGATAATTGATGGGCCACCAGATGAAAGCTTGGGCAGCTCAAACTGTATCTTTTGGGAGGCTTTCCTACTGTCAGTCTCAAGGGACGAGGGTTGGGGGAGGGCCAGAGGTCGCCGTTGGTTCGCCGCAAAATCGCGAGCTCTGGATGTCCATCGCATCACTCAGCGCGATCAGCCGATAGGAATTCGGGTTCCCTTCCCGAGGCACCAGGAACCCTGGTTCGCCGTGCTGCGCCAACCAAAGCAGAAGGTCGTATTGCACGCCCCATGCACCCAGCTCGGCTATCGTTTTATCGTCCTGACCATTGCTGCAAGTGTGCGGAAAGCCTTCGTTATGCCGCGCTTCGTGAACATAAAGCACCATCGTATCCTGCAGGCCGCCGCCGATGGACGGGTCGATCCAGCGGTCGGTGAGCATCAGGTAGGAGTTGTCAGCGACCTTGATGTCGATCACATCCGGCGGGTCGCAACAGTAGCTGGAGCTGAAGTCTTTACTGAAACGCATGCCCTTAATCGTGCTGGTGAACCATTGATAAAGCGATTTGTCGGTCCAAGGCAGGGGTTGGTCAAAATGCAGTTGCTGCATGATCAGGACGGATTGGTAAGCGCGCTTTTGCAGTGGGGTGAGATCGGCGGACCCCTCGGACGCCTTGCAGGCCAGCGTCCCTGCGGTGGGATCACCCTCGAACTTCAGGGTCAGATCCCGGTTGATTGCCGCGATCTCCTCCGCCGTCGGGCAGCGGGCGAAAAAGTCATCTACGGTCAATGGCAGGTTCGTTGCCTGCGGCATCGGGGTCGGGCTGGTTTGGGTGGCAGACGAAGCCAGCTCGTTCGTCACCTGTGGCGCCGGGTTGGTGAGGGCCGGAGGCGTGGGAAGGACCAGTGCTGGCCCCCTGGGAATATTGCAGGCGGCACCCAGCCCTGCCAGTAGAACGAAAAGTGTGATCTTAAGCTTCATATGCACCCCAAAAGGCCCCATGAATTTTTACAGGGCAAATGCCAGTCGGAAACCGGTGGTGGGCTGCACCTGCCCTCAGGAACTGATTATTGGTTCAGCCCCCAGAGTATTCTCAAGCCGTCCAGGGTCAGCCAGGGGGCATGAATCTGGATGACTGGCGTCTCTTTTGCCACCAAGCCCGCAAGGCCGCCGGTGGCGATCACCTTCATTTCCGGGCCAAGCTCGCCGCGGAAACGCTCCACCATGCCTTCGGTCATGGCGACGAAGCCGTAGATCAGTCCGGACTGCATGGCGTGGGTTGTGTTGCGCCCGATGACCGAGGGCGGCACCTGCAAATCGATGCGCTGCAGCTTGGCGGCGTGGGCGAAGAGGGCATCCGCGGCCAGGTTGATGCCGGCCGTGATGGCTCCTCCCAGGTACTCGCCGTCTTTGGTGATGGCGTTGAAGGTCGTTGCCGTGCCGAAGTCCACCACACAGGCCGGGCCGCCGTATAGGTGCATGACTGCCACCGCGTCGCAGATGCGGTCTGCACCGACAGCTTTCGGGTCCTCGTAGCGAATCTTGATTCCTGTTTTGATGCCGGTATCCACCACCAGCGGGTCCCGGTGGAGGTATTCTCTGCATGCCTGGACGAGCCGCCCGGTAAGCGGAGGAACGACCGAGGAGAGCGATACGCCAGTCAGGTCGGCAGGGGTCCGCCCGGCGTGTTCGAGCAGTCCGAGCAGCTGCAGGCCGTATTCGTCCGGCATACGGGCATGGTCGGTCGCCAGCCGCCAGTGGTTGCCGAGCTTATCGCCATTGTACAGGCCGATGGTCAGGTTCGTGTTGCCGAGATCAATGGTAAGCAGCATGATCGCTCCGCGGTTGCCGGACCGTGAGGCTTGGCTGATTGGCCATTGTCTTGGGTCCGTCGTCCGTATTCTATTTTACCCTGATCTTAAAAACAGGTAGCAGAGAAAGTCGCTACCCCTGTATAAACTCTACCTTTTTCCGTACACAGTTCCGTCCAAAAAGCTGTGTAGAACGGGTAGTTTGCAGGTTGACTCGATTTCTTCTTGAGTTGGAAGATACCATCTCCAAGTAATTTGAGTGAAGTACACCAGGTACGCCCTATTATCGGTTATATCTCTGCACATGGCAGTAATTTCCGCATTATAGGCGGGATTCGCCCTCATTGTTATCGAAGATGTTTTTGCAGGTATCGATAGGGATTTCTTTTCAGTTAGATAACTTATCACATCAGAACCATTGGAGTATATCTTCGTGTCTTCCGCAAGGAGCTTGACAAATGTGATGCTCTCTAAATCTCGCCATTGTTGGGCTGTATACCCCAATCCGTTTTTTTGAATATCCACTGCGAACCTAATTGTCCCAGGCAATTTAATAATAATGGACAGAACTACAAAGAGGAGGAAACACCACCATACCAATGACTTCCCCAATTTTTGTGTTACCACCCACGTTGCCGAAAAAATTCCCACGGTCAGGATTATTAAAATTGGTGATAATAAACGTATATCTACTGGTGTTGATGCGTCCATGAAGGAAATGGATAGAAACAGGAAAAGCAAGTAGGAGACAGAAAACAAAAAACAGGATATTGGCATCCATATCCCCATCGATCGCCAGTTAATGTCTCTGCCGAACCGCCTGAAGAAAATTATCAGCAGAGCGATGAAGAAAACTGCAATCAGCCCAAAAATCGCTGGCCTCACCCCCGGTGGAAGTCGGATCGGGGCGATATAATCAAAAACATTGCTAATGAGATTCGATAGATAGGTGTGCAAAGGCAGCGGATGATATGCAAAACTACGATCCGTGGGCGACCCTATCATCACCATGTTTCTTATAAAAAAAATACCAAGAGGTGCGCAAGCCAATCCAGGCCAGGCAACGGTTTCGCGAAATCTCCGGCCAAACTGTTCTCCACCACGCCCAAAAAATACGATGGCCAATGCTGCAGGAAGGAAACCCAGGCCGGTATATCGTGTGACGAGAGCAAATCCCAGGGAGAAAGAGGATGCGATAAGTAAGGGCAAGGTCGGATTTATGATGTACTTGGAAAGAAGGATAAGGCAGGCGAGGGAGAATGTGATAAAAAGTGGCTCCGACCAGGCGGATGAATGTAATTCCAGGATTGGTGCTGATGATAAGAAGAAAAATACGGCACAGATGGTTGTCAAGAAGCTGTGCCCCACAGTCAAATAAACCGCCAGGGCAAAAAGCCCCAAATTTACGCCGAACAGGATGGCGTTTAGGAAACGAGCTGCCTGAACAAGGTTATTTTCCAAAAGACCGGTCACTGCAAGGAATAATGGATAGAGCGGGGGAAAATGAGTAATTGGATTACCATTTAGGGAATATCCATTTCCTGAGAGAAGACTTTTCGCACCACCAATGTAAACGGTCGAATCCGGACTCACACTTGGGCCAAAAGGTGTGATCCATAATATCAATACAAAGCCGGCAATCCCGATAAGCCCCAAAAATAGAACAAGAGCAGCAAGCGGGATTTTCCCTAAATTTTTTTCTGTCATAAAATCAACTCACCAGCAATCGACGGCATTCCCCCCGAGGGAAAGAATGGCGGTGGCTATTCAATTGGTCAATGCCAGCAGGGGTTAAGGGGTGATCTGGGAATCCATATCGGGCCGCGAAGGTTGGGGCGAAAACAGTTGCTAAGGTCATTTCGGAAATTCTAAGAATGATGAAAAGACCAGCATGCACCCTTTGCGAGTTGCATCTAGTCGAATTCATTTCACGCTTTCCTGCGAACTGGCCGTGCATCCTTGATTTAGCAAATGTTAAAACCCGACTTTCGCAATGGGCCAGATGGCCGGTAAGGAAAACCTTGAGGAACCAATTGGCGATTGAAATCCCGGTCAGGCCGACATTTCAGAAGGAGAAAGTCAATGTTCCTGCTGCCCTTCAATCACCTCTGCGATGAGATCGTAGCGATTGAACTGCGGCATAATGTAGACGCCCTGTGCCCAGGCCCTGACCTTTCCGATCAGATCGCGAGCCAGTTCGATCCCGAGCTTCGCACCCTCTTCCCCGGCTTTTTCCATGTTCTGTAAAGTCTTTTCAGGGATCAAAATCCCCGGCACTTCGTGCTGCAGAAACCGGGCGTGCCGCCCGCTGACCAGCGGCAGGATGCCAACCAGCACGGGAGCGTCCAGCGGGCCGTATTTTTTGACATAGCGGTCGAGAAATGTCTGGCCTTCCTCAGAGCGGTAGATCGGCTGGGTTAGAAAGAAATCGGCTCCCGCGAGCACCTTGCGGTGGGTGTTTCGAACCTCCTGGTCCGGATCGGCCGGGTTGAGATTCAATGCCGCGCCAACGAAGAAATTGGTCGGCTGGCCGATGGATGTGCCTGCATGGTCCACGCCAGCGTTGAAACCTTGTTTGATCAGCTTGATCAGGCCGGAAGGGACTAGGTCGTAATTGTCCATGGCTTCGGGATAATCGCCCACGGAAGTCGGATCGCCCATGACCACAAAGACATTGCGGATACCCAGGGCGTGAGCGGCGAGCAAATCGCCCTGAACGCGCAGCAGGTTGCGGCCCCGGGTGGGAAAATGCAGTGTGGTCTCCACCCCCACCTGGCGCTGGAGCACCTCGCACACCGCCCAGGCGGACATGCGCATGCGTGCCATCGGGCTGTCGGCCACGTTGATCACATCCGCCCCGGATTCGGCGAGCAGCGAGGCACCGGCGATAAGCTTGTGCGTTGAGAGACCGCGCGGCGGGTCCATCTCGACCGAGATGATGAATTTCCCTTCGGCAAGTTTCCGGGCCAGTTTGGAAGCCGGTTCTGTCGGCGCGGGGACTTCCGGTGTCTCAGCGGCATCGGAAATCTGCAGAACGGGCATGCCGCAGCCTTCCGGGTTTTTGTCCAATGCCTGGCGCATGGCGGCGATGTGCCGGGGGGTCGTCCCGCAGCAGCCGCCGACAATGCTTGCCCCCGCTTCGCAGAAGGCCAGCGCATAATCGCCGAAGTATTCCGGGTCAGCCGGGTACATGATGCGTCCTCCGACCTGCTCCGGCCAGCCGGCATTGGGCTTGACCCACAGCCAGGCCTGCGGAGCCGCCTGGCGCATCTGCTTGAGCAGGCGCAACAGCTGGGCCGGTCCGCCCGAGCAATTGACCCCGATCACGTCCGCGCCCGCCTCCGTCAGGGCATGGACCACTTTTTCAGGCGAATCGCCCAGCAGGGTGCGATCGTCGCGGGTGAAGGTCATCGAAGCAACAATGGGAAGGGGTGAGGTGTGCGTCGCGCCCACGCTCCGGGCAGCGCGGATCGCCTCGCGGATCTCGTACAGGTCGCTCATTGTTTCGATGACGATAAAATCCACGCCAGCTGATGCCAGGGCGTCGATCTGTTCGGTGAACGCAGAGCGGGCCTCGTCTGGCTGGACACGGCCGAAGGGTGCCAGACGTACGCCCAGAGGGCCGACGTCGCCTCCGACCAGGATGTCCTTACCCAGTGAGCGGACGAGCTCCACTCCGGCGCGATTGATCTCGGCGACTTTCTTCTCAAGGCCGTACTTGGAAAGTTTGTAGCGGTTGGCCCCGAAGGTGTTGGACAGGACAAGCTGAGCCCCGGCCTGGATGTACTCGCGATGCACCCCGGCGATCACCTCCGGTTCGGTCAGGTTAAGCTCGTCGAAGCACTGGTCGAAGGAGACCCCGTGCGCGTGGAGCATGGTCCCCATGGCGCCGTCCGCCAGGAGCGGTGTGGGGGAAGAACGGAGCAGCGAGAGGAATTTGTCGCTCATCGGCAACCTATTCAGGAGGAACCGGCCGTGGGTCCCTTGGACAGAGCCTGGGCTTCTCCGCTGGAGTAGACGCGGTCACCACGGCATGCTGGATTTTGGATTTCAAAAGAGTTTGTGGCATGAGCTTCTTTCAGTCACCTGTAAGAATTAGTTCAGGGACACTTCTCATCGCCGGTCGAGGGAGGAATTTTAACCACCCCCAGGACCGCCCCGGCCCGAGCGATGGTCTTCACCGGGTGGACCGACGGGCACACGGTTTGAACTTCGTTCACGCGGCTGTAGATTACGACAAAATCGTAATGGACCCCAGATTTAACATCTATAAAGTTATAAACTTTCAGGTCCGGGCGGGCATAATCTTGAAAAATTTCTGCCGGACCGTCGATCACCACACTGGCGCCTAATGGCGCAGCTCCATTGACATATCTGGCAGCTTCGGCGAAGGTGACGCCCCAGTAATCCAGCGTAAAGCGATCCTGGGCGCCGCGGACGCCGCCGATGTAGCTGTTGTAATAAACAAACTGGTAAGGATGAAGGTGGATCCCTGCCAGGATGCCTGGAATCACCAGCGCGCACAAAATCACCCCGCGCAGGCTGTTCCATTTTATCCGGGTAAACACGGCCTCCAGGGCGATTCCGGCTGCAATAAAGATGGGCGGGATCAGGAACAGCAGATGGCGGAAGTTGTCGAAATAGATAGTGCTGGAAAAGATGATCGTAGTCAGCGGGAGAACGAAGCCGAACAGGATCAGGACAAAGGGCTCAATCTTCCTGTATTTCCAAACCTGCCAGGCCGAAAGGAGCAGCCCGCCGATAAACAGCGGCGGGACGACTTCCGTCAGCTGGACCGCCATCAGGTAGGGCAGGTATATTTTTGGCAATTGGCCCTGGGTAAAGAGGGCGCCTCGGAAAAGGATGGCCCCTTCGAAAGGAAAGTGAGACATGACCACCAGGCTCTCAAGGTACCGGTAAACAGGGCTCGCCCAGAGATAAGGCCAGGTCAGATAGGCGCTCAGGATCGCGACCAAAGAATAAGGGATCAAAAGGAGGAGAGCTTTTTTCGGGGATTTATACACAGCATACAAAATCACTATTCCGCCTGCCATGGGTCCGAGGACCCGAATGGAGGTGGCCAGGCCCAGAACCAGTCCGGCTCCAAGGACCCACGGGTTGACCAGGAGGCGGCAGGCCTGTCCTGCGAAATGGCGCAGGGCGACCAGGGACCTCCAGCGAGCTTTGCTGGATTCCGGCCGGGCAGGATCTTCTTTATTATGCGCCGCCTGCCCGGGCGACGTCCCGGTTTTTGGGAGGGTCTCCTCCCGACCTGAAGCGGATACCCGGTCGACCATCGCATAGCCGAGGGTCACGCTGGCGAGGAAGAAGGTCATGAAGGAAATGTCTTTTGGATTGATGAACGCGTGTCCCCACAACAAAGGCTGCGTCGAAAAGAGCAGGGCGGTTGCAAAAGCCGCCCAGGCATTCATCCACCTTTTGCTAAGGAAATAGAGGCACAAAATGCCGATCTGGAAAGTAATGAAGTTTACAAAATGCCAGCTGTCGATATGCGACCAGGCGGGGACGAGGAGCATGAAAAGCCTGGCAAGCTCTTCGCCGGCCGCATAATAAAAAGGTCCGTAGTTGTATAGAGTCTCATTTTCCCAGGTGGGAGCCTTCCCGGCGAAGAGAAAATTCGAATAAACCTGGATCGTCCGGCTCCCATACGCATAGACGATCGGTTCGTCCCAGCTTTCCCCGTAGTCTTTGACGAAAACAGCGCCAAGGGTCAGGTTGATCGCGATGAGCAGGAGCATCGGAAGGGAGCGCAGAAAGGGCAGTTTGCGTTTAGACAAGGCGAAGTCCCTCGGTGCAAATTCTTACCAGCGGCTGTAAATCCATCCATATATTTATATCAGATATTTGAAAATGGAGAGTGAAAAAAGTAAGCCAGATGTTAATGGCATGCGTTGATCGATGCAGGAGGAATCCGGATGATTGAAAAGATGGCCCCATCGCGCCCAAAGGTTTTTACTGGATTGGCTGTTTCACAAAAAGATTGGTCAAGGCGAGTGTCAGCAACGATGAAATTATAGGCTGTATCGCTTCGTATATCCTGCGCCTGAATTATTTTCAAATCGGAACGGGAGAAAGCTTGAAAAAGATCTGGTAGCCCGAGAACCACGATCCTGGCATTTTGGGGTGCCACTGCATTGATATACAGCGCTGCTTCTCGATACGAAGTCAACCAATAATCCATTTCGTAGTTATTATATGCACCTCTGACGCCGCCCACGAAGCTGTTGTAATAGACATATTGATAGGGATGCAGGTTGAAGTCTGCAAACACTCCAGGAAGCACAAGGGCGCACAAGACCAGTGCTTTGAGCGTATTCCGTTTGATCCTTTGGATGATCGTTTCCAAACCAATGCCGCCGGCAATAAAAATTGGCGGCAGCAAAAACAAAAATTGGCGGAAGTTATCATAAATTACGCTTTTGTTTATGACCACGACCAGGAACGGAATAAGGAGCCAGAGGACCAAAATGGAAAATGGTTCGACGCGATGGTCTTTTACCAGACTCCAGGCTGAAATAAAAGAGCCAAAGATGAAAAGGAGAACCACCGTTTCGGTAAGCTGAATGGACATCATGAACGGCAAATAGTATTTCGGCAAACTGCCCGGGGAAACTAAGTGTCCTCTAAACAGGAAAGGTGTGGAAAATGAAAAATTGGCCATAATGGAAACACCATGGACAAAACGATTAACCACATCTCCCCAGAGATAGGGCCAGGTAAGATAGGCTGCCAGCAGGGCAACCGCAGTGTAAGGGACAAGGATCAGGATTGATTTTTTCCAGGATTTATAGATCGCGTAGAGCATCACGATGATCCCTGCATAAGGGCCCGCGATGCGAATCGAAGTAGTGATGCCCAATACCAATCCAGCTGCGAGAACCTGGGGGGAGGCGAATAGACGCCGCATGCGTCTTGGAAGTTGTCGGGGGGCTTGGTCTGGAGATGCGCATACGGCGTCAACCATGGTAAGTCCAAGAGTGACACTGGCAAGAAAAAAAGCCATAAAAGGAATGTCTTTTGGGTTGATGAATGCGTGCCCCCATAGAAGCGGCTGCGTAGAAAATAGCAGCGCGGTTCCGAAGGCCGCCCATCAACTCATCCACCTCTTGGCCAGAAAATAAAGGCTGAGGATGCTGATTTGAAAGGCGAGAAAATAGCCAAAATGTGCCCCGTCAATCAAAGACCAGGCGGGAAAAATAAATCGCAGACCATGGGCCAGGATTGAATCGAACATAAAGTATGCCGGTCCGTAATCAGCCAGGTTCGTATAATCCAGGTTGGGAATCTTCCCTGGGCTGAAGAAGTTGGGGTAAGCTTGAATCGATTTCTCTGCAAAACTAAAAATAGCCGGTTCATCCCAGCTTTCCCCATAATCTCTAACGACCACTACCCCTATGGCAATATTGACTAGGATAAGCAGGAAGATCGGGAGATTTCTCAGAAATGCTGAGCGGTGACTGTCCATTGACGCCCCTGGTTGGATCATTTTAAGAGGAGTTGGTTTCGGTTATTGATCACAGAAATTATGCCGGAGCGATCCGGAGTTTATTTTTCTCAGTTATTTCATCAACTGCTCGACCCTGGTTTCGCCGACCGTATAATACTTTGCCTGTGGATGATGGACGATGATCGCTGCAGTGGATTGTTCCGGGACCAGTTGGAAGGCGGAGGTCAGGGACATGCCCAGTTCCTTCTCGGCCGGCAGCAGGTCAAAAACCTTGCGGTGGTCCTCAAGGCCGGGGATGGCCGGGTAGCCCCAGGAGTAGCGTTTGCCGCGCCCCTCCGGCAACCCGAGCTCGCGCAGGATGTGGCGGTGCAGGGTGTCGGCGGTCGCCTCGGCGGTCTGCACTGCCAGGCCGTGGAGGAAATAGCCCTCGGTGTATTCATTTGCCGCCTGGGCTTTGTCGAAGCGCTCGCTGGCCTCCTGCCCGACGGTCACGACCTGAAAGGCGACCACGTCCATCTGTCCGGAACCTAGCGGGGCGAAGTAATCCGCCAGGCACAAATGCTCGTCGGCGGGTTGGCGCGGGAAGGTAAAGCGGGTCAGCAGTTTTCCCTCCGCCCCATCTTTGCTGCCATCGGGGGAGGGGGCAAAGCGTAGGGACTCCGGGGCGTAGATGATCAGGTCTTCGCCCTCGGACTGGCAGGGGAAAATCCCGTACACGCCCTGCGGCTTGAGCCAGCCCTCTTGGATGGCCTGCTTCTTCATTTTGTCAAGGCGTTTTTCATATTCCGCCCTGAGCTGCTCCCATTCCCGGCCGTGGGCGTTCTTGGCGCCCCACGACAGGCGGAAGAGTTCATTCTTTGCGAGGTGCTCGAAGATGATTTCAAGGGGCATCTCCCTGACCAGCCGCGGCCCGAGAATTTTCGGCAGCGGGATCGGGGCGGGCAGGATGGTGGAACGCGTCCCCAGAGCAGGGTGCCGGGGTGCAGCGGTCCGGCCCACTTCGAAGTCGGCTTCCTTCCGAATGCGCTTCACGAACGCCTGCCGGGCCTCGGGATTGATCAGAGCGTCCATGGTCTCCAGGCCCTCGAACGCATCCTTGCTGTAGAAAACGCCGGGTTCGTACGGTGTGCCGTCCTCGGTGAACAGGATGCGCCAACCAAAGCGGCGGTTGATGGCGGCTCCGCCGATCAACACGGGAAATTTCAGCCCGCGGCGCTGCAGCTCATTGACAATCAGCGGCATCTGCTTCGATGTGTTGACCAGCAGCGCACTCAGCCCGATGGCGGTGGCGTTCACCTCCACGGCCTTAGTGATGATTGTCTCAGCTGGGACCTGTTTGCCCAGGTCGATCACGGTGTATCCGTTGTTTGAGAGAATTGTCTTGACCAGATTCTTGCCGATATCGTGCACGTCGCCGTAAACGGTAGCCAGGACGATGGTGCCTTTGGTCACGCCGGCTTTCTTCTCCAAATAGGTCTCGACATGGGAGACGGCCTTCTTCATCACCTCAGCCGACTGGAGGACGAACGGCAGGATCAGCTCCCCGGAGCCGAACTTATCGCCGACCTCCTTCATAGCAGGAAGCAGAACGGTGTTCAGGATATTGACTGCAGATTCATGTTGGGTCGGGAAACCGCCCGCGTGGATGAGTTCGTCGACATCCGCCTCGACGCCGTCCTTGTGGCGGTGCAGGATGCTCCAGTGCAGGCGTTCAGCAGCGGTCATCCCGGCCGTTGGGTCAGCGGCGGCCTGGGGTGCCTGCGTATCTGCCCCCAGTTTCTGGAAGTGCTCGATGTAGCGCTGCAGGGCGTCCGGGCGGCGGTTGAAGATCAGATCCTCGGCCAGCGCACGCTCTTCGGCAGGAATGTCGACATAGGGTGTGACTTGGGCCGGGTTGATGATGGCTGCATCCAGCCCGGCCTGCACCGCGTGGTAAAGCATGACAGAATTCAGCACGGGGCGGGAACCGGGCGTGAGCCCGAAGGACAGGTTGCTGACACCCAGCGAGCACAGCACCCCGGGCAGTTCGGCCTTGATGCGCCGGATGCCATCCAGCGTATCAACGGCTGAGTGGAAATACTCCGCATCGCCCGTAGCGAGGGTGAAGGTCAGGGCGTCGAAAACGAGCGCGCCCGGACGCAGTCCGTGCTCATCTACGGCAATACTGTAAATGCGCTTGGCGACCTCCAGCTTGCGGTCGGCGGTCCTGGCCATGCCGGATTCATCGATGGTCAGGCAGATCACCGCGGCGTTGTATTTCTCGGCCAGGCTGAAGACCATATCGGCTTTGGCCCGCCCACCCTCCAGGTGGGTGGAGTTGATCAGGCAGCGCCCGGGGGCGTTCTGCAGAGCAGTGTTCAGCACGTCAGGTTCGGTCGAATCGATCACCAGAGGGACTTCCACTCCGGAGGCCAGCTTCTTGACCACGTTGCGCATCAATTTTCGCTCGTCCGGCAGCTCGGTGATGGCAGTGGAGATGTCCAGGGCGTGGGCGCCGGAATTAACCTGGTCGCGGGCGATTTCGAGGATACCGTCGTAGTCCTCCGCGAGCAGCAGCGCTTTGAACTTCCTGCTGCCCTGGGCGTTGCAGCGCTCCCCGATGAGCAGCGGCGGTGGGTTCTGGATCAAGGAAACGGCCTGTGTGGCGGAGGCCAGGCGCGGGGCTGAAGCCGCGGGCCGCGGCGGATGCGGGTGAGCGCCCACTTTTTCGACCAGCAGCTTCAGGTGAGCGGGTGTCGTCCCGCAGCAGCCCCCTACAATGCTGATGCCATGCTTGTCGACGAACTCCATCAGCGTTTCAGCAAATGGTTCAGGCTCGAGTGGGTAGACCGCTTGGCCGTCCACGTTGAGCGGCAGGCCGGCGTTGGGGATGCAGGAAACAGGCAGCGTGGATTGCTCGCCCAGGATGCGGATCGGTTCGCGCATGTGCTCCGGGCCGGTCGAGCAGTTTAGGCCGATGACGTCGATGGGCAGACCTTCCAGGATGGCCAGCGCGGCAGCTATGTCCGTGCCCAAAAGCATGCGCCCGGTGGTGTCGAGAGTAACCTGGGCCTGGATCGGGACAGATATGCCGGTCTCCTCAGCGGCTTTCTGCACCCCGGTGATGGCTGCCTTGACCTCCAGAATGTCCTGCGAGGTCTCGATCAGCAGCACATCAACGCCTCCTTGCAGCAGCCCGACCGCCTGCTCGCGGAAGATATCCGCCAACTCGTCGAAGCCCACGTTGGAGAGGGTGGGATCGTCGGCGGAGGGCAGCTTGCCGGAAGGGCCAATGGAGCCGGCGACAAAGCGCGCCTTGCCGGTGGTGGAGGCATACTCGTCTGCCAGGCGGCGGGCCAAAGTGGCTGCGGTCCGGTTGATCTCGATCACCCTCTCGGCCAGGCCGTACTCGCCCAAGGTGATCCGGTTGGAGCGGAAGGTGTCCGTCTCGATGACGTCCACGCCTACTTCGAGGAACGAACGGTGGACAGACTTCAACAGCTTGCGGATAGGAAATTACCAGATAATCGTTGCAGCCGTTGAGCCGGCCTCCTCCGAACTGCTCGGCAGTCAGGTTCATTTTCTGCAGGGTGGTGCCCATGGCGCCGTCGTAGACGAGCACACGCTGGTTCAGGGCATCCAGGTAGCGGCGGTTGGTGTATTTTCTTGAGGTCATAGGGTTACCTGATTCGAGTCAAATTATTTCCGATAATTCACTCTGGTTCGGTCCAATAAAAGATCATATCCTGCTCAACAGCCTCCAGACAAAAATATTGATACCGGTTCGTTATTGAGTCCTGACAGCCAGCGGCAGTCAGTGCTGGCCAGATGGACCAGCAAATTGCGGATCGAGCCGCGTGAGTCGGCGTCCTCTGACAGGGACAGCTCTTCCCTGATCTGCCCGATGCTGTCCCAGACGCGGCGGGTCATGGCAGCGTGAGAGTTGACCAGGGTGCGGACCATATTCAGGGAAGGCTTCTGCTGCTCCTATTCGAAGTCCGGCGGGAGGGCGAGGCGCCCCGCCGCGGTCATTCTATCCTCAGCAATCAGGCGGCGGACCTTGGCCCGATTGGCTTCGGTCCAGTTGCTGCCCGGACGGCGGGGGAGGAACCGCTGAACATATTTCTCGGCGTCCAGGGTCTTCATGATCCCGTCGATCCAGCCATAGCATAATGCTTCGTCCACAGCCTCATCGTAAGTGATGCCGGCCTTCCCGCTGGCTTTCTTATAGATCACCAGCCAGATCTCTTTCTTGGTCTGAGAGTTCTCCGCCAGCCACCGGCGAAAATCTGCTGGGTTTTGGGCGAAAAGAGTTTCACCGATGTTCATAAATCAAAACGCCTCTCTGGAATAGAGAGGCGACGAAATAACAGAATCGGTCATCCCTCATCTTCCAGACTTATCGTCTGCCGGAATTGGCACCTTTCTGCTCAGAGATTAGGTCTTGGGGGATCAGAGACTGGTCTCTGTTCCCTGTTCTCTAAAGAGCGGTTGCCGAGGCTTCAAAGGGCCGGTCCCTCTGCCTCTCTGGATGAGTGGCCAGTCACCTGGCCGTTCAATAATTGCGGTGGAGTCTATCATATTGGAGATGAATTGTCAAATTTGCGGCTGACGGTCGATGGACGGCAGCGAGTGCCCCTGGTTGCGGCGAACTGTTCATACTCCCGGATCGGATTTTTTCTGGGTCGTTTGGTTCAATGGCTGACGCCGGTGTCGATCGTCCCGGCTTGCAAACCGTCCAGGACTTCCTGAACCAGGCGCTGTTTGCCCGCGCTGAGCAGAGCGGGGTTCACGTCTGTCAGTGCGAGCGGGGAGGCAAGATTTTGCCCGCCGTGACCAGCCACCAGGTCTGCAAAGACGCGCTGGATGGTCGGCAGCATTTCGGGTTGAATACTGGCGATCCAGTTTGTTTTCAGGCTTTGGGATGGCATGGATTCGCCGATGAGGTCCATCCCTGCCTGAACCAGGGCGTTGTACATATCGAGCGTGGCAATCGCCGGGTAGACGTAGGCGATGGTTGCGTTGTAGTCGTGCAATGGACCCCCATAGGAGGCATAATTGCTTTTGGGCACGTCCTGCGGGATCTCGACATGGATGGGATATGTATATACGGGCGGAAAAGCGGGCAGACACAAGCCGCAGTAGAAATGCATGCCATTGATGTAGGCAGTCTCAGCAGCCATGCCCTGGGGGTCATCTTTGAGGGTGATGATCCCGATGCGGTAGTCCTCCGACAGCATCGCAGCTATATAACCTGCCAGGAAGGCCTGCTGGTCGGTCGGCTGGCCGGTAGAGCCGATGGTGGTCAGGTTGGGCGCGCTGGTCAGGTTGGCGATGCCGATAGCCAGGAACTGAACCTGCGGGGCGGCGGCGAGCAGCCCTGCCAATCCGGGATCAGGCGGGAAGGTGATGACAATCTTCAGCGCCGGGCCCTCCATCTGGAGATCCTGCACTGACATGCTGTTGAGCACCTGGAAGCGCATGTTGTTCGCCTGGGCCAGGGTATAGATTGCGGTCTGGTATTGCTTGGATTCGCCTTGGGGCATGTCGACCGGGATGATCAGGACAACAAGCGGAACCTGGGCAGTGGCAGTATCGGCGGGTTTGGATGTCGGTGCGGGGGTCGCGGGTATGTCCGGTGTGCTGCGGCCGGGCAGGCCACAACTCGTCAACGCAATGCATACGGCGAGAAGGGTCAGGAAAAAGCGACGGTTAAATGTCGTGCGAGGCAAGTGAGTTGCTCCTCGATTGGGATGCGATAATTTTACCCCGATATTAGCCAGGAGACGACCGGTCCGGTCGTCTCCTGGCTAATCTGTATGAAAGGGAGGAGCTGAATTGAGAAGTGAAGAGTTACTTGGCTGCTACCTTGATGATCTTGGGGCGAGCAGTTTCAGCTTTGGGCAACCGCAGGGTCAGCACGCCGTCGGTGATCTTGGCTTCTGCCTTTTCAGCATCCAACAGGGCGGACAGGCGCAAAGTCCGGGAGAAGGAGCCGTGCGGCAGCTCGCGCTGCAGGTAATTATCCTCCTCTGCCTTGAACTCGCCCTCGATGCTGACCACCTCGTTCAGGATGCGGATATTCAGATCGGCGGCTTTCAGTCCTGGGACCAGGGCGTTGAGCAGAAAAGCCTCGTCCTCTTCGCGGACGTCAACAGGCAGCGAGAAATCGCGGCGGTCGTCCTCGGCCAGCGGCCAACGGCGGGCCATGCGGTAGGGGTAAGGGGTGAAATAGTAAGTCATTGCAGATCTCCTTGGAATTGTCTCTTGAATTGCCCTAATCTTACCGATCTCTCGTTAGAAAGGTGATAAAGCGAGATATGATCTGTATTAGAGGAATTGAGCTGCCGTGACCCTGCTATAATCGCATTTTGGATCGGTGGTGGTGGTTATCCCTTCATTTTTTCATAAGGGCTCAATGGGAACGTTTTGACCGGCTGGAACGTCATAGGGTCGTCCCTTTTGTCACTTCTATCTAAAGGTGAGACATGAAAAAACTAATGGTACTCCTTTTCGCTGGTTTTGTCGTTGCAGCTTGCTCGTCTGCCCCTCAAGTCCCGGGGGATAAAAATAGCGCCTCCGTGAAGGGTGCACCTTCCGGAAATCTATCGCCGACAAGCGCGGCCGCTGAGACTACGCCTCCCGGAAGCGCCGGAGCGAATAATTCGAGCTCATCCTCGTTGCCCTTGGCGATAACGGTCAGGCCGCCAATCATCGTGTTTGGCCCCATTCAGGGATCCCCGGGATCCCCAGCCGTAACCCCGCCCCCGTTCGCACCTGCAGGCTGGCTGACTTACACCAGTTCCACCTTGGGGGCGGCGGTGGACTATCCGGCGGACTGGACTGTAGCGGATGGGGCAGACGGGACCACGTTTACCTCGCCGCAGGGGGCGAAGATTCTGCTGCAGGCGGCTGGGACTGCCGCGGGCAGCACCGCAGCTGGCGCGGGAAGCCCGCAATGCACGGCCTTGGTTAATGTCTCCGGCTTGACTGCCAGTGTGTGTGTGGATTCTGCTTCCGGCCGTTACAGCGCAACGTTCGATCTGAATCCGGCCGGGGGATCCGCGCAGGAATTGACCTTGTCCACAACAGACAGCGCAGCCCTGGAGGTTTACAAGGCGATGATTAACTCTCTGCGCCCTGCACTTTAGCGCTTTGAAGATTAAACACCGGACATCGGTTTCTTCCTACCGATGTCCGGTGCTTTCGTTTGTAAGACTGCCGCTCCGGAACTTAATCCTGCCCCGAATCCATGCGGGACAGATTAGTGGGGCCCGGCATTGTGATGGCCGCTGTGGCCACTTGAGATTGGGTCGGAACCCGGGATCGCCTGATGGGCGTCGGCATCGAAGGCGAACCTGGTCAGGAAATTGACCAGCGTGTCGGCCATCGGGGAACCGAGGCCGGTCGTGGCATCCCAGCCCGGCCCGGCGTTGAAGCCCTGGATGCTGACGGGGTTATTGCTGGAATCGGTCTCAACGACAGAGTTCGTACCGCTCGTCACATCGTGGAACAGGGTTGAATATTTCTTTGGGTTAAGGCTGAAGAGATAAAGCGCCGGGTTGATCAAGCCCAGGGCCCGTCCCGCCTTCTGGTCGGCAATTGCCACAATGCCGGCCCACTGCGGGGAGCCGCAGCTCGTGCCGCCGAAGAGGTACCAGTGACCGGCGTAGTTCACCAGAACGCCGTGGTAGATGGCAGCGTTGTAAGCCACATCCGGTACACCCCGCTGCTTGCCCGAATGAGTCACCAGGAGCTGATAGATAGGTGTGTGGAACAGCACGCTGAAGCCGCCGCCGGTGGATTCGCTGTTGAACTCATTCCAGGCGACCTCGCTCTGGTAGGTTCCTGGCGCCGGGTTGGTGGTCGGGTCACATCCCAGGGCGGTCAGGCAGTAATCCGCGGCATGCAGCTCGGTCCCACCCACGGCGGTGACGAGCGGATCGCTGGCGGGCGACGAGGCCGCCTGGACCCAGGAATTACCGTCGCAGGTCTGCTGGGATGCGCCCTGGTCACCGGAGGAGGCCAGCAGGGTAATGTGTTCGAGGGTCGCCTTCACGAACAGTTTATGCTCCTGTGCGAGCAGCGTCGAATCGACGCAGCTTTCGTTTTCGCCGAAGCTCTGGGAGATGACATCACCCAGATGATTGTCCACCGCGTACTTCGTCGCGCTCAGGATATCGGCATCAGCGTTCGACTTGGCCAGGTCCAGCACAACCCGGGCGCCGGGAGCGATGGCATGCGCCCACTCCACGTCCAAGGTGATTTCCTGTGACCAGCCGACCTGGTTGGGATCGGTAGCATCGAATGGGGTCAGCCCATCCGGGGCAACCTGACTGAAGAACACGGAGCTGTCTGGCAACGAGTAATTCGCATCGAAAGCGCCCAGATCCGCGGGCAAAGTGGGGCTCTGGAAGGCATCCACGATCACGATAGTATGCCCGGCTCCGGTGAAGCCCGCGTTGATGAGATTGTCGATCCCGTAAGCGTGCCGAATCTGGAAGGGGTCGTAGCAAACGACCCCGGGCAGCAGACCCACCTGGCAGGTAAACAGGGATTGATTGGGATTTTGGGAGGCAACGTTTGCCGCATATACTTCGGGACCAACTTCTACAAAGGGTTTCGCAGTCTGGTGGGTGACAGCCGCGCTGCCTGCTGCGCTGCCGCCCATCGGCAGGAATGCCGCTGCGAGGATGGCGACGATCAACAAGGTACTAAACCGTCTGGTTTTCATAAATTGCTCCTCTGGCTTTAGAATTTTATAGAATTGGTTCGGATTGGAAAGGTCTTGCTTTTTGGTTCGTTCGATGCCATCACCTCCTTTACGGAAAAAACCGTCGATTATACTTCCGCCGGTTTGGCGATCTGCCGGAGCAGGCCCATAAATTTGCATGCCCATCTTGTGGTGAGTGTGCCTTTCGGTTGTTCAGTTGCCCTCAGATGCAAACTGAGCAGCGTTTTTATATTATGATAATTAAGGTAAAGTATTTATTATTAGTATAACAAATATTTTGCAAGAATCAAGGAGTTAAAAAAGCCTCTTCAGGGAGGAAATATAAATTCTTAAGCTATCTGACTACTTTGAAGGTATAATGACGACCATGTCGGGGCTGACACTGTTTTTTGGGGTGATCGCCGATACCCTGCTTGGATTGGGCATCTCTGAATACCGGGCAAGCGCCAGAAGTTTGGCTTCTCGATCTTCCTCTCAGAGTGGCAGCGCGGCTCTGTTCAGGATGCTCGCCGACGGCTTCCCCCGCTGTTTGTGGGTGAATGTCTTCAGCAGTGGCCGCCATCATCGGGGCATCGACGTTTTTAATGGAGAGGGCATAGGCCCCACTCTGTTCGTGGCGGCCAACTTAGGATACATCACACGCCCGCCGGGCTAGCAGGCGGCCGGTTATCGAACGCATTCCAGTGGATCCACTCGAGATTCGGCAGCAAGCCTGGCTTGCCACCACTTGCAGGGTTGGATCGGACGGCAGTTCATTCATCCATTCGAATACTCCACTCGGGACGAGTGATGTCTATTTCAACTCGGAGATGTTGTCTATTAATCCGGGTGGTTTCACCGGCGACTCTGAAGTCCAACCGGGGTCTATCTTCTTTCATCCATCTGCACGAGCTGACGCGCTCCGTTATTTGGAAGCGCTCAAGTTCATACCCTGGTGTACTTGTCAGTTCCAGGCGCTGCAGCCGGGTAATCAAACAAGCTGAAGGTTTGAACGAGTGACGTCCGGACCAGCCACCGAATAACCCTGGTGGGTCAAATATTCACGGGCGCAAGCCGGGTCAAGTGTAAGGATGAGCGAATATAGAAAAATCAGCATTTTATGAACCGGAAGAATACTGATCTGAGTATTTCTCGACCATCTCGAAAAACGGAAAAATATTTCTTGGGGGGGATTCTTTTATTGGCTTTTTTGCTCCGGGCAGCTCTGCTCTTGGTGGCGGCTCAGCATCTGGACCGGGCTTTCTCACCTGACACCCAAACCTATATCGATCCGGCGCTAAAGCTGCTTGCTTCCGGGTTCTATCCAGCGGATAGTGCTTGGCGGACGCCGGGATATCCATTTTTTATCGCCTTTATTTACTGGCTTGGAGGAGAAAATCCCTTCCTCGTTATCCTTGCGCAGGTATTCGTTAGTGCTCTGACCGTTTATCTAACTTATCAGTTCGGCAAGAAACTATTTCCACATTCGGTGGCGTTGATCGGGGCATTCCTATTGGCAATCAGCGTGGAATCGATTACGTACACCTTTGAGCTGCTTACGGAAACCCTTTTTACCTTTTTCTTGATCGCAGTTATGCTGGCTTGGGTTAATGCTTACCAACAGAATAGTCTGCTCTGGTGCAGCATTTCCGCTATTCTAATGGGCATCTGTGTGATGGTCCGTCCTGAAGCCGTTTTTTTCCCGGTTCTCTTGGCTTTGGCCTGGTTGTTTAAAAAGGGGATCAAGCGGGTTAGACAGCTTGGCTTCGCGGGGGTTTTCCTGGGAATTTATCTTTTGACTTTAGTTCCCTGGTTGGTGAGAAATAATGCAGTTCTCGGCTTCCCAAGCATTTCGACAATCACAAACTATAATCTCCTGTTTTATAATGCGGCCTCACTTGAGGCCAATCTTCGCAATCTCAGTGAAGCTGAAATTAGGCTGGAATATCTAGGACGGGTCGCGAAAGCATTGGACGAACACGGATGGGTGGATACAGAAGCCAATCGGGACAGAGTAGAAGGAATCTTGGCACGCCAGATAATTTTTTCTCACCCACTCCGCTATCTCTATATTCATCTTAAAGACGACCTGAATGGATTGATCCCGGACGTGACCGGTCCAACCGAAATCCTAGGTGTGACAGTTGGTGGCAAAGGCACCTTGAGTGTTCTTAATCACTCAGGCATCCTGGCCGCCATCCGCAATTATTTTGGGCCAGACCTCTGGGCTTTGTGGCTTACCATTCCGGTCGTTCTCTTGCTTGGCTTGATCTACCTGCTCGATTTGGCTGGTGTGGTCGGCGTGATTCAGCAACGCCTCTGGTTGGCCGGGTTTGCTACTTTGGGCCCCACGGCCTATTATTTACTTCTTCCAGGGGCGGCCTCATTGCCCCGCTTTCGAGTGCCAGCGATGCCGTACTTATGCCTGCTGGCGGCGATGGGTGTTTATTTGGTCTGGTCGATCACGAAAAGGGGGAGCGTAAAAAGAACCTCACCTGGCTTGGAACAATAAACGCTGGTAGATTGCATTTCATTAAACTTATATCTACATCCTCATTGGTTTGACGAATGCTACGGCCTTAATCGTAAGACAGTTTTGATGTTGAAAGCCGAGGATATTCGTCTAAGAATGCTTTGAAAACTCCCGTGGTGGGGTGAGTTTGAACCTGACCAATTGGCAAGAAGAGCGTTGGTAGGCACGAAATGTCAGGCAACCTGCCACCAGCTCATAGTTCATCGTAGTCTCACCCAGCCAACGGGAAAGGTACGATTACCGGCCTCTTTCAATGAGAACAAAATGGCAAGCGTCACCACTTAACTGGAGGTAAGGTGAGCCCGGGGGCTTTTTACTATTGGCACTGCATCTTCAATGCGACAAAACAGCTCTGTGATAAAATCGACTGTGGTCATCGGAATCTCCTTTTCTGTTTGGTGGGTATGCCTATCAGATTAGAGCATCCTATGACTTTCGTCAACCAGTACCAATGGCTATCACTGTTCCGTCAACCTTGTCGGTTGGAGGCGAAGCTTCGTTAAGCGGCTGCCGGCGATTATTAATCGAGGAGGAGCAGGCAGATGAGCGGCTTTGACGATAAAGTAGTCCTGGTGATCGGCGCGGGCAAGGGGACCGGCCGCCGCGTGGCGGAGGCGTTTGCCGAGCGCGGGGCAGGGGTGGCGGTCAACGATGTCTCCCCGGTCAACCTGGACGAGACCGTGAAGCGCATCTTGGATGCCGGGGGAAAGGTAAAGGACTATGTGGAGGACATCGCCAAGAAGATGCCGGTCCAGACACTGCTCAATCAGGTGCTGGATGATTGGGGGAGAATTGACATTCTGGTCAATTGCGCCGAAGTTGAGCCGGCCCAGTCCGTGCTCGATATGGACGAGTGGGACTGGCAGCGCACCCTGGATGTCAACCTGAGCGGTGCTTTCCTGCTGACCCAGTCGCTGGGTCGGATTATGCGCGAGCAGGGTGGGGGGGTGATCGTCCACATTGGCGAGCGGGCGAAGAGTCCGGAAAAGCGCGCGGCCTACTTCGCCAGCAAGGCTGGTCTGGCAGCGCTCTCTGCCTTGGCGGCGGTCGAGCTCTCCGACTACGGCATACGCGTCTTCCACATCCAGCCGCAGGAAGTGAAGGACGTGGTTGCGGAGGTGATGGCGCTCGCCATCTGATGCCATGACCGTCCGACTACGCCACCTGCTGCTGGGCTTACGGGAATTAAAGCTGGAGGACCGGCCGGTAATTATCCACGCCTCGCTTAAGGCGTTTGGGGAGGTGGAGGAGGGCGCCGGGACTGTCGTCAGCGCGCTGGCGACAGTATTCAAGGAGGTGATGGTGCCCACATTCACCTATAAGACTATGGTCACGCCGCTCGTCGGCCCGCGGGATAACGCCATGGTCTACGGCTCACAGAAAGACCTCAACCGCATGGCCGAGTTCTTTACCCCCAAGATGCCCGCCGACTCGCTGATGGGCATCATCCCGGAGACCTTGCGTTGCCGCCCGGGTACCCACCGCACTCTGCACCCGATCCTTTCCTTTGCCGGCATCGGCACCGACTGGGCGTTGAAAACCCAGACCATGGCCGAGCCGCTGGCGCCCATCCGCGCGCTGCAGGAGAGGGATGGCTGGGTGCTCCTGCTGGGTGTGGATCACACCGTGGATACCAGCATCCATTATGCCGAAAGGCTGGCGGGGCGGCGGACCTTTGTCCGCTGGGCGCTGACCCCGAAGGGCGTGGTCGAGTGCCCCGGGTTCCCTGGTTGCTCAGCAGGGTTCCAGGCTGTGGGGTCTGACCTGGAACGCTATACCCGGCGGGTAAAGATCGGGGAGGCGACCGTCCAGGCGGTTCCGCTCAGGATGCTCTTCAAGGTGATTATCACCCGGATTAAAAAAGACCCGCTGGCGCTGTTATGCCAGCAGGCAGATTGCGAGAGGTGTAACCAGATTCGTAAATTGTAGCAACAACCGGCCGCGTTTACCTTCACGAGAGGGACGGTCGCCCCTATTGGTACAAAATCGTCTCGATGTGCACATTCTCCTCCCCGACTGCTTCGTGGAGTTTCCCGACCAATTCGGTGCAGACGCGGGTGGTGTCGTTGGGGAAATCGATCAGGTGGCCTTTGCCTTCTTCGAAAATATGAAGCTGGAAGCGGTCTTTCCCGGGGTAGGAGATGAACGTCCCATGAAGGCGGCGGATGCGGCGGATGTCTCGCTCCGGGTCGCCGGTGGGACGCAGAACGACGGTTACCATTTGCGGGGTGTGATCGCTCTCGGTCTCGGTAGAGCGAATGCCATGAGAAAATTTTGTGACGGGCGGAATTGTGAGGACAGGGTTTTCAATTACAGCCGGAGGATTGATAATCGAGGGTTGGCTATTCCCCGGAGACTCATAACCCGGGGAGAGTTGAGCACCGGCCTTTAGCGATGGATCATTGTCAAGGGACGGGTATTCTTCCGGTAGTTCCGCCTCGTGCAGCACCAGATCGGGCACGGGGAAAGGCGTCCCGGCCGCAGATGTGTATGTCTCCCATTCAGGAGGGTCCTCGGGTGGCGGAGGTTCATCTTCGCCTCCCATCGGCTGCAGCTTAGATTTAATGACCGGGGCTGGCCGTTCGGTACCCTGCTGGGGGATTGATGTGGTTTTGCTTTCTTTCAGCGGAGAGGCATCCCTGGCCGGAGCCGGCTGCGCCTCCGCCGGGGAGACGACCTTGATCTCGGTCTTGATGTTGTCCACCAGCACCTTGGATGGAGTGGATTGGGCATCCACCTTTCCCTCCACCAGGATAATCCCGCCGACCTCCAGCTGGAACTGGAACTTTTCCCAGGTGCGTGGGAAGAGCACCAGTTCGATCCTGCCAGTCAAGTCTTCTAGGTTAACCCAGGCCATCATCTTGCCGGTTTTGGTCTGGTGAGGGCGGATGCCGGCGACCATCCCAGCCACGCGCACCGGCTCCTGATGGGCCGCTTCACCCAGGTTGGTGGAGAAATGGGTGACGACCTGGCGGATGGCGTCGGCATATGGCGTGAGCGGGTGCTCCGAGATGTACATGCCGATCAGCTCGCGTTCCCAGTTCAGGGTCTCACGTCGGTCGGCTTCGGGGACGAGGGGCAGGCTGATTGCTTCACTGACACCAGTATGCGCCCCGAAGAGCGACATCTGGCCGGTCTGCTCGGCGCGGAAGTGGCTGGCGCTGACAGCCACAAGGCGATCAAGGGCGTCAAGCATGGCGGCGCGCGAACCGAAGGCGTCCATTGCCCCCACCTTGACCAGGGATTCGAGAGCACGTTTTCCCACAGCACGCAGGTCGACCCGTGCAGCGAGTTCGTTGAGGTCCTTGTACGGGCCGCCTTTGGCCCGCGCCTGGACAATCAGCTCCACGGCGCCCTGCCCTACGTTCTTGACCGCACCTATCCCGAAGCGGATCGAGGCCTTTCCGTCGTGGTCTTCGATGGCAAAGTCCCAGAGGCTGGTGTTGATCTCCGGTGGGAGAACCTCAACGCCCATGCTGCGCGCATCGTTGACGTAAAGGGCCATTTTCTCGGTTTCGCTCTTGGTCACCGAAAGCAGGGCGGTCATGTACTCGACCGGGTAGTGCAGTTTCAGAAAGGCGGTCTGGACGGCGAGCACGCCGTAGTCGGCGGCGTGGGACTTATTGAAACCATAACGGGCGAACTCCTCCCAGTCTGAATAAATGGCTTCGGCGGTGTCCTGGGGAATGCCGTGCTTGACTGCACCATTGACGAACTTCTTGCGGTGCTTTTCGATGTCTTCCTTCTTTTTCTTGGAAATTGCCTTACGCAGTTCATCGGCCTCGGAGGGTGAATACCCGGCCAGCTCGACCGCGGCGCGCATCAACTGTTCCTGGTACATCGGAATGCCGAAGGTGGAACAGAAGATCGGCTCGAGAGACGGGTGTCGGTATTCGACCGGCGACTCGCCGTGCATGCGGCTGATGTAATCCGGGATGAAATCCATCGGGCCGGGGCGGAAGAGCGCCACCATGGCAATGACGTGTTCCAGCGCGGTCGGCTTCATCTGCATCAGCCAGCGGGTCATACCCGACCCTTCCAGCTGGAAGACACCCAGGGTGCTGCCCTGACCCAGGAACTGGAAGGTCTCCGGGTCATCGGTGGGGATGTCCGCCAGGGTGTACTTTACCCCGTGGCGTTGCTCGATGCTGTCGCAGGCGCGCGCCATGGTGGTCAAGGTAGCCAGACCAAGGAAGTCCACCTTGAGCAGCTTGAGCTTTTCCAAGATGCCCATCTCGAACTGGGTCACGGTCTTTATCGGCGTCTCTTCCGAGTTGCTGGTGGGGCGGTGCAGAGGCAGGTACTCGATCAGCGGCTTGTCGGAGATGACCACACCGGCGGCGTGCGTCCCGGCGTTGCGGACCACACCCTCCATTTTGGCGGCAGTATCCATCAGTTCACGCAGGTGGTCGGCCGACTCGTAGGCCGCCTTCAAATCCGGCACTTGCTCGATCGCCTCGGCCAGTGACATGGGCTTGCCGGGGATGTTGGGGACAAGCTTGGCGACCCGGTCTACCTCGGGGAGTGGAATGTCCATGACGCGGCCTACGTCGCGCAAGGCGGCGCGCGCCCCCATGGTGCCGAAGGTGATGATCTGGGCGACCTTGTCCTGCCCGTACTTGTTTACCGCGTACTCCAGCACTTCGGAACGGCGATCGTCGCGGAAGTCCAGGTCAATATCGGGCATCGAGATGCGTCCCGGGTTGAGGAAACGTTCGAAAAGCAGCTCGTGGCGGATTGGGTCTACGAGGGTGATGTCCAGAGTGTAGGCAACGATCGAACCGGCCGCCGAGCCTCGGGCGTTGTACCAGATCCCGCGCTCACGGGCGAACCGGCACAGATCCCAGACGATCAGGAAGTAGGCGTCGAAGCCCATGTTGTGGATAATGCCCAGTTCGTAGTCCAAGCGCGCTCGGACCTCTTTGCTTTCGGTGCGTTCTGCGTAGCGGCGTTGTATCCCGTCCTCACACAAAGAGCGCAGATAGCTCTCTGCCGTCTGACCTTCGGGAACTTCGAACCTGGGCAGGCGGTATTGATCGACGCTCAGGTCCAGGTTGCAGCGCTCGGCTACCAGCAGGGTATTCGCAAGCGCTTCGGGAACCTCGGAAAACAGGCGCGTCATCTCCTCGGGCGAACGCAGGTAGTATGACGGGTCGCTCATGCGCATCCGTTCGGGGTCGGAAAGCAGCGTACCGGTCTGGATGGCAAGCAGGATGTCCTGCAGACGGGCATCCTCAGGTTCTATGTAATGGACGTCGTTGGTCGCGATGAATTTCGCATCGTAACGGTGACCCAGGCCAAGCAGGTTCTTGTTGATGGTTTCGAGCTGGGGAATGTCGTGTTGTTGGAGTTCGAGGAAGAAGTTCTCCTTGCCGAACACCTCGTAGTACCAGTCCAGCGTCTTTTGGGCTGCCTCGAACTGGCCCTGTTCGAGCAGGCGCGGCACCTCGGCAGACATGCAACCGGAGGAGCAGATCAATCCCTGGGCGTGTTTGGCCAGGAACTGCTTATCGATGCGGGGAAAGTAATAAAAGCCTTCCAGCTGTGCCGCTGAGGCGATCTTGAGCAGGTTCTTGTAGCCGGTTTCGTTCTCGGCCAGGAGCAGCAGGTGCGAGGATCTGCGATCCTCTTTCGCATCGTGTTCTTGCATCGAACGGGCGGCCATGTAGGTCTCGATGCCGATGATGGGACGGATGCCGGCTTCCCTGGCTCGCTCATAGAATTCGATCACGCCGAACATGGTGCCGTGGTCGGTGATCGCCAGGGCGGGCATGTTCATTTCCTTGGCGCGTTTAACCAGCTTCTTGATGTTGCTGAAACCATCGAGCAGGGAATATTCGGTGTGTACGTGGAGGTGGACGAAGGACATGGAGGCAGGTGAGCAAAGAATAAGGATAAAACGCAATCCGCGGGTTGATTCGATTATAGCACGCCGAGTGAATCCAGAACCTGTGTTTGGCTTAAAATTTACCGATTGGGGTCATGCGCGGTTTAACGACATGCAGCATGCAGCGGGTCGTGTGCTACTCAGCGAATAAATCGTCCTGGAATTATCCCAGCCTGGCGATCTCCAAAAGGCCCTGGAAAAGAATATTCATGGCATTGGGGTTAAAACTCTTCATTCTGTCCCGAAGGGATTCTGTGAAATTCTCCGAAGGCTGACCCGCATCAAATTGATCGCCGGATGCCGGCGCATTTTAAGTCGATCGATAGCCAACGGATAGGTTGAATCCAGACACTTCCAGTATGATCCGGCGTATATCATTTCAATGAAATCAAATTCTCAAAATTGGAAGGAGTTGTCTATGAACACTAAATTTTTGAAGGCTGCCGTTGGATTGACTGTCATGGCCGTGTTGATCAGTGCCTGCGGGCTGATTCCGGCGATGGGCTCCGGCAGGTTGATCACCCAATCCCGCAGTGTCAGCGGGTTCAGCCGGATCGAGATCAGCGGAGGCGGCGACGCTGAGATCATACAGGACGGCAGCGAATCCCTGACCATCCAGACGGACGATAATGCGATGCAGTATGTCACCTCCAATGTGACTGGGGACACTCTCAACCTGGGAATGGACTTTGCCGGCCTGCGGTCGGTCATCCCCACCCGGCTGCATTTCACCGTCCACGTCAAGAACCTGAACGCCCTCACGACCTCCGGCTCGTGGACGGTCACTTCCGCCTCCATCAAGACCGGCAGCCTGGAGATCGCCATCAACGGCTCGGGCACGGTTATAATTGATTCGCTCACCGCCGACCAACTGACCACAACGGTCAACGGCAGCGGTGAGGTCACCCTGACCGGGCAGGCCTCCGCGCAGACCATCACAGTCAGCGGCTCCGGCAGGTACCATGCCGGCGACCTGCAGACGCAGGATTCGCAAATTCGGGTCAATGGCTCAGGGAACGCAACCCTGTGGGCGATCCATTCGCTTGGAGTGCACATCAGCGGCAGTGGCAGCGTCAGCTACTACGGCGACCCCCAGGTGCAGTTCAGCCAGGAGGGTTCTGGAAGCATCCACAGCCTGGGGACGAAATGAACTCCCCATGCCGGAAGGCACGGACCTTACGACAGGTTCGGTAAAAAGACATTCCGGGAAAGCCTCTCGCCGAGCGCGTGAGGCTTTTTAATTTGGTGATATATTGTTCGTGGCGACCATCCTCAAGCCGCGTGGCATGAGGGCATCCTTGATCCAAAGGAATTCACCCAGATGAAAAATTCCGTCCTACAAACTCTGCTTGGCCACCGCTCCGTGCGAAAGTACACCTCGCAGAAACCGACCGACGAGATGATCCAGATGATCGTACGCGCCGGCCAGCAGGCGCCCTTTGCCTCTCAGCTCTACAGCATACTGCTCACCCGCAAGAAGGCCCCCATGGGCGCTCCTCTGTGGTTCACGGTCTGTGTGGACCTGTACAAGCTGGAGCGCGTCATGAAGCTGCGCGGCTGGAAAATTGTCTCAAATGACCTTTCTCTTCTGTTCTTCGGCATCCAGGACGCAGCCCTGATGGCCGAGAACATGGTCATCGCCGGACGCAGTCTGGGACTGGGCTCCTGCTTCCTCGGCAATACACCCTACCGGGCCGAGCGAATCCGAAAGCAGTACAAACTGCCCCGGCGTGTCTTTCCTCTGGTGGAACTGGTCATGGGCTACCCGGCGGAGGACTTCCCGCCCCGGCCGCGCTACCCGCTGGAGTTCACCTTATTTGAGGACCGTTACCCGGAGATGCCGGATGAGATGGTCGCACGCGCCATGCAGGTCATGGACGAGGGCTACCTCGCTCAGGGCTACTATGTTCGGCAGAAAGCCAGGATCCGCCTGGAGAACGGGAAAGAGGAAACTTTCACCTACGATAATTACTCCTGGACGGAACATATCTCGCGCAAATGGGGACAATGGCTGCGCGACCCTCATCTATTGCTCGATCAGCTCGAGAAGTGCGGATTCAGGGTGAAATAGCCGAATTTCAATGGGGTGGGGAGGAATCACTTTGTAGCAAGAAATATAAATGGTTGGTGCATATTTTTCCTCCTAAATACAAATATCCAGTTTGGAGATTCAGATACTCCTTGGCAGCCGTGAAGAGCATTTTTATTCGTCGGGGAATGGGGTGTGTCTTTTGATTACCAGAGAAGCATTTTTTCACCGCGGATAAAGCAGATCAACCTGATCCGCGCGGCCGCGGCCAGTTCGTTTCTATAAAAATCATTCCAATGTCCTATTGCCAAATCCATCGCATTGATGTAATTTATAGTCACCTCACGCCGTGACAGACTTTTTTCCGCATGCGCGGCCCCGCAGTAGAACACCAGAAATCATCAGGAGGAAATTATGCCCGCAACCCAACCCGTTTCTTTCTCGCTGACAAAGTATGTTGAACTTTTCAAGGATAAATCGCTGCTCGGCCCGACCGCGCCATTCGGGCCTGGTTATGATGTGCTGTTTGATTCTAAGATCAACGTGGATGGTTGGAAGGAAATCCGCGTGTGGGTTCACGTTTTCATCGAGAACTATGCGACGACTCCGCTGACGAGTGCCGCTAATCTCCAGCTGCGTTTTTTGCACAATTTCGGCCTCAGCGACTCGTTCGATTATGAGATCGCCAATATCCAATTTAATGGGACAACCTCCACCATTGACGGCTACACCATCAAGCCCATCATTGGCAAGGAACTGCGCCTGCTGTGCCACCCCACCAACATGCCGGCAGGGCCGTACTCGCTCGGCGTCACCTACCTTCTCGTGCGCTGACCCGCCGCCCCTTGGGGCAGATCGTCCATGGTTTTCCCTCAGTCCCGGTGCACCTCTCCGGGACGTTTTTCTTATATCCCTCATATCTGCCTATGCTATAATCCCCCCTGCGAAAGGTATGCCCATGCTGGAGAAATTCGTAAAAACATTCGGGGGGAACCCCAACAAGCGCGAAATTGAAAAAATTTCCGACGTCGTCGATCAGGTCAATGCATTGGAGGCGGAATTCGAAACCTTAAGCGATGAGGCCTTACGAGCCAAGACGGAAGAATTTCGCGCGCGACTGGCAGAAGAAGTGAACGGAATTGAAAATGAGCAGGAACGTGGCGAGGTTGAGCGGGAGATGCTGGACGAGATTCTGCCCGAGGCTTTCACTGCCGTGCGCGAGGCTTCCAAACGGACCATCGGCCAGCGTCACTTCGATGTGCAAATCCTGGGCGGCGTTGTCCTGCACCAGGGCAAGATCGCCGAGATGCGCACCGGCGAGGGCAAAACCCTGGTTGCCACCTTGCCGCTTTACTTGAATGCGCTGACCGGCAAAGGGGTCCATCTGGTTACAGTCAACGATTACCTGGCCCGCCGGGATGCGCGCTGGATGGGGCCCATTTTTCAGGCCCTCGGTCTGACGGTCGGCATCCTGCAGATGGCCTCTTCGACCGAGAATGGTAAGAAGGCTTTCCTCTACGATCCCGACCGCGAGTCGCCGCGCGAGGACCAGGATCGCATGCGTCTGGTGGACCGCCGCCAGGCCTACGAGGCCGACATCACTTACGGCACCAACAGCGAGTTTGGTTTCGATTACCTGCGTGACAACATGACGATGAGTCTGGTAGAGCGCGTTCAGCGCGGCCACCATTATGCCGTCGTCGACGAGGTGGATAATGTCCTGATCGACGAGGCCCGCACCCCGCTGATCATTTCCGGGCCGGCCTCCGGTGATGTGGAGTGGTACGTCAAGATGGCCCAACTCGTCCGCCAGCTGCGCCCCGAGGATTACGAGGTGATCGAGAAAGAACGCGCCGTTTCCCTGACCGAGATCGGCACCGCCCATGTGGAGCAACTGCTTGGACAGCCGCTGCGTGACCCCGACCGCCCGGAGGATGTGACCCCGGAGCAGGCCCGCCTGCTCGGGTATCTCGAGCAGGCCTTGCGCGCCCAGACCCTATACAAGCGCAATAAGGATTATCTGGTCCAGGGCGGCAAGGTCATCATCGTGGACGAATTTACCGGACGACTGATGCCTGGCAGGCGCTGGTCAGATGGTCTGCATCAGGCGGTGGAGGCCAAGGAGAGTGTGAAGGTCGAGCCGGAGAACGTCACCTATGCCACCATCACCTTGCAGAACTACTTCCGCCTTTACGATAAGCTGGCCGGCATGACCGGCACAGCCCTGACCGAGGCAGAGGAGTTCGACAAGATTTACAAGCTGGCCGTCCTGCCCGTCCCGACCAACCTGGAATACCAGGCCATCGGCTTGGGAGCGCCGCTCGTGGAGGTCAAGGCTAAGGACGAGGATGGTTTTGAATATACCTATTTTGCCCACCATGACGACCCGGAGAAGATGGTTGTCTTCTGGCGGCGCAAGGACTATCCCGATATCGTCTATCGCACTGTGGAGGCCAAACTGCGGGCCATTGTGCGCGAGATTGCCTACAATCATGTTCTGGGAAGGCCCATGCTGGTCGGCACTTCTTCCGTGGAGAGTTCGGAGCGCCTTTCGAGCCGGATGCGAGCCGAGCTGATGCGCCGATTGTTTCAGGTCCTGCTGCTGCGGGAGGTCTGGATGGAGGCGAACGACCGCATCGAGGACGGCCGGCGCATCCCGGAGCTTGAGCTGCTTTACCGGCCGCTCGATCAGCTGCGCCCTGAGGACCTACGCCCGCTCGCGAAGGAGCTGGGCCTCTCGCTCAATCCCGAGGAGCCGGCCAACCTCTCTCGTTTGCTGTCCATCTTGGGCCTGGATGAAGCCGACGCAAGCCGGATGAAGTTGGTGCTGCAGGGTGGGATCCCTCACCAAGTGCTAAATGCCCGCAAGCACACTGAGGAAAGCCAGATCATTGCTGGAGCAGGCGCCTTCGGGGCAGTCACCATCGCCACCAACATGGCCGGCCGCGGTGTGGACATCAAGCTGGGCGGCGAGCTGGCCGAGGAGGTCCTGTCAGCAGCGGCACGTGTCCTGCGCCGCGCCGGATACAAAGACCCATACGACATGACCCTGCAGGAACGCCGCGAGGCCCTCGAAAAAGTCGACCCAGCTCAATACGGCATTTATGAGACTGAGGTCAAGTACTTCCTGAAGTATTTCGAGGATATGGAACGAGTGGGTGAGCTTGGCGGGCTGCACATCATCGGCTCGGAGCGCCACGAAGCGCGCCGCATCGACAACCAGTTGCGCGGCCGTGCTGCCCGCCAGGGCGATCCCGGCTCGTCGCGCTTCTTCCTATCCCTGGAGGATGACCTGATGCGTATGTTCGGCGGCGACCAGGTCAAGAACCTGATGGAGCGCTTGAGCATCGATGACGACTACCCCATGCAGCACCGCATGGTCACCAATATGATCGAACAGTCGCAACAGCGTGTAGAAGGTGCCAACTTCGACGTCCGCAAACACCTGCTCGAGTACGACGATGTGCTCAATGCCCAGCGTATGCGCATCTACGGGCAGCGCGACCGCGTCTTCGAAAAGGAAGACTTGAGTGAGGATGTCAACGAGCTCCTGCGCCAGGAGGTCGGACGCCGGGTCCGGGAGTCTGTGGAAAGCGATGAACTCTGGCGTTTGCTGGCCTGGCTGGAGCAGGTCCAGCCGATCTCTCCCGCCGCGGACGGTATTTTTCCATCGTTTTTATATCAAGTTTTGCTCGGCGAGCTGAATAGGTCGAAGGCAGACCCGAAAACTGCATTACTTGACCTGGCCCGGCGTGCGCTGCAGGCTGACCAGGCCTACTTCCTCCGCCTGGTCCACGAGCAGATCGACCATACCGGGGATGGGCTGGACGAGCAGATCAAAGATCGTATCGACACCCTGGATACAGCCCTTGAAGGGCTGCAGGACAACCTCGAGAATGAGGAACGCCGTCCAAACATGATCCTGGAGGAACTTTCCGGCCTGGTGCAAGTACCCCTCCGCCTGGAAACAGACCAGCAGGCCCAGCTGACAAGCGCCCCCCGCGACCTCACCGAGGTCCTGCGGGAACAGGTCGAAGCCTATGTCACTTACGTCAGCGTAGCTCGATTGCTTGGCGGCCTCGAATTCCGCCTGGGTGCACCGCTCGGCCTCAATGCCGCTGACTTGCAATCCCTGGCCTGGAACGATGTGGCGAAGACCATCGACGACCGTCTGCGGGAAGTGCTGGCTGAGAACGAGGCGCGCCTGATCGGCAGCGAAGGCCAAATCCTCCATGACCTGGAAGCTGCCCTCGAGCGCCTGCCCAATCCCCTGGATAACCAGGCCAAACTCCGCCTGCTGGTGATGATGGGTCAGGGGGGACGCACCTATTTTGACGCCAAGAGCCACCGTCAGATGCGCCAGGTTTTTGTCCGCCTGCATTATGTCTATCTTGCGGGTGAGCTGCTGGCGGAGGTCGATGCCGAGGAGCTGGAGGAGGAGGTCCTGGCCCACCTCCAGGATGCGCAGCGAGCCCAGCGTATGGCATTTGGTCAGAGCGAAGCGCTCCGCCTGGGTACTTCCCCATCGCCTGCAGCGGGGGGAATGGGAGAAGAAGTCGAGGAATTGGGGCGCAAGATACAGACGCAGATCTACCGCCAGGTGCTGCTAGGCGCCATCACCGAATTGTGGGTCGATTACCTGACCCGCGTCGAAGCCCTGCGCGTTTCGATCGGGCTGGAAGCCTACGCCCAGCGCGATCCGTTGGTACAATATAAAACGCAGGCCTCGGAGATGTTCCAGAATCTGCTGGCTGACATTCGAGCGGCGGTCATCGGGCGCATATTCCTGTACCAGCCGCGCGCCGCATCACAGGTCGAGGCAGCAGCAGTTCCTTTGTCCACCCCCAAGACAGGTCCGGGGCAGGTCGATGGGTCCGTGGAAGGCCAGGCTGTGTCTGCCCCTGCGGGAGAGGCGCAGTCGGTTAGCAAAAAACGCAAGCGCCACCGGCATTAGAACGTCCAATTGAAATAAACCTAACGTGACCGCCCCTGTTGAATTTTACCGCGCGTTGCCCAAGGTGGAACTCCACCGTCACCTCGAAGGTTCCCTTCGCCTGAGGACAATGATGGAGATTGCCCGCACCCATGGGATCACCGTCCCGATCAGCACGGGCACATTGAGCAATCTGGTCCAGGTGCAGTCCAGCGATCCATACACTTCCCAGAACTTCCTGGCCAAGTTCACCACGCTGCGTATGTTCTACCGCTCCCCGGAGGTCATCCACCGCATCACCCGCGAGGCCGTGGAGGATGCCGCCAGGGACAATGTCCGTTACCTGGAGCTGCGCTTCACGCCGGTTGCCCTGAGCCGGGCCGAACGGTTTCCATTAAGCAATGTGATGGACTGGGTCTGCGAGAGTGCCAAGAATGCCGGCGAGGAGTTCGGCGTGCGCGTGAACCTGCTGGCGAGTGTGAACCGGCACGAGAGCGTTGACCTGGCTGAACAGGTGGCCTGGCTGGCCGCCGAACGGATCGGGCAGGGCATGGTCGGCTTGGACCTGGCGGGCAACGAGGCCGAATTCCCGGCCCAGCCTTTTGTGAGCGTATTCCGCGAAGCCAGACAATCCGGCTTGAAGGTTACCGTTCACGCCGGCGAGTGGGGCAGCGTCGCCAATGTCCGCGAAGCTATAGAAACGTTAAACGCCGAACGCATCGGTCATGGTGTAAAAATCCTAGAGGATGCCTCGGTGGTAGCCATGGCGCGCGAACGGAATATTGTTTTTGAGGTCTGCGTCACCAGCAATTTCCAGACCGGCGTGGTTGCCTCTCTGAAGGTGCATCCAATAATGAGTATGCTGAGGAATGGCTTGATCGTCACCCTGGGCACGGACGATCCCAGCATCTCGCAGATTTGCCTGACCGATGAGTACCGGCAGGCTTGCGAAGATCTGGGGATGCCGCTGGGGACTCTCAAAGAATGCATCCTGGCAGCTGCTGAAGCCGGTTTTCTGCCGGATGACCGGCGGAGTGCGCTGGTCCAGGAACTTAAAAAAGAACTAAACGTACCATAGCATTGACCCGATTAATTCCTGCCCCTGAAGGGCACGGAAGGACAACAACCGGGGTTTCCCTGGCTGCTTAATGTCTCTGGCGCACGAGCTCTTTTTCCGAGCGTTGGGTGTTTCGTTGTAGAAGCTTGTCGCCAGCTCGAGGCAATATATCCGCCAAAAAACTGCCATTATTTGTGGCCTTGATCCTTCTTGTTGGACTTTCTGTGATCACGTTGCTGACCTGTTAGGATTTCGGAGTCCCTACCGATACATATTGTAATTTTGGTGTGAAATTTAAACTGCCTTTATTTGGATTGAAACACAATTTATGGGACTGCAGTTGGTTGGTTAAGATTGAAATAAAGAGGAGTAATCCATGCCTAAAGATTTCTTTAAATCCCGTGGTGTACTGAATGTGGGAGACAGACAGTACACGATTTATCGCCTGGAAGCGCTCGAAAAGGCAGGGCTGGTCAAGTTGGCGCGGCTGCCCTTTTCGATCCGCATCATGCTGGAAGCAGCACTGCGCCAATGCAACGGAAAGGAGATTACACAGGAGGACGTCAAGAACATTGCTGGTTGGAAACCGGTGGATGCCCACCGGCCAGGCATTCCATTCTTGCCCGCCCGTGTGCTCATGCAGGATTTTACCGGTGTTCCGGCAGTGGTGGACTTGGCGGCCATGCGCGCGGCTGTGTCACGCCTGGGCGGCGACCCGAAGCGGATCAACCCGCTCGTGCCGGTTGACTTGGTCATTGACCATTCGGTGCAGGTGGATTTCTTCGCTACGGCCGACGCCCTGCAGCGCAACTCCGAGGTCGAGTTTCAGCGCAACCGTGAACGCTACGAGTTCTTAAAGTGGGGTCAGAAAGCCTTTTCCAATTTTCGTGTCGTTCCGCCCATGACCGGCATTGTTCACCAAGTTAACCTGGAGTACCTGGCGGACGTCGTCCGGATTAAAAATGAAGGCAGCGAAACCCTCGCCTTCCCCGACACCTTGGTCGGAACCGACTCACACACCACGATGATCAACGCATTGGGCGTGGCCGGCTGGGGCGTGGGCGGCATCGAGGCGGAGGCGGTCATGCTCGGCCAGCCGATGGACATGCTGCTGCCGGATGTCATTGGCTTCCGCATGTACGGCAAGCTCAAGGAGGGTGTCACCGCTACTGACCTTGTCCTGACGGTTGCCCAGATGCTGCGCAAGAAGGGCGTGGTGGATAAATTTGTGGAGTTCTATGGCCCGGGACTGGACAGCATGCCCTTGCCTGACCGCGCCACCATTGCCAATATGGCTCCCGAATACGGAGCGACCATGGGGTTTTTCCCTGTGGACGCCGAGACGCTGCGTTATATGCGCCTGAGCGGACGGCCGGGGGAGGTGGTGGCCCGCACAGAGGCCTACTGCCGCGCGCAGGGCTTGTTTCACGAGGCACTCACACCAGATCCGGAGTTCACTGACAGCCTCGAGTTGAACCTGGAGTCCGTGGTGCCTTCCCTGGCGGGACCTAAGCGACCGCAAGACCGTGTGCCACTTACCGAGATGAAGCAGGTTTTCGAAAAGACACTGACCGCGCCTGTCAAGGATGGCGGCTACGAGCTCAAACCGGAAGCTGTGACCCGGAAGGCGAAAGTCGGCACCAACGGCGGCGCCATCGAAATCGGCCACGGTGCGGTCGTCATTGCGGCCATCACCTCCTGCACCAACACCTCCAACCCATCGGTGATGATAGCGGCGGGGCTGATCGCAAGAAAGGCCATCGAGAAGGGGTTGAGCATCAAGCCGTACGTCAAGACCAGCATGGCGCCCGGCTCGCGGGTGGTGACTGAATATCTCAAAAAAGCGAATCTGCTGGATTCACTGGCAAAATTGGGCTTCAATGTGGTCGGCTATGGTTGCACGACCTGTATTGGAAACAGCGGTCCGCTGCCTGGGGAGGTTGCCAAGGCTGTCAACGGCGAGGATCTGGTCGTTGTGGCGGTCATCTCGGGCAACCGTAACTTCGAAGGGCGCGTCCACCCGCTGGTAAAGGCCAACTTCCTGGCTTCACCTCCACTGGTGGTGGCATTCGCCCTGGCCGGTACCGTCGATATCGATCTAATCACCGAACCGCTCGGGAAAGGGAAAGATGGCCCGGTCTATCTCCATGACCTGTGGCCGAGCACCAGTGAAGTCCAGACGGCTGTATCCTCCAGTGTGGATGCGGAGATGTTTAAAGAGAAGTATGCGAGCGTCTTCGAAGGATCGGACATGTGGAAGAACATTCAGGTGTCCCCCTCCGACATTTATCGGTGGGATGAGAAATCGACTTACATCCAGCATCCTCCGTTCTTCCAGGCGTTGACGCAGGAGGTGGCGCACATCAGGGATATCAAGGGAGGGCGCGTGCTGGCCATCCTGGGTGATACGATCACTACCGACCATATCTCTCCGGCCGGTAACATCCCCGCCGACAGCCCGGCTGGCAAATATTTGATCGAACATGGCGTTCAGGTGCGCGATTTCAATCAGTACGGAACGCGCCGGGGCAACGACCGTGTCCTTACGCGTGGCACGTTTGCGAACATCCGCCTTAAGAATCAGATGGTTGCGCCAAAAGAGGGCGGCTGGACGCAACACCAGCCGGACGGCGAAAAGATGACCATCTACGACGCGGCGATGAAATACCAGTCCGAGGGCGTCCCGGCGGTCATCCTGGCCGGCAAGGAATACGGCACCGGTTCCAGCCGCGATTGGGCTGCCAAGGGAACACTGCTTCTTGGGATCAAGGCGGTGATCGCGGATTCCTTCGAACGCATCCACCGCTCCAATCTGGTAGGGATGGGAGTGCTGCCGCTGGCCTTCGTCGATGGTCAGAGTGCCGCTTCGCTTGGCCTGGATGGCACGGAGACCTATGACATTCAGGGTCTGAGTGATCGGATGGCGCCCAAGAGTCTGGTCACGGTGAAGGCAAAAAAGGTGGATGGTCGGGTTGTTGAGTTCAAGACTCAAGCGTTGTTGAACACGGATGTGGAAGTCAATTACTACCGCAACGGCGGTATTTTGCATACCGTTTTGCGAAATCTACTGAAATGATGAATGGGCGGGACTACGTCGCCGCTCCTGGACTTAAAAAAATACAGACTGGCAATTTATATGCCGGCCTGTATTTTTAGTTGGTGCAGTTTCGACACGCCTAATGGGGGCCAGATCCGCTGCGTTCCACCCGGGGTTTCGCAATGTTGACTTTCAATTCGCGGTCGGCCAGGGAATAAGCATTGAACATGCTGATCGCTTTATCCGCCTCGGCCTGTTCGCCCATCGTTATGAAGGCAAACCCTTTGGATTGACCGCTGTCCCGGTCTTTGATGACCTCGACCGCGGAGACGTTCCCAGCTTGCGTAAACAGTGTACGCAGCTCATCCTCGGTGGTTGTTCTCGCCATGTTTCCTACATAAAGTTTGACGTCCATTTTTTACTTCTCTCTCCGGCTAGAGCCGGTGAACAAAAAAGCCGCCACCCAATAAGTGGGTTGGCGGTAGAGCTATTGCGCAAATCCAGTTATTAACTCTTAAAAATATTGTACCACAGATAAAGCCTCCAGCCGGGGCGATTTCAAGGAGTTCCCGGGGCGTGATCGGACGTTATCTGCCGTCATTCTCAATGGTTTCCATCCCGCCTTCAACATAGCTGTGGATAGCTCCGGCCATGCACAGGCGCGGGTCGGCCTTATACAAGGAGCATACAGCTTCGAAATCCGGAACGACAACCGCAAAATACAGTGTCAGTGGGAAACACTCGCGACGGTACAATCGTATCGGCCTGTGTGATTAATGCTGTTTCATCCTGCCGAAGAACTCTTCCTGCAGGCGGGGCGCTACCTGGTCATCCTTGATGGCGTGGATGGTCTTTGCCAGGGCACGCGCCCGCGCTGCCAGCCAGCGCTCGCCCTTTTCGGTCGTCGCCGGGCGGCCGTCGCCGCGATAATGGCTGGGATGGTCGGCATACCACCACACTCCCGTATCCACGCCCAGGTCGCGCAGCGCCTTCAACCGCTCAAGCGGCATTCCTTCCCCGTCGGCGGGGAGCGCATCCTCGTGGACCAGATCCGGCCGGATGGCGAGGATGGCGCTCGTCTCCCGCTCGCCGGCATGGCCGTCAACGCCTGCCTCCCACTGCGAGTCGACTCCCATGTCTTCATCCACATAAGGCGGCTGGGCGACATAGACGGCATAGTTGCGCGCACTGGCGAGCTGGATCTGGGCAAAAAAATGGATCAGGTAACCATTGCCGCCGTGGGCATTGACAATGATAATTTTTTTCAGCCCGTTGCGGGCAATTTCCCGGCAGGCATTCTCCATCAGGCGGACAATCAGCTCCGGCTCGATGCCGATGCAGCCGGGGTAGTGGCGCGCTTCCAGGATTTGGGTGAAGACGAAATCCGGGAAGACGACCGCCGGCTCAAGGTCCGCAGCACGGTTACACAGTTCCCGGCCAATGTACATGTCTGTACCCAGCGGAAGGTGGTGTCCATGCCGCTCGATGCAGGAAAGCGGCAGCAGGCAAACCTCCTGCGCCTGTTTCACCGCCTGTGGGAACAAATCTCCGGTCAATTCTTCCCAACGCATGGTTTATCTCCTTTGCTTCATTGTATCACCGACGATTTAGGTGAGTGAATTTGGAGAATAAAACCTGTTCAAGCAATGATGGAATATTAATATCGGCCGGCATTTGAGTGCCGGCCGACCGGTTGGTTATGGGTGCCTATCTGGGCTGCGGGTTATGGCAGCGACAGGCAGATTGCATAAACGTTCATCAGCTGGCCGCTTCCGCTGGAATTGGTGGCAAATACATTCCATTTGCTCGAATCGGACGGATTCATCGAGCTGTTGTATACCGAAAGATCGTTGTCCAGCGCATACCCGCCACCGGTGGCCAGCGCGCTCGAGGGACAGGCCGCTTCGGAACTCCTGTAGGTGCCTGCCGGGACGGTCGTGCTGTTGGAGACAGAAGTGGACGTCCCGCCGGTACCCGCCAGGCAGATCGCATAAACGTTGAGGCCCTGGCTCGAGCCGGAGAGGTTCTTGGCATAGACCTGCCAGCCGTTCCCATTCAAAGAGCTGTTGTATACCCACAGGTTGTCCGCACTCGAGGCGAAGCCTCCACCAGTAACCACACTGCCCGACGGGCAGGTGGCGGTCGCCTGTCCGACGCTGCTGACTCCGACACTCGTTGAGCCGAGTTGGAAGCTGGTCGTCCCCGAGGTATTGGACAGGCAGACGGCATAGACGGTAATTGGACCATCCGAGCTGTCATTATTCTTGGCGTACACCTGCCAGCCGTTGCCGGACTGCAACTGGGTGTAGACGATCATATGAGTGCCCGCGGCAAACCCGCCGCTGGTGACCACGCTACCACTGGGACACTCGACGGTCGCGTCGCCAACCGATCCGGCGTGGATGATCGTTCCACTGAGGTAGACTTGCTGGGTGGAGGGCAATATCAGGATCGGGCCGAGCGGAGGGTGGATCGGGCCAATCGGGATGTGGAGGACCGGGCCCCCCGAAGATGTTGCTGTAGGCGTTGGCGCGAGGACCTTGATCTTGACCCAGAAGTTCCCGTTGCTCGCGCCAAGCCCGAACAGGACACCACTGGCATTGCGCAGCCTCCAGTAACCCGTATAGGTCCCTGGAGTACTGGGTGCCTTCATGTTGGCCGACAGGTCGACCTCCTGGCCCGGGGTGACGCTGCCGCTCAGCGGGACCGACGAGGGCGCGTCCAGCGCGTTTCCGCTGTCGAAGACGATGGCGTAGGAAGTCGTCCAGGTGCACTCTCCGGTGTTCTTCAAGCGCCAGGACTTGGTGAATGTTGCTCCGGGCGGAAATGTGGTTCCATCCGGGACGGTCTCGCTGATGAACATGGCCTGGTCGCAGATCGGGGTGGGCGAAGCCGCACCGGGACTCGTGCTGGTCGGGGCAGCAGCCGGGGTTGCTGGCGTGGAAGCGCCCGTTGTGGAACCTGGGAGAATAGTACCGAGCTGTACCGCGACCGTCTGCGCGGCCGCGGTCCCAATCGCATCCACACCGGAAACCGGTATCCCCGCGGCCTGCGTACTGCAGGCCATGAGTGCGATCCCTAAAACAGAAATGGCTAACAATAAGTGGTTACTCTTTCGCATACCTGCTCCTTTTATTGGATATTTTAGATCATAATGGGAATAATTTCATTCCCGCTTTTGTCCTAGTGCGCGGCAAGAGAGGGCGCATTCATTCAGATCAGCGCGCCGGCCAAGCCTTCCAGGTTGGTCAGGCTTTTTCGAAAATGCTGATGCTTTCGATGGAATAGGTTTGCGGGAACAGGTCGAATGGAGTGATCTCGACCAGGCGATAGCCCCCGGAGATCAGGCGGGCCGCGTCTCTGGCCAGGGTGGACGGGTCGCACGAAACGTAAACAAGCATTTGCGGGCCTCGCGAAGCATCGGTTCCAGCACCCAGGGACAGAATTGCCTCCAGAGTGCGGCGCTCCAGGCCGGCGCGCGGCGGGTCGACGATGATGGTGTCTGCGGCGAGGTTCAGGGCGGGCAGGACGTCTTCGGCGGCGGCTTCGTAAAGCTCGACATTGTTGAATTCGTCTAGGTTGAAGGTGAAGTCCTCACATGCGGACTGGGAGGCCTCGATGCCAATCAGTCGAGAGAGGTGCGGTGCCAAGAAGGCGCTAAAGAGCCCCACGCCGCAGTAGACGTCCAGCAGGGTAGAGTCGGGCGTCAGCCTCAGGCGGGAGAGCAGGTGGGCAGCCATTTTTCCCGCCATGGCCGTATTGATCTGGAAGAACGAGCCCGCCGAAACGCGAAATGTCCTGCGCAGGGATGGGTCCTTTTGAACCTGAGCAGGGTTTCCTGCTTCGACGGTCATTTCGATCGCGCCTTCCCCCGCTATGATCAAGCTGTTTCCCCTAAACAGGTGCACTACCGAAAGGTCGGCTTCGATCTCCACTTCCGGCGGCTCAGGCTGCCCTGCTTCGAGCACCAGCATGGCCTGGCCGTCTGCCCCCAGACGCAGGACAACCCGTTCGAGGCCCAGTCCGGGGTCGAATTTCAGCTGCGGCCAGAGTTCATTCAGAGGTGGTTCGGGGAGATGGCACTCCGAGATGGGAATCACGTCCTCATCCTTCCCCCTCCTGGCTGCCTTCAGGGGTGCTTCGCGCGGCGATGGGCTGTGGGTGTTGGAAATAAAGCCCAGCGCCCCGGCCTTCGTCAAGTGGAACTGAACATGGTTGCGATAGTTCCATGGGTGCGGGGAGGGGACGATGGGTTGAATGGGCGGATTTGAAATCTTGCCAATGCGTTCCAGCTGGTCGTGGAGAATGGCAGTTTTGGCTGCCAGTTGCCCGGGATAATCCAGGTGCTGGTAGGCGCATCCCCCGCAGGTGCCAAAATGCCGGCAGCGTGCTGCGATCCGCTGCGGCGAGGGCTGCACCACCTCGACGAGCTCGGCACGCGCATGACTGCGCGTCTCCTCCAGTACGCGCCCACGTACAACCTCGCCGGGCAGGCAGAAAGGGACAAAAACCATGCGCCCGTCGGGGAGTTTCCCGAGGGCTTCGCCGCCGTAGGTCAGTTTTTCCAATTTTATGGTGAACAGGTCCGAGGTCATGGATACTGGCGAAGCTCCCACAAACTCCCGAGCACAGCTTCCAAGCGGCTCGCCAGCAATTCCGGTTTGCCAGTGGTGATGTCATCCTCGTTTTCGAAGACAGCGTATGGTACGGCTGCGGAATTGATTTTTAAAAAACCACTATCGCCTGGTGCGAGCCACGACCAGTCGTCATCGCCATAAAGACGTTCCAGCTTGTTGTCGGGCAGGCTGTGCTCGAGGATGCTGTCCGGACGGCCGGGATTATAGCGTCGGCGGTTCTTGCGCAGCGATTCAGCGAAGGAAACGCGCACATAGAGGATGCCGGCCTGATCCAGAAGGTTTTTCCCTAGATGGGGGAGGGCATCGGCATAGCCGCCATGTTCGCTGCCGCGGGAGAACTCGACCAGGGCGGATTTATGTTCGGAGTAGGCCGTGTCATTGCTTAAGCGTTTCTGGAAATCCAGGCTGAGGCGTTCGATCAGCAGGTGCCACAGGGATCTGTCTATAAAATAACCCTGCTCGTCAGTATGCAGGCGCGGCCGGTTCAGCTTCCGGCTCAAAATATCGTCCTCCTCGAACCAGGCCCACAGCATGGGGAAATCGTCCAGTACGTCGAGATCGCCCAGGTGGTAGCGCTCGCGACGAATCTCTGCCCCCAGGTGCTTGAGAAAATCGATGATTTCGCTTTTCCCGGAGGCGGGGCGGCCAATGAGAAGGAGGACAGGGAACGTGCCCGGGTCCATTTGGGCTGGAAATCCTGGCCCGTTGGAAATGCTTACTTGACGAACAAAGCCAGGATTTTATCTTGGAAGAAGGACAGGACGATCAGGATGACGAAGAATGACCCTGCCAGAACGCCGATGCGCCGAAGCTCATTTTTGGTTGCACTGTAATCGGGGTTGAACTCGTAAGGTTTTCCCTGGGTTGCGGCGGGAACCGCAACGTGGGAGAGTTGACGTTTGTGTTTCTTGCTCATGATTTCTCCTAAGGATTTTGAAGTTTCGCAAAAACGACGATGCGTTTGTTGTCGATCATATAAGGATAGCAGCTGATCAGGGTCACAGTGGCGTCGCTGGTCGGGTTCATCACGTCGACCTGCGTTGGTGGGACGATCTGGCTGCCGACGACCACATAGACAAATTGTTGCTGCGTGGTGAAGAGGACGATCTGGTCGCCGGGCTTGAGTTGGGTCAGGTCGCGGAAGATTTCACCAAAGACGTCATCATGCGCCGAGAGGACGGTGTTCCCAGCCTGGCCGGGGTCCGCGCTGCCGATGTGCTGGCCGACACCTTTTTTAACTGCTCCCAGGCGTCCCCCTGGACAATGGGAGCATCCACGCCGATAGCCGGGATTTGGATGCGGACTGCCTGCTGGGGTCCAGGGGTGGGCACAGGCAGGTTAGCCAGCGACTGGACCAGGGGCCGCAGGTTGGCCGGGATTTCAGCGTCGTTCGGCTGCGCTCCGCCAGCCGAATCAGGCGGGGTATGCCCCGAAGGCAGGACGACCGCCGAGATGAGCGGGGTGGGAGTCAGGGTAGCCTGTTGCAGGGCGGAGGCGACCTCCTGGTTGAGTGTCCGCAGAATACCCATTCCATTGAACAGGATGCCTGCCAGCCCAAGCACCGCCAGCACTTCCACGGCCACCAGGATGCCGTCCAGGAAACGGCGCCCTTTCGAACGCGGCGCAGGACCTGCCCAGCCTTCCTCTTCCGTTTCCGTGACTGGCTGGCTCCTCCACTCATTAAGAGCTGTTGGGGGCAGGTCTGGGGCAAGCATGACGGCCCGGCCCGTGCGGCGGAAACGCTCCAGACGCTGCTGGCGTGCGGTGCGACGCTTTTCGAGCAGTAATCGGCGCAACTCTTCCGCGGAGAGGTCTTCGGGACGTTTCGACTTGCTCACGAATGGGATTATACCCCACCCGGCAGAACGTTTTGTTGTTTGAGGAGTGGGACGTAATGCCTCAAAGCGAAATGTAACTATCAGGGTATCGTTGCTTCAAAGCGGAATGTTACCGTGAGATTTTCCAAAGGTTGGCTACTTTTACATCGATTGCAGCTCGCAATCGGACAGGATTGAGCTGGACATACAAGTTGGTCAAATGGGCCTTGGTCTGGAGGGGAATATCTTCGCTGGCCAGGATCCGCTGGAAAGGAGTAGCGGCTTGATCATATCTTTTGAGGAGTTTTTTGTCTATGTGTTGTTTCGAGACCAATTTCAAAACAGGCTGGAAGAAGTTGGTGTAGAGACGCAGGTCTGCGTAGATGCTTTGTAAGAGCAGGAATTCCGCTTCGGTTTCGAAGCGGTCGTACCCGATGAGGCGACGGACAACGGACCAGTTTTTCTGCTCGACATGGGCCTGGTCGTTCTTCTGGTAAGGCCGCGAGCGGGTGAAGGTGATCTTTTCGGAAAGGCAGTAGCGATAGAGCAAGTCGTTAATAAACTCGCCGCCGTTGTCGGAGTCGAGGCCGAGCAAAAGGAAAGGCAGTTGGGAACGCATGGTCTGGATGGCTTCGAAAACGGCCTGCTGGGTGCGCTGGCGCACAGCCAGGCATTCAATCCAGCCGGTGGAGAGGTCCACACAGGTCAAAGTGTTGATATATTGGCCTTCGGTGGTCTCCCCGCAGTGCGCTACCAGGTCAATTTCGAGGAATCCAGGATGATCTTCGTCCCAGGGAGTGTAGGTGCGCACCGGGATGGCCTTCTTGAGCAAGCTGCCGGGCTTGGTGGTGCTCAGACCATGCGGATGCTCAAAGCGGGCCGGGCCCAGACAGCAATCCATGGTTGAACGGCTCATTTGCAGCAAGAGCGTTTTCGTCTCTGGAGCCAGATGAAGTTCGCTACAGCGTTCCAGCACTTTCACCATCTCCGGCAGAAAAGGATGCAGTCGCTTCGAGCAAATCCGTCCGCACACCTCCCAGATCTGCTCCAGGGCCACCACCACTTCGCCTCGATAGATTTTCGGAAGACCATGCTTTTTGCCACTGCACCGTGGTCGACCATGTTTCAGAAGCCGGGTGGCATACTTGCGATGATAGTCCGTCGCCGCCACAAACTCATCCAAGATTATCTTCTTCTCGGATTTCTTTGCCTTTAGATAGCGTGGACGAATCTCTTCGAGCAGCTCTCGCTTACTTCGTTAACTCATCATGTTTTCCTCCGGCATTGCAAATGCGTCTGCCGTAGAGTAACATCCTTTTTGAGGCAACGATATTCTCAATAGTAAGATTTTATTTGAGGCAATGCGTGGGATTCCCCGCCTATCCCAAATGCTGTATAATCAATGGGTCTTATCCACCTGGGCTGATCCACAGCACAGGACAATGCCAAAATTGGAGGTTCGAATGGCTTTCAGCTACACTAATAAACGCGGCGTTGTCTACTTTTTGCACGCAAAGATAACCACAACCAAAACAGGAAAGACCCAGACGCTCTATTTCTTTTCCAAGGAGCAGAGGGCAGGCGTGTTGGAGGCTGTACCGCAGGGTTACAAAGTAGATGAGACAGCCAACGGCCTTCCTGTACTGAAGAAGGCATAACCATACTTTTTGTGATTAAGCCACCTGGAATTTGGCTCTTTCCAGGGGTAGTTGAAAAGATGAAGCCTCTTGCGTTAAGTATGTTTGCGACGACATACAAAAACTCAGGAGGCTTCTACTATGCTGGATAGCATAAGATCGGATGAAATTCCAGAATTAATTCAAGTGGTGTTCAAACTTCTTCAAGCCCATCGAGCGGCCTTTCAGCAAGAACGGCCGCATCGGCGCGCGGTGGGGCTGGTGCCGGGGGAGCTGTTCAATTTTGGACGCCAGGCGGTAGCTTAGGAACTTTTGGCATGGGGGATGACCGGGGGATTGGAGCGCCTGGTAACTGCGCCATAAGGGTTTGAAGGACCAGCGTTTGGCACCTGGCCATCAGCTCCACATCTTCGAGCGTCTCCCCAAAGCGACCGTTTGATAAGCTCTCTTCGTCAAACCACTCCCGAAAGAGCCAACTCCAGGATTGATTTTCTGGGATAAAAAGCATCGTTTAGCCATTGCATTTACCAGGAAATCATCGGCGGGAGGTTCATCCGTTATTGATTTATAAAACAGCGCATTGAAGCTGGATCTTTCCAGGGCAACGACAGCTGGGTGCTCAACCTATTCTGACCCTTTTAGGTGGGGAGGTTCTCAAACAGCGCCTTATTATGCTGGGATCGACCAGTCTGGCGGTAGTAAAGTTCATGAGGTTGTTTTCAACGCACCTGCCTGACGGATCTCAGTATCGGGACCAGCTTGTAAATGCCAAAGCCAGCAAGAAAGGCGACAGTAATTATAAAAACCACACCGGATACCCAGTCAAGTATTTGCTGGTAGATGGGGATCTTCCAATCGGGCTGATGGTGGCTGGCAAAGGCTTCCAGCTGATCCTTGTCGCTGATACGGATACGCTCGAAGGGACGCGTTCCGTTGATCTCCGGGAAAACGTAGCCGGAGGGATTGGTCATGTTGTAATAATCGCCGGATATATCCCAAATGGATCCTTCGTGGATCTCTGGGCGGAAATATTCCAGAAAGTACCCGAAAACCGGGTTATACGGTCTCAAGTTGCTTTCATGCAGGCTTAGAGCGTGTGTATTGCTGTACGAATTAATGATCCCGGTAATGGTCAGGTTGTCCCCGGATTGTATTCTTTGGTAAATCAATTCCGATTCGGTAAGGTTGTAATCTCGGTCAATTAGATTGGCCGGGATCATGAAATAGATGCCCAAGGGGATCAAACTGATCAAATCAACTATAAAGAATGTAGTAATGACTCGCCTAGCAGGTATACTCGTGATCCACCGATTAAAAAGGATCGCGGCCGTGACTGCAAGCGGGAAAATGAACGCCGCTGTAAAGCGCGGATTGACGTGCAGGGAGCTGAGAACGGGCAGGTTTTTCAAAATCGGGTAGATCAATCCTTTTGCCAGGCAAAATTCAAGCGTAAGCCAGGTGGAAAAAATAAGCACGATCCAGGCAATCCATTTTTTACCGGATTTGAATAAATTGAAGTATTTTTTGGGGTGAAAAAGAAATTGGGTAATTCCAAAGAGAAAAATCCAAAAAACAACCGGGGAGAGGGACATATCGAATTCCCAATATCCGTAAAGCGCACCGGTCAGTTGAATCATATACGCAGACAGCAAGATTGGATCCTTCCCGGTCATCCAGAGCAGAGGTGCCAGATTCATCGTCCCCAGGAGCTGAAATACAGTACCGATAAAACCGGAGAGTGCATTGGTTTGATATTCATCTGCCAGCTGGCGGGGGAAGAAGCGCATGAACGCATAAACTGCGGCCAATTTGGAAGCGGATATTACTAATGCAACAGCTCCCCCCACCGCCAGGACCGACAGGATGCGTTTCCATGAAAAAACCTCCTGCTTGTATAGATATACCAGCGGGAGGAAGATTAAGAATGAAAGGCTAAATGTGATAATAAGGAAATACCCTGCCTGCTGGATCAGCACGGCCACCAGGAAAGCAAAGAGCAAACCGGCGATGCCTTTCGGCAGGGAGGCATCCAGGAGCAAGACGGCGAGGATGGCGATCACCGGGAAAGCGGAATAACCGAGATGTCCGATTGCGATCCGCTCCATTATGAATCCGTTTGCCAAGAAAAAAACCATCCCCAGGATACTGGCTGTCCTATGCAGCTTGAGCACGTGATTAAATAAGTAATAGCTGGCGATTCCGCCTAAAGTGATATACACGATGCATGAGATTATGACCGCCAGCCATGGATTGACCAGCAGAGGCAACAATCCGAAGAGTGAGAACTGGCCATTATTCGGGTCAGGAAATGCGGGCAGCCCTCCGCCAAAAGACGGCGTATACCACTGGATACTGATTCCATTTACATGATAGTGAAGAAGTAAATCCAGCATTGACGGGATGGCCAGGCTGTAATCATCACCCACAATCGGAAATTTCAAATTCATGTAACGAAGGATGGCCCAGCAGATTACCGCCAGGTTCGCAATAATGGCGATAAGCGTCCAATTGATCTTTTTCATTTGATCTTTCCTGAATTTTGCCCATTTCGGGTTTCATTCATCGACCGCGCCCGATTTACCTGCCACAGACCTATCAGGCCCCAGAAGCTGATCACAAGATAACCAACCACCTGGCTGATCAGAATATATGCCAGCGCAGCCGGACGTGAAAAGCCAAAAGGAACGAGGATATTCACGGCTACGAATTGATAAACGCCGATATACCCGGGTGTAGAGGGAATGGCGCTTGACAGTCCTAGAGCAGCAAGCAGGATGAAAGCCTGGCTCAGCGTAAGGGTCTGCGCGATGATGCGCACGCCAATTACATTCCCAATACCGTCGAAGAGCCAGATGACAGCCGTCAGCAGAATAAAACTTCCTAGACGGCGCGCATTGTGCAAGGAGCGCATACCGAGCAGGAAACGCTTAACTATTTCGCCGATTTTTTGCAAAACCCTGCCGGGCAGAGGCAGCTTGGCAATCAGGGTGGTGATCAATTTTTCCTGGAAGGGCATGACGATGACTGCTGCCAGGCCGATGGCTCCCGCGGCTGCCATGATTTTGAGCGCACCTGCCAGCAGGGATGAGATTTGACTCTGCAGCAGCACGGATATGGAACCAATGAGGACCAGGGCAATCACGTCCAACAACCGCTCCACCAGTGCAGTGGCGAAAACGAAACTGACACCTGCACCACTTTTTTGCCCGAGGTAAGCCGAACGGATGATTTCCCCGGCGCGGGCGGGTAAATAGGCGTTCCCCAGATATCCCACCATATTCGCCCAGAAGATGGAGAGCAGCGGCACCTTTTTGTCTGTGTTGACCAGCGTTCCCCACCGCACAGAACGGATAAAGTAATTGAGACTAGCAAGCGGGATCGTCAACAGCAGGATCTCATAATGGCCGGTCGTGATCAACTTCCCAAAGGAGGTCCAGTCGAGGTTTCGTAAGGTAAAGTAGAGGAGTACAGCTGCCAAGGAAAATGCGAAAATCAGTACCCATAGACGGCGCCTACTTCTTGCCGGCTGATCATCCCCGGCGGGTGGGAGGGGGGACAATTTTAAAAATTAATCCTTTCTTTTTCGTATACCAGCGGGCGGCGGAGAATATGGACACGTAATGTAGAAATATACTCACCAATCACACCCAAGAAAATTAACTGGATTGATGCAAAAAAGAACAGCCCAATAGCAACTGGTGCTATTCCTAATGAGAAGCTTTTCCAGAAGATTAATTTGTATATCAAATAGAACATACCAATCAGAAAGCTGATAAAGGCAGCAATAAACCCGATTATGCTGGCCAGGCGCAACGGTATTTTGGTGTAACTGGTTATCCCCAGCATTGCCTCATCAAAAAGGTATAGAAAGTTACTTTTGGTTCTTCCATGTTTTCGTTGCGGTTGTGTAAACGGGATGATAGCAGGGGTAAAGCCGATATCTGAAATCAACCCCCTAAAAAATGGGTAAGGGTCATTCAGGCTTTTGTAGATGTCCAGGACCTGTTTGTCATAAAGGCCAAAGCCAGTGAAATGTCGGGTGAGTTTTATTTCCGACATCTTCTCAAGTGCAATGTAGTACAAGGAGCGCAGCGAGTAAATGAAAGGAGATTCCTCACTTTTATTCTTGACTGCCATTACTACTTTATACCCCTGTTCCCACTTTTCAAGAAATTCAGGAATCAGGGATGGGGGATCCTGTAAATCGGACACCATCAGGATGGCAGCATCCCCGGCTGCCTGCCTGAAGGCATTGTTGCCTGAGCGGTTCACGCCGAAATTCCGTGAGTTGAGAATGACCTTGAAGTTTTTATCCCTGGCGGCAATTTCACGCAGAATTTGCTGAGTGTTGTCAGTGGAGGCATTATCCGCGATGATGATCTCGTAGGTGTAGCGATCTTCCAGCTTTTTGAAGACCGCCACTATCTGGGTATAAAATTCGCGAATATTACCTTCTTCGTTGTAGCAAATGGAGATTACGCTGATCTTTTTCATTTGAGCCTCCTTCTCGGCACGGCGTAACACACCAGTTCCCAACAATCATCTGAGTAGCGCCGAAGAAAGAATTGATAATCCCCAGCATAAGATTGGATCAACAGTGGAATTTGCCAGAGGTGTTCCTGCGCATGGTACATGCAGACCGCCAGCACCGGCATATCCCTTTCGATAATTCTGTGCGCTCCGGCCAGGGCGTCCGGTTCCGCGCCTTCGATGTCCATCTTGATGAAAGTCGGCTTGACATCCTTCAGCAGTTCATCCAGCGGGGCACATTGGACCTGATCACTGCCTGCGCCGATGGATGCACCAACTGTTCCAGTGGCGTTGAACGTTGCCCACTCGCGTTTTACCCCCAGGGCGCTTCTGACGACCCGTATCCTGCCGCTCAATTTAACGGGCAGGGCGGCCAACCGGTTTTCGAGCGCCGTGCAGTTCGCCGGGTCGGGTTCGATTGCGATGATTTGATCAAACGAACCGGCGCGGCGTTTGAGGTATTCCTCCACCGAGTCGCCGTCGAAAGCGCCGCAGTCTATAAAAACCTCATCCGCCAAAGGGGCAAATAGGTCATCGGCAAAGTAGATTTCATTTTGCGGCAGGTGCGGTGGCAAACCGGATGGGTCAAGAGAGCTCTGCCAAAGCAGTTGCCCCAGATATTCTTGGCGTGAGATGTCATCTGCCCACAGGCTCAGCGCTTTTCGTACATCTCCGGCCTGCGTGAAGATTTTATATGGATATTCCACGCTGTAGTATGGCATAAGCGCTTGCGGATATTGCCAGACAAGCGCGGCAAACGAAGCAACCTTCAGCCCCATGCCGGTCAACTGTATCCAGACTGGCGCGCTGGTGTAGACGGTGATGATGAAGACAGCGTTTGCGCCGAAATGCTCTGCGGCAGAGTGGGGGGAGAGCACCACCAAACCTTCGACCTTTGACCCCCACAGCTTTGGGTTGTTGTCTGCAAATGCCAGCGGCTCGATGCCGGCCTTGCGCAATCCCTCCATTGCGATTTGCCCCAGCCGCCCCGCGCCGAAGAGAACGAAGCGTTCGCCGCTTTCGGCAGTAAGTCTTTCAAACGCTGTTTTTTGTGCGCGCACCAGGATGGAAGGGTCTTTTTTCAACAGTTCATCAAGTTGAATTTTAAATGATGCCATATTTATCTTTTGCTGAATAACCGCTCCTCCACCACCCCGCAAATAACGTGCCACGCGAATTCGTGCGCTTCCTGTATCCGCGCGGAGTCCGTGGACGGGATAACCAGGCAAAAGTCGCATTTTACTCCTAATGGTGCGCGCCCGTTTGCACCAGTAAAGCCAATGGTGGTGATGCCCCTGGCGCGGGCGGAATCCAGAGCATTGAGCACGTTGACCGAGCCGCCGCTGGTGCTGATACCCACCAGGATATCGCCATGTTGGGCCAGCGCCTCCACCTGGCGAGAGAACGCGAAATTGAACGACGAGTCATTGCTGATGCTGGTTAAAATAGAGCTATCGGTTGTGAGGGCGATGGCAGGTAAGGCGGGACGGTTGAAGTGGAAGCGGTTGATGAATTCGGCGGCTACATGCTGGGCATCCGCGGCGCTGCCGCCGTTGCCGCATAACAGCAGCTTGTTGCCGCGTTGGAAACAGGCTAGGATTTGCTCTGTGATCTCGAAAATTACCGTACCGCATTCCGCGACAGTTTGTTGCAGGGTGGCGGTGTGGGCTTCCAATTCGTTGTTGAGTAAATCATTTGTTGTCATAATCTATGTTTTAGCCTACTTGCTGGAACTGCATAACAGACAAGTTGCCAGCCTTCAATCTCATGCGGGCGCAGGAAAAGATGATATTCGCTTGCCAGGGTATGAATAAACAAGGGGATGCGCCATAGATCATCGTAACGATGATATAAGCAGACCGCCAAAATCGGCATTTTTCTTTGAATTAAAGTACACGCCCCAGCGAGTGCGTCGAGTTCGCCTCCTTCAATGTCCATCTTGATGTAAGTTGGCAGAATTTGAAGGTCGTTCAGGTTTTCATCCAGGGTCACACATTCCACTTCCAACTTGCCGCTGTTCGTGATGGTTGAACCCATTGTTCCAGTAGCATCAAAACGAACTTTAGCATGTCTTGCGCCAACGGCAAAAGGCGAAGGAATAATTCTTTCCCGTGTGCCTTTTGCCAAGAGGGATATGTATTCTTTCAATCGCTTAAAATTTAATAGGGTCAGGCTCGTAGGCTACAACCTTGCCAATAAATTCTTTTTGCCGTTTCAGAAAGTGCCTGACTGTGACGCCGTCGAAAGCCCCGCAGTCAATAAACCTCTCATCTGGCAATAAATCAAATAAATCATCAGGAAAATATGATTCCTGCGGAACAGGCGCTGATAATGAATCGAATTCGCCTAAAATTCTGAACTTTAGTTGTGCCAGGTATTCTTGGCGAGAAAACTCATCCTCCCAAAGCGAAAACGCTGTTTTTATCAAAGCTGCATTTGCAGTCGTTTTACTTGGAATATCCAGCCAAAAGAAAGGTAACAGTGCTTCTGGATATTTCCATCGTAAAGTTACTGCCGAAACAACTTTATTGCAGTTAAGATCAGTTAATTCTTTGCGAGTTTGAATGAATGAATGATCGGTATTCCAGATTGTGACAACAAATGCGGCGGAAGAACCATAATTTTCCGCGGCTTGTTGGCGAGATAATACTTGCACTCCCTCGACGGATTTGCCTTGAAGCTCAGGGTTGTTGTCGGCAAAGGCAAGCGGTTCAATCCCATCTTTTCTCAGACTTGCTAAAACCTGCCTGCCAAGATTTCCTGCCCCAACCAGGACAAGTGATTTTTCGAAAGGGGATACAGAACGGTCAAAGTCTGTTCTTTCGCGTTCAATAACCGAGACAATATCTTCGCTCAGGAGTTCTTCAAGCTCAGGTTCAATTGATTTCATCCTATTCCTCTTCCAACGGCGGCACGATCATATTTGCCAAAAATTCCTCGCGGTCGAGGAAAGGCGCCAAATCTTCGAGCGGAGTTGATACCATCGAGCCGTCCCTGCGCTGGCGCGAAGAAATGCGCGGTGCGCGTGGCTCATCGGGAATGATCCTTACTTCGCATACTACCGCTCCTGGCATGGCGAGCACCTGGCGCACCTGCTCGCGCAGGTTCTGGCTGGTTTCGATCCGCAACGCATCCAACCCGTAGGCCTTTGCCACACGGATTGTGTCGGGCAGGGTCATCCCGCTGGTGGCATCCGCGCCGGTCAGTCTGCCAAAATAATTGAGCTGTGAGGCGCGGATGGATGCATAGCCCTCGTTGTTCATCACAAAAAACTTAATGGGTAAACCCAGACGCCTTACTGTCTCAAGCTCCTGGATGTTCATTTGAAATCCCCCGTCACCATCCACGCAAATGGTGGGTTTGCGCCCGCTCGCAAGACACGCTCCGATCGCGGCGGGTTGGCAAAATCCCATTGCGCCGGTGCCCTTGTTGTGGAAAATGCGTTGTCCGCGCTTGGCTTTGAAGGCGGTCAGGAACAGTTCCGAGGCATTGCCCGCATTGCCTGGCAAGATGACGCAGTCTTCGCCCACCTCTTCTGAGACGATCTCGGCAAAGGCATACATGCTCACCCGGCCAGACTGCGCGCGATGTTCGGGCAGGACAAATGGGTATTTTTCCTTCCACTCCCGGCAGCGCCCCAGCCAGGCTGAACGGTCACGCGGCGCAAGGTCGTTCGCCTTTTCCAGGATGCCCCGGATGAATGTGCGCACATCGGCTACGACCTGCATATCCAGGACAGAACTCATCTTTTGCATTTCGGCGCGGTCAATGTTGACCATGATTTTTTTCGCGCTGCGTGCCAGCTTTTCGGGCGCGTAGGCAATCAGCGCCATATCCAGCCGGGCGCCCAGGACGAGCAGCAAATCCGAGTTCTGAAGTGCAAAATTGGCACTGCGCGATGCGATCGAGCCGGGCATGCCCATCGAGAGTGGGTGGTCGGCGGGGATCAAATCCACGCCCAGGCGGGTGGTCAGCACGGGGATGCCAAGGACGTCAACCAGATCCAAGAAATCCTCAGCTGCACCCGAAATGCGCGTACCATTGCCTGCAAGGAGGATGGGACGATCGGCGGCGTTAATGAGTTTGATCACCCGCCGGATTTTCGATTCAAGCTGCACTGCGGCGGCTTCTTTGCCTTCTTTTGGGGAGGTGAACCCCGCAAGCGAATCCGTCTCGATCATTGCTGCCTGCACGTCCAATGGAATATCAATCCACACCGGACCTGGGCGCCCGCTTTTGGCAAGGTAAAGGGCCTTTTCTAAGTGATAGCGGATGGTTGCGGGATCTAAGATCGTAACCGCGTACTTGGTGATGGGCTTGACGATTGATACGATATTAATCTCCTGTACACCCAACTGACGCAGGCCGCGCTTACCGACGATGTCGGCGCGTTTGACCTGACCAGAAATGAACAGGCAGGGGGTGGAATCAAGCCATGCACCCGCTGTACCTGTGATTGAATTGGTTCCACCTGGACCCGTCGTGACAAGAGCAACCCCGAGATTATTGGTTACCCTTGCATAAGCTTCTGCGGCGATTGCACTGGCCTGTTCATGAAGGTTGCAGACATATTCTATATCCCGGCATTTTCCAAGCGAGTCGTTTAAGTGCATGGCACCGCCCCCGGGTACCATAAAAACATGCTTTACCCCCTGATCAGCGATAAATCGAATAACGTAATCAGAAAGTTTGGTTACCAAATCCGATACTCCGGTTATGCTGATAAGCGGCACACCTTTGGCGAAAATCCTGTATTTATGATCGCCGCCCACTTTTCATGCTGTCTACACGGCGGAGCTTTTGCATGATAGGCACTTCTCTTTCGATCACTCGTTTGGTGCCGTCTCCCAGTGCTGTCTCGACCAGCCGGATATCGCGCAGAAGGCGTGTGATCCCATTTGGCTCCAGGGAAGCTGCATGATCCGAACCCCACATGGACCGATCCAGGGTAATATGGCGCTCTACGATACAGGCTCCCAATACGACCGCGGCAACCGAAGAGGGCAGTCCGGTTTCGTGACCGGAGTAACCAACGGGTACGCAATACCTCCGCCTCAGCATAGGGATTACTTTCAAATTAAGTTCTTCGTAGTAGGCTGGATAGGTGCTGCAGGCATGCAAAATGACCAGGTCGTTTTTTCCCAGCACATCCACGGCATGATCAACTTGCTCCAGGCTGCTCATGCCGGTCGAAAGCAGGATCGGTTTCCCTTTGGACCGAGCGTGTCGCAGCAAATCGTCGTCAGTTAAAGAGGCAGAAGCGATCTTGAAACAAGGGGGTTTGAATTTGTCAATGAAATCCACCGATTGTTCATCCCAGCACGAAGCAAACCAGGCAATGTTCTTTTCCTTACAGTAACGGTCAATCTCGGTGTATTCTTTAAGGCCGAATTCCAGTCCATACTTCAAATCGCCGTTCGTGATGCCGAACGGGCTCTCGCGGGACGAGCCAGCTCTTCGGCAGAATACACGATTTCAATTGTGCGCTTCTGGAATTTGACCGCGCTACAACCTGCCTGGACTGCTGTATCAATAAGCCTCCTGGCCAGATCCATATCGCCATTGTGGTTGATGCCAATTTCTGCAACGACATAGCAGGGATGGCCATCACCCACCTTCTTGTCGCCGATTTTTACCTCTGACATGCTGGTTTCTCCTTGAACGATTAGACGGACCTGGCCCAGGAAATGGTGCGAAGTATCGCCTCTTCAAGGCCGATGGTCTTAATCAATTTTAACTCATTGAAGGCCCTACCCGTGGAGGGAATGTACTGCTCTATGGGTTTATCAGGCCTCGCTTTTTCAAGGACACGGACCGGAGGCTCGGGCTGAAACGCTCGTGCCACAGTCTCGGCCAGGATGCGGATGGCAATACTTTCCTCGCTGCCCACATTGTAGGGACGGCAGGATTGGCCACGAAAAAGGATTGTCCACAACCAGATGGCCAGATCGGCTGCATAGAGATAGGAGCGATGCGGGGTACCATCCCCCCGAACAATGATCGGGCCTCCGTTCAACCCATCGCGGATGAAGTTGCCGATGGCGAAGTGGATGTCGAGAGGCAGGTATGGGCCGACAAATGCAAAACCGCGGGCAATCTTTATCTCAATGCCGGATTGCTTTGCGTACAGGGTGCACAGGGTCTCGGCGGCGCGTTTTCCCTCTCCAAATGCAGACCGCGGGTCGGTCGGGTTAGGCCCGCCCGGGTAATCTTCGGGAATGCGGGCCAGTTCGGGCGGCTGCCTTCCGTAGACCGCTCCGGAACTGGTCAGCAGGAACTTCCGCCCTCCACTCTGACGGGTAAATTCCAGCGTGCGGCGTGTCCCATCCACAATCGTGTCGAATATCGTCAAGGGGTTTTCGCGGCTGAGCCTTACGTTGGATTCGATTGCCGCATGAAGGACATGGGAAAACGAACCTGCCGGGAACTCGAAGGAGCGGATGTCGCCTGGATGGAAGGAGATCGCGGGATGAGAGGCCAGGTGCGGTGCCTTTTTTCGAAAGGCGTCCCGGTTGCGGGTCAGCACCAGTGCCGAGGCATTCAGCCCGAGGCGGTCATTCGCCCAGGCAAAGCTTTCCAGCAGCCAGCAGCCGAAGAAGCCCGTCCCGCCGGTGATGAAAATACGTTCGCCGTGCAGATCATCCCAGAGGTCACGCGTGACCTCCAGGATGTGATCCAGGTCAGCGGCTAGACGGTTCTCGGACTTGATCATTCCCATGCATCGATCACAATTTTCCGCGCCTCCACCCCGTGCTGATCGAGTTCTTGTCGTAAGGTGTGCAGCATCTCCGGCGGGCCTGACAGGTAGTAGACCACAGACAGCGGGTCGAGGACGGATTTCCAGACGATATCCAGGTTAATGCGCCCCACCAGGCACTCCGCGTCTCCGCCGTTCTGTTCAGCCAGGTAAAGGATGTGCAGGTTGGGGCAATGCCGTTTGGCTGTTTCCAGAAGCGGACGGTAAATCAACAGGTCTGGCCGCCTGGCCCCGTAAAAGAGATGAATAGAATACGGGTAGTCTGCCGGCAGTCCAGTAAGGAAAGCCGTGAAGGCGGTCACACCAGTGCCGCCGGCCAGCAGGCAGACATCACTCTGGGAATGGATCCTGAACTCGCCGTATGGCATTTTGACCCATACCCTGCTCCCCGCATGCAGCTCGGTCTCCATCCGGCTGCTGAATTGACCCCTGGCTGCATAGGTGATGCGCAGAAGGGTGCGGTCGGCTGGCGGGCTGGCAATGGAAAATGGGCGCGAATCAGGCCAGAAATCGCCGTGCTGATATTCATCCAGGGTCAGATGCAGGAATTGACCTGCCTGGAAGTGTGGGGCAGGCACTTCCGGCTTTAAAAAGACGCTGTACACCCGTTCCCCATGGTTCAGGATCCGGGTCACTTCGCAGCGCAGTTTTTGGGGCATCAGCTCACCCGTTCACCGTGCATAAAGCGGTTGAAGACCGAGCCGATGTAATCCAGTTGAGCATCATCAATGCCCGGATACACGCCGATGAAGAATGTGCGCTCCGTGATGATATCGGTGTTGGTCAGTTCGCCAACCAGGCGGTGTTCGATATCCAGGAAGGCTGGCTGACGGAGAAGGTTACCGCTGAACAGATTACGGGTCTCGATGCGGTTGGCTTCCAGAAAACGGGTCAGATCGTTCCGCGCGAACCCGGCATTTTCCCGTACAGTCATGACGAACCCGAACCAGGATGGGTCGGAATGCGGCGTGGCGCTCGGCAGGATCAGGCGCTCCTCATACTGTGCCAACATGGCACTAAGTTTTTGGAAATTGGCTCTGCGCCGGGCGATGAACCCCTCCAGCTTGCCGAGCTGGGCAATACCGACCGCCGCCTGCATATCGGTCACCTTCAGGTTGTAACCGATGTGGCTGTAGATGTATTTGTGGTCGTAGCCGTACGGCAGCGTTCCGAACTGCTGACTGAATCTCTTCCCGCAGGTGTTGCTTTCACCACCGGCGCAGTAGCAATCCCGCCCCCAATCCCGCACGGAGCGCACAATGCGCCCCAGCAACTCGTCCCGGCTGAGCACGCAGCCGCCCTCGCCCATGGTGATGTGGTGGGCTGGGTAAAACGAGACGGTGGAAACGTCCCCAAAAGTGCCGGTCAGCCGGCCGCGATAGCGCGCCCCGAGGGCATCGCAGTTATCTTCCATCACCCACAGGTCGTACTCTTTTGCCAGGCGCATGACTGTATCCAGGTCAAAAGGCACCCCCATGGTGTGCGCCATGGCGATGGCATGCGTCTTCGGCCCGACCGCCTCTTCCACGCGGGAAGGGATGGCAGTGTAGTCGCCCAGGTTAACGTCCACGAAGACTGGCACAAGCTGGTTTTGCAGGAGAGGTGCCAGTGTGGTCGGAAAGCCGGCTGCCACGGTGATAATTTCATCTCCTGGCTTCAAGCGCCTTTCGCCGAGCTTGGGGGAGGTCAGCGCGGTCAATGCAACCAGGTTGGCCGAAGATCCGGAATTGACGATAAAGGCGTTGGGCAGGCCGAAGTACTCGGCAAAATCAGTCTCGAACTGGTCGGAGTAGCGGCTGGCAGTCAGGAAGAAGTCCAGGCTGGAATCAACCAGCTTGACCAGCTCGTCCGCGTCAAAGACGCGCCCAGCGTAATGGACAATATCCAGCGCAGGGTTGAAGGGATGGCCGGCGAAGCGTTCTCGATAATATTCCTCAACCAATTTCAATATTTCCGCACGTAGCTGTTCATCTCGGCTCATTTTTCTTGCGACTCCACGGACAGGAAATCTTCGTACCAGCGGATGGTTTTTTTCAAGCCTTCTTCTAGGCTAAACAGGGGAGACCAGCCTAACACCTTCCGGGCCTTGTCTGCATTGAGCACCTGGCAGCGGATTTCGTTGCTGGCTTCGTTTCGGATTTCGGGCTGGAGGCCTGACCCCATCAGGGCCAGGATGCGCCGGGTCAGGTCGATAACGGTGAGCTGGTTTCCATAGGAGAAATTGAATGCTTCGCCGCCTAGTTCCGGGTGGGCAGCGAGCTGTTCGGCCAGCAGGATGTAGGCTGCTGCGCCATCCTCCACATAGAAGTAATCCCGCACGAAGCTGCCATCAGAGCGGATGACCGGGCGCTGAGAGCGAAGAACCGAGCGGATGGTACCGGGCACGATGCGGTTCCAGTTCAGATCGCCGCCGCCGTAGAAATTCCCACAGCGGGTGACGGCCACTCTCAGGTTGTAGCTGACGGCGTAGGCATGGGCGATCAGGTCGGCGGCCGATTTGCTGACATCGTACGGATGCTGCCCCTGCAGCGGGGTGGTTTCCAGGTAGGGCATTTGATCCTGGTCCCCGTAGGCTTTGTCCGACGAGGCCAGCACGATTTGTCGGACCCGCGGGCTGCGCCGGCAGGCCTCCAGCAGGTTCCAGGTTCCGGCGATATTCGTCTCAAAGGTTGAGATCGGGTTGCGGTTGGCAATCGTGACGATTGTCTGGGCGGCGAGGTGGAACACCGTGTCGATTTCATACTCGCCCAGGCAGCGTTCCAACAAATCCCGGTCGCGGATATCGCCGCGTACCAGCTTGACCTGCTCGATCTGGCGCGAGCGCACCAGCTCGCTCTGTGGCACCCAGTCGCGCACCAGGCACACCAGGTCCGCCCCGGCTTCCAGCAGGCGGCGCACCAGCCAGCCGCCCAACAATCCTGTACCGCCGGTCACGAGGGTGGGCCGGTCCAGCCAGAAAGAACGATTCACGCCCAGGTTTTCCACGGGGCATTCCCTTCTGTCCACAATTTATCCAGCAGCTGGACATCGCGCATCGTGTCCATGCAGTACCAGAAATCATTGTGACGGTAGGCAGCCAGCTGCCCCTCGGCGGCCAGCTGTTCCAAGGGCTCACGCTCCCAGGCCGATTGGTCGCCCTGGATGTAGTTGACGACCTCGGGCTGAAGCACAAAGAACCCACCGTTGATCCAACCTTCACCGATCTGCGGCTTTTCTACGAATTGGGCTACTTTTTCACCATCGAACACCATCTGGCCAAAACGGGCGGGTGGGCGGACGGCGGTGATCGTTGCCAGCTTTCCGTGCCCTTGATGGAAAGCGAGAAGTTTCCGAATATCGATGTTGGAGACCCCATCGCCATAGGTCATCATGAACGGCTCGTTGCCGATGAACTCGGCTGCCCTTTTTATTCTCCCGCCGGTCTGGGTTGCCTGGCCCGTATCCAGCAAGTCGACAGTCCAGTCTTCGCTTGTGCCCTGGTAGAGGGAAATGTCCCCGGTATTCAGGCGCACTGAAAGGTTTCGGGCCCGATAATGGTAATTAATGAAATAATCCTTGATGATTTCTCCCTTGTACCCCAAGGCGATGACGAATTCCTTGAAGCCATAGCCCGCATAGATGCTCATGATGTGCCAGAGCATGGGCTTTCCGCCAATTTCAACCATCGGTTTCGGCTTGACCGTGGTCTCCTCGGTCAAGCGCGTGCCCAGCCCTCCTGCAAGAATGACCACCTTGATCGTATTTCCCATCAAACATATCCTCTCGAGTTTTAATTATACTGGTTATCCTCCGGGATAAGTTGCGTACAAATCCATGAACCTCGTGAGACAGGTGGCGTCCTGCTGCCCGAATAAAAACAAAGCTGCTGGATTGGGGGTCAAGCTGATTATCACTGAATTGGGAACTGGCGGTGGCCAAGAGTCGCTTCTTGCCAATTCTTGGGAGCGTCGTTATAATATGGCCTCGCTTTCCGGGCGGATAGCTCAGTTGGTTAGAGCACTGCTTTGACATAGCAGAGGTCGTAGGTTCGAGCCCTATTCCGCCCACACACACCTTGCCCCGGTTTCGGGGCTTTTTTTATTTGCCCCGCAACAGACAAAAAACGTAACCAAATTAGACAATCATTGTTATATATAATGTATATTGTATTCCAATAAAAGGAGAGCTAACGTGTTTATCGATTATTTGACCCTGATCATGATCAACCTGGTCGCAGGCACAGCACTGCTGGCCTATTACATATATTTCGGTATCGATGCGCAGGATCAGCGCCCTTACTCAGCCGGGTTTGGCATGGTTGGCTTGCTCGGCCTGATTCTGGGCCTTGCCCTGTCCTTCACCTGGCCGCTGCCTGGGAGTTACAACGTCGGATACGGCGAAGCCACGACCCTCTTCGGTGCGGTCTTCCTTGGAACGGGAATTGCTCTCAGCCAGGGTTGGGATTTGCTGCCGGTGGCGATTTACGCCTTTTTTGCCGGGATCGACGCGATCATTGTCGGAGTGCGCATTATTTCCCTTGGGCTGACCACAGAACCTTTGATTTCAGGCGTCGGTTTCATCGTCGCCGGATTGGGGGGGCTGGCGTCGGCTCCTGGTCTCCGTCTGATCAAAAAGAACAAAATTCTCCGTTTGATCGGCGCCCTGGTTGTGCTGGCGTCCGCTGCCATCTGGGCAGTAACCTTCTATGCTGCTTTATGGGCGCACCTGGCTGACTTTGCCAAATGGGTGCCCCCCACAATGGTGCATTAGTCCACGACTGCATATTCCGGGTTGTTCCGCCGGATGCTTGACAACCTATTAAACCGGCATATAATGAATGCCAGCATAGCCAAACGCAATGACCGGGACGAGTAGGTGGTCCGGGCGCTGACAGGAAGGGCAGGCCAATGACTGAGAGTTTGCCCTGGTGCCCTCACTGAAAACCCCCCGCGAGCGTAACCCTGAACGGCTTCTTGTCCGATAAAGGAAACGGCTGGCCCCGTTACCGGCCTAAACGAGGTCCCTGAGCGGAGTTCCGAGCCTGGCGAGGAACGTAGGAAAAGGGAAATCGGGTGGAACCGTGCGAGCGCAAATGCTCTCACCCCGAAATGGGTGAGAGCATTTTTTATTTTTAGGAGGTCGCCATGCCAGACGATCATACGATTACTCCCCGGCGACCCGGAGGTCGCTAGCTGCCGCTCCGGGATCGTCTATCTGTACGGCGGCTAGGCAGACTTTTCCACAAGGAGAAAAAATGTCGAATCAACCTGAAGAACGCTACGAGGACTCTCAGCTCTATCGCATCCGCCATTCTGCTGCGCACATCATGGCGGAGGCAGTGCTCGAATTTTTCCCGGAGGCAAAATATACAATTGGTCCTCCGGTCGAAAATGGTTTCTATTATGATTTTGACCTGCCTCAGGCTCTGACCAACGAAGATCTGGAAAAGATCGAAAAGCGCATGCGTCAGATTATCGCCGGAGGCCATCCCTTTGTCAAAAAGGTCATCTCGGCGGATGAGGCGCGCCAAGTCTTCAAGGAGCAGCCGTACAAGCTGGAGCTGATCGATGGTCTGGATCAAGGCGGCACGGACGAGTACGGCAACCCCCTTTCAGAGAAGCCGGAGATTTCCATTTATCATTCCGACACTTTTGTCGACCTGTGCCGCGGCCCGCACGTCGAGACCATGCGTCAGATCAACCCGGCGGCGATTAAGTTGATGTCGATTGCCGGAGCCTACTGGCGTGGCGATGAGCATAATAAGATGCTGACGCGCATCTACGGCACGGCCTGGCGTACGCCTGACGAGCTCAAACAGTATCTTAAGATGCTCGAAGAAGCCAAGGCACGTGACCATCGCAAGCTCGGCAAAGAACTGGAAATATTCATCTATGACGACGAGGTCGGCCCCGGTCTGCCGCTCTGGCTGCCGCGCGGAGGCGTCATCATCGAAGAGCTGGAACGGCTGGCAAAAGAGATGGAGGAAAATGCGGGCTACCTGCGGGTGCGCACACCGCACCTGGCCAAAGAGGACCTGTTCCTGCATTCCGGCCACCTGCCGTACTACGCCGAGAGCATGTACCCGCCGATGGAGATTGAAGGCACAAAATATTACGTCAAACCGATGAACTGCCCTATGCACCATAAAATCTACGGCTCCAAATCGCGTTCCTACCGAGATCTGCCCATCCGTCTTGCTGAATATGGGACGTGCTATCGCTATGAAAAATCCGGCGAGCTCTTCGGATTGATGCGCGTCCGCTCGATGCAGATGAACGATGCTCATATCTACTGCGCCGAGGAGCAGTTCGAACAGGAGTTCATGGCGGTCATCGAGCTGTATAAAAAATATTTCGATCTGTTCAATATCGATAAATTTGTCATGCGGCTCTCCCTGCATGCCAAGGAAGGATTGGGGAAGAAGTATATTGACAACGAGCGCCTGTGGCTGAAGACGGAAGACATGGTGCGCTCGGCCATGACCAACGGAGGCGTGCCCTTCAAGGAGGCTGCCAACGAAGCCGCATTTTACGGTCCCAAGGTTGACGTGCAGATCTGGAGCGCGATCGGGCGCGAGTTCACCCTGGCTACCAACCAGGTCGACTTTGCTCAGCCGGGTCGTTTCAATCTCGTGTTCATGAACAAGGCCGGAGTCGAAGAGACGCCGCTGTGCATTCACCGCGCCCCGCTCTCCACGCACGAGAGAATGATTGGATTCCTGCTCGAACATTATGCGGGCAGCTTCCCGGTCTGGCTCAGCCCCGAGCACGCCCGCGTCATTCCAATCACCGACTCGCAGAATGAGTATGCCAACGCGATCGTCCGCCAGCTGCGTGAGCAGGGCATCCGCGCCAGCGCGGATAGCAGCGCCCAGCGGATGAATGCAAAAATCCGCGATGCCCAGTTAATGAAAGTGCCGTACATGCTGGTGGTCGGCGAGAATGAGGCCAAGGCTGGCCAGGTCTCCCTGCGTGTCCGCGATGGCTCGCGGGCGGACAACATCCCACTGGAAGAATTCATCGCCCGTGCGAAGAACCGCATTGCGACGCGGTCTGGCCAGCTCTAAGAGCACTGATTGTCCATCGTTCATAAAGATTATGGTGCGGGGACAATCGCCTTTGGCTTCGGGTACCTGTCAGCAAGGAGCGTTCGTGACTGTTCCAAATTTGGTAAAGCATCGACCAAGGGGCAAGGAATAACGGGGAAGGAAACTGGCGAGCCTGGATCAGGCGAATAAGGTAGCCAAATCCAGGCCTGAATTGAGGTGATTGCCACAGTGGGCAATCAGGCGGCTGACGTTCAGGGCGGACTGATCGCGTTTGTAGCCCCGCATGGTGCGATAGCGTTCCTTGATCCACCAGCCGATGGCGCGTTCGCAGGCATTATTGGTGCCATCCAGGAGAGGGGTTCCGGCCGCATCTTTCCAGGTGCGGTAGAAGGTCAAGCGCGGCCAGAGGTTCCAGCGGTCGAGGAAGAGATTGCGGAGGCGGTAGGCGAGGCTGGCGGTGGCGCCTTTGGTAGGGGCAGGCGCCATGGCATAACGCTCATACATCGCTTGAACTTCCGCCTGTTGGTCAGGCTGGCGGGAATGGATCAGCTCCCCCAGGCGGCGCAGATCCTCCAGGGCCTGGGAAGCTTGGATGTGCAGTTCGGCCAGGGAAGGATCCCGTCCCAGCTGGATGGCCTGGCTGAGGCTGGCGATCAACTCGTCCGTGTTGCGGCCGACATGGCTCTTGCACACCTGATGGAACAGCCCACTGTCATCCGCAGCAGTTTTCAACGCATCTGCATCATCCGTGACCAGGGTGTGCGCCCCGACGCTCTCGGCGATTGGCTCGATCCACTTCTGCAGGGTCTGCGCATCTTCGGACTCCAGCTGGTCAATGCTCAATACCCAGCCTGTCAATGGATCCACCGTCACCCCCAGGCTCAGCCATTTCCCTTTACATTTCACACTGGTCAGGTCGGCTCCCAACGCTTTCGTCCGATACCCCTGCAGCAGCTCTTGCTGCTTCAATCCCGGCACCACCTCCGCAGCCGCCTGTAGGCTGCGATACACACTACTCTTGCTCAGATCTACCCCCAGGGCTTCCAACATGATCACCACCGCCCCGTAGCTCAAGCCCAACAGGTACAGCATCACCGCCATCCCTTTCAGCCGCTGTGAGACCTGTGCTGCACTCACTCCCTGGGGATACACCCGGAACGTATGCCCGCACCGCAGACACTTGTATCGCCGGGCTTTCACCGTCTCGTACTGGCTATCGCGCACATTCTTCTGGACCTCCTGCATGGGGAAGAAGTGCTTGCCCGGGCAGCCGGGATGAGGGCAATGCTCCGGTTCTATATAGGTATCGGGATCAACTCTTGGTAAAATCAACTTGAGGCGCATGGTGCTGATGTGCCTTTCTGTATGGATTTCCGGGACAATTCACAGTTGCTCCGGAAATCCTTTTATACCACCCAATTTACCAATCTTGGAACAATCACGAGCGTTCCCTTTATTGACGATTCGTGCAAATCCATGGTATGATCAGCCCGCTTAAACCAGCCCTGCAGCTGGAATCATATTATTTCACAAGGAGAGACGTATCAGCGCCAACGAATTTCGAGTCAATGAGACCATACGGGTTGCAGAAGTTCGTCTGATTGGGCCGACAGGCGATAACATCGGCGTAGTACCAACCCGCCAGGCTTTGCAGATGGCGCGTGACGCGGAACTTGACTTGGTGGAGGTTGCTCCCAATACCGCTCCCCCGGTTTGCCGGATCATGGACTTTGGCAAGTTTCTTTATGAGCGGGAAAAGAAAGAGCGCGAGGCACGTAAATCCCAGACCAAGATCGAGGTCAAGGAAATCCGCCTGCGCCCCAAGACAACCGACCATCATCGGGATTTCAAGGTGGACGACGCCCGCCGCTGGCTGGAACACAGTCTGAAGGTGCGGGTGACCATTCGTTTTCGCGGTCGCGAAATCACTTACCCGGAAATCGCGCTCGAAGATTTGAAGGAAATTGCCCAGAAACTATCTGATGTAAGCACTGTGGAGCAGGCCCCAGCCATCGAAGGCCGGGCCATGTCCATGCTGCTGGCGCCCTCGAAGGGGGGGGCCAAGAAGAAGGGCAAGGAAGACGCTGAACCGGTCCCTGAAAAGAGTGAAGTACCGCAGGAGTAAACTCTTGCGGAATCTTGTGTAAAGGAGTAATTGCTGTGCCACGCAAGCAGAAGGACGGAAAGCTCAAGCTGAAGACCCACAAGGCCACCTCGAAGCGCTTCGGCGTGACCGGGTCAGGCAAGATCGTGCGCACCAAAGGCGGTAAGGCCCACCTGCGCCGGAAGTCATCCCGGCGTGTGAAGGCCTTGTTCGACGAGATGATCCCGGTCCAAGGAAAGGGATACATCAAACGCATCCGCCGCCTGGCGCCGTACATGAAGCCGTAGGATTGGACTTCAGGAAACCTATTCGCATTTAATTTGCAACTGCCGGGTGCATGCAACTGGAGATGTATGGACGCAATCCAATGCGTTTCTACGGCCGGCGCCCGGGAGTTCGCAGGAGGTAAAACATGGCTCGGGTAAAACGTGGACCGCATAATCATTTGCGGCATAAGAAGGTCTTGAACTATACCAAGGGGCAGCGGGGCTCCAAGCACCTGCTTTTCCGCCGCGCCAACGAGGCGATGTTGAAAAGCATGTGGTACTCCTCGCGCGATCGTCGCGTACGCCGACGCGACCTGCGCAAGCTGTGGATCGTCCGCATCAACGCCGCAGCGCGGCTGAACGGCACAACCTACAGCAGACTGGTCGCTGCCCTGAAAAAGTCCAAGATCAACCTCAACCGCAAGATGCTGTCCGACCTGGCCGTTCGCGATCCGCAGGCGTTCGCCGCGGTCGTAGCGCAGGCCAATCAAGGGTGAGATCAAATTGTTATTGTACGACTTTGGGCGGGGCGACAAGCCCCGCCCAATCGTTTAATCCGGAGTAAAATAAATTTATGAGCAGCATTCTGGCAGAAACCGTTTTTGCCTCTGGTCAGAATTTTCAGCTGGTGCAGGGCGATATCACCGTCGAGACGACGGATGCCATTGTCAATGCTGCCAACAAAGTGCTTCAACATGGCGCGGGCGTGGCGGGAGCGATCGTCAGGCGCGGCGGAGCGGTGATTCAAAAAGAATCGGATACCTGGGTGCGGGAGCATGGCCGGATCAGCCACGCCGTACCAGCCTGGACCTCAGGCGGGGCGCTCGGGTGCCGTTTTGTGATCCACGCCGTGGGACCCGTATGGGGTGAGGGCGACGAGGATGCAAAATTATCCGCGGCGGTTGATGGATCAATGAAAGCAGCGGAAGGCCTCGGCCTGTCATCGCTTGCACTGCCGGCCCTCTCCACCGGAATCTTTGGCTTTCCGAAGGAGCGCGCTGCCCAGGTGATTCTCGCGGCGGTGGGGAACCATTTTGCCGTTCACCCGGAGTCAGGTCTAAAACTGGTGCGACTGGTGCTCTATGACCAGCCGACGGCCGACATCTTCCTGCGCATCTGGCATGATCACTTCGACGCGTAACGCCAAGGTAGCGCTCGTGCGCATCCTGCTGGGGCGCGCCCGGGAGCGGCGCGAGCAGCAGGTTTTTGTTGTTGAAGGGGTGCGGCTGGTGGAGGAGGCCCTTGCTGCAGGATGGACCTTCCGGTTCGTGCTCTATGGTGGGTATTTAAGCAAGCGCGGCCAGAGTCTGATCGAAAAACTGAAAGCGAAAAAGGTGGATGTGGAGCAGCTGGATGAAAAAATCCTCGCTTCTCTCAGCGAGACAGAATCCTCGCAGGGCCTCCTGGCAGTGCTCGAGTATAAGGTGCTGCCTCCGCCGGAGGTGCCTTCCTTCGTGCTGGTCCTCGACCAGATCCGCGACCCGGGCAACCTGGGTACACTGCTGCGGACGGCTGAGGCGGCAGGTGCGCAGCTTGTCCTACTCCTGCCGGGGACGACGGATGCTTTTGCCCCTAAGGTTGTACGTGCCGGTATGGGGGCGCACTTCCGTCTGCCAATCTTATCCTCGAGTTTGGACGATCTCCGGGAACAATTAAAGGGACTCAATGTTTTCCTGGCTGAAATGGAAGGAGGAGACGAGCTGTGGCAGGCAGACTTCCGCATGAAGCTGGCACTGATCATTGGCGGGGAGGCGGAAGGTGCCAGTGCCAGGGTGCGTGAACAGGCTACCCGGAGGGTGCACATTCCCATGCCTGGCAAGTCCGAATCGCTCAATGCGGCAGTGGCAGGGGCAATCCTGATGTTTGAAGTCGTCAGGCAGCGTACTTTTGGAGGCAAAGTCCAGTGACCGCTGACCTCCGGAATGGGAGCAGCGATTCTGGCCCGGTTTTTGGGATTTATGCAATAATAACCATCAAAGCAATGGTGTTTTTCGATGACTTTATCTTTCCAAGGACCTGATCATGAGAATCCGCTCCATTACCTATTTCTGCAATCCAGGATGGCCTCTGAACGAAGGGCGGGTGCGGACAGCCGGGGAGTTCCTCGCTGAAGCCAAAATTGCTTTCGAAAGCGCCGGGTTTGAGGTGCAAACGACACGGCTGGCGACCATCCCTTTCATGCAGATGGTGGGCGCCGATAAACTCAACGAAACATCCAGGCTGGCTGAAGGGATGGAAAAAGCGATTCGTGCAGCCGGGATTTCCTATGCCTCCCTCGGACCGGCGCAGCCTGAAATTGCCAGCAGCTACCCGGTCATCCCGGATGCCATTGCTGCGTCTCAAAACATCTTTTTTTCGGGGGTAACGGCGGATTCGCGATTTGGGATTTCCGTTTCAGCTTCTGACGCCTGTGCGCAGGTGATCACCCGCTGTGCGAAGATTACCCCAGACGGATTTGCCAACCTGCGCTTTGCCGCCCTCGCCAACGTCAAACCCGGCTCACCATTCTTCCCGGCGGCATATCATGACGTCAACGAACCCGCATTCGCCATTGCCACGGAGGCTGCAGATCTGGCGCTAGAGGTTTTCTCTGCGGCCAAGTCAATCACCGAGGCCCAATGGGCAATGATCGCCATCCTGGACGAACAGGCAAAAAAGCTGTCCGCAGTTGGGGATGAACTGAACCGCCGGTTCTCCATCATGTTCAAAGGGATCGATTTCTCCCTGGCACCGTTCCCGGAGCAGGCCCGCTCGATCGGGGCTGCCATGGAGGCCTTGGGCGTTCCGAAGGCTGGCATGCACGGCTCGCTGGCAGCTGCCGCAATCCTGGCGGAAGCCGTCGACCGTGCCCATTTTGCGCGCATCGGATTCAGCGGCTTGATGATGCCTGTGCTGGAAGATGCTGTCCTGGCCCAGCGTGCCGCCGATGGCCTCCTGTCGGTTAAAGATTTGCTGCTTTATTCGGCCGTGTGCGGCACAGGGCTGGATACGGTTCCCCTTCCCGGGGAAGCCAGCCCTGGACAACTGGCTGCTGTTCTAATTGACCTGTCTGCCCTGGCCATGCGCCTGGACAAGCCGCTCACGGCGCGGCTGATGCCGATCCCCGGCAAAAAGGCCGGCGAGATGACCGATTTCAAATTCGATTACTTTGCCAACAGCCGGGTGATGGCCCTGGAAGCAGAAGCGCTGTCAGGACCCATCACGGAGACGAGGCGCTTCACCCTGATCCCCCGAAATTCACAAAATAAGTAGCCGGGCGATTGAAGCGGCGCAGTATTGTTCCGGCCTTTCGCGCGTGCTATCCGCTGGCAGATAGCGAGCATTCCAGGATCAGGAATGCGAAGGTCGTGGCAGAGCAGACATCATCACCCTTTACCATGACGATCCGGTCTAAGCCAACGCATTTCCAGAATCGGATAGCCGGCCAGTTTTTAAGCGCCACGCCAAGGCGAATCCCCTGGTACCCGCCCAGGCTCCTGAGAAGTTCTTTCAAGCTGTTTACACGCTCCCGCCCGTATCCCTCCTTTTGGAACATCGGGGAAATAAGCAATAGGCCCACCCAGAAGACATCTGGGATGGGATAGCCGTGATACATTTCCAGAAACCCGGTCAGCTCGCCAGAGGCTTTCAGCCGGACGGACTGCAGGCGGAAAAATTCTTTCGATCCACCTGGCGGCAGATCCCCTTCGATCAGGGCTGACCGCATCGTGTTTTTCCTTCCTGAGCTTTGGCCGGTCCATGGTTTGATGTAGGCAGCCTGATCATACGCTTCCTGCAGTTCCGCAACATCCTGCTGCTGGCTGTCCTTCACTTTCAACCGCGGTGTTTCCCAGCAGTCAGGGATAAGTTTGATCGGCATCGGTTAAGACCTCGTGTTGATTTGAAAAAACACAGCAGTTTGCATCGGTCGAACCCGTCCCCTGCGGCGGGTTTGGCATTTTTTATTGAATGGAAGAATGGCTAAATGATGAAAGCCCGCCAATCAGGCTTCCTGGCTGCTAGCCGGGTCTCCAATAATTTCCCCCGCCGCCTTCGCGCTGCATCAGGCCGTTCCCGACCAGTTCGCGCCGGAGCGTGGCGGTATCCTCGTGGAAGCGGGCCAGGATTTCATTAACTTTTTTCTCGCTGTATTTTTTATCTGGCTCGAAAGCGTTGACGATGTAGCGCAGTACCGCTTCCAGTTTCTTGCGCTGGGCCGGGATTGTCTTCAGGCTGCCGTCCGGGAGGGTGTAACCCGCAACCACTGAACGGTCATAGCCATCCAGGTCTACTTCCGCTGCTGCACTGGATAGATCCTGGTGGGGGAAGAGCAAACGGACTCTTTTCAGGGCAGTTTCTTCCAGCTGGTAGACATTGTAGTAGCCTTCGGCGCGCGCCGAGACCAGGCCTGCCTGGGCCAGCTTGTTAAGATGATGGGAGACGGTGGGCGCCTTCAGGTTGAGCAGCGCGGCCAGTTCCTCGCCGCTGTATGGATGCTGGGCGAGAAGGCCCAGGATCTTGAGCCGATTGGCGTCGGCCAGGGCCTTGAAGAAATGGACCATTTCGTCGTTCACTTCGCCTCCCTGCCTTCTTTCGCCGATTGGCGCCAGTACTTGGTGCCGTCCCGCTCGCGTGAGAGCAAACTCGCATCCACCAGATAGCGCCGCAGTGCGGCAACATCTGGGTTGAAACGCCTGAGGATGTTGTTGACCTCCTTTTCTGTATACGCTTTGTTGACCTCGAATGCATTGATGAGGTAGTTGAGCAGGATGCGCCGAGCGCCGGGCTGAAGCGGGATTCGGCTGATCGTTCCATCCGCATTCAGCGACGGCGCCAGAACCCGATTCACTTCTGGGTCGGGGGCGTAGACCGGGCGTGTACCTGCGAGCTGCTGCCGGGCAAGGCCTTCCAGGAAGGTGGAATCCAGTTCGTAGCGATCATCCTGCTTCCGGGCCGCAGTCTGCTCTAGGACGACCCCAATGTATGAAAGGTAGGCCAGATGGCTGATTGTCTTCCGAAAGGAAAGGTGGAGGAGCTCTGCAACCTGGCGGGCTGAGCGCGGACCCTGGCTCAGCGCGCCGATGATGCGCAGCCGATCGGGGTCGGACATGGCTTTGACGAAATCGAGAAGCTGAGGCTGGCTCATAATTTTACCTTTATACAACTAATTAGATATATATCGAAATGAATTATAGGATGAAAAGCCTCTGATGTCAAGGATTTCGTGGAAAATGCCATCGCCCGCGGCCGGTCTGATGCGCTGCGGTATAATACTTTCACTAGGAACATCGGTGTCTTATTCCCAACCCAGGAGGTGAGTTCGTGGATCTTCCAAGGAATGCGTATTTTAAAGGTAAGATCGTGCCTTACTCGGAAGCGAATGTAGGCGTCGCCACGCATGCGCTGAATTATGGTACGGCGGTATTCGGCGGTTTACGCGGCTATTGGAATGACGAGAAGAAAAAATTGTTCGTTTTTCGTCCCCAGGACCATTTCCGCCGTTTCCTCTGCTCCTGCCGGATGCTGTGCATGGAGTTCGATTACACGCCCGAAGGCATGAACGAGCTGATGCTGGAGCTACTCCACACCGACAATTACCGGGAGGATATCTATATCCGCCCGCTGGCTTATAAGGCGGATGAGATTATCGGCGTGCGCTTGCACGATTTAAAAGATGAGTTCACCATGTTCGCTTTACCTTTTGGGTCATATATGAAGAATGACGACCGCGCCCATGTGACCATTTCCTCTTGGCGGCGGATTGACGATAACGTCATCCCGGCGCGCGGCAAGATCAGCGGGGCGTACGTCAATTCTGCACTGGCAAAGACCGATGCTGTACGGGCGGGTTTTGACGAGGCCTTGGTGCTTACCCAGGATGGCCATCTGACCGAAGGCAGTGCCATGAACGTCTTTATTGTGAGGGATGGCGTTTTGATCACTCCCCCGGTAACCGAGAACATCCTGGAAGGTATCACCCGCCGCTCGGTGCTCGAACTGGCGAAAACCGAGCTGAAGATGACCGTGGTCGAACGTCCGATCGATCGGACCGAAGTCTATATCTGCGAAGAGCTGTTCCTCACCGGGACGGCTGCCCAGGTGACTGCGGTGACCCAGGTGGACCACCGCCCGGTCGGGAATGGGGTGATGGGACCGATCACGGAGAAGCTGCGAAAGCTGTTCGCCGATGTGGTGCGTGCCAAAAACCCCAAATACGCGCATTGGATCCAGGAAGTGTGATTGCTCCCTCTCATTCAGGGGGTGGAACATCGCCAATTAAAAGCGCGGCCCTCGGGCCGCGCTTTTAATTGGCGGAATGGATCATCTGTTTACGGTGAAAACGATATAAACCAGGTTCTTGGTGCAATCCGCGTAAGTGTCAAAATAAATTTTATCGGTTAATGCTTTGGCCGTGTTGTCAAACAATTGGATCCAGACTGTATTGGTGGAGTCAACCGGGGCAGCGCCCAGGACGAACTCAAATCCGCTATCGCCGTACTCCGATTTTGGCGTTATCCCGCTGATCGTGAGACTTTGGATTGTCTGGCTGCCCAACTTTCCACCAAGTTGCAGCGTCTGGTTGGGGAGCGCATTTCCGTGCGCATCCAGAACCTGGCCGCCCACGCCCAGCCAGTTGCAGCCCGAAGTGGGGTGGATATCGGTGCTCGCCTTATAGGTGATGTCCGCCGTGGCAGGAGGCGGAGTATTTGTCTGGCTTGGTACCAGAGTAGCCGCCGGAGTATCCGTAACCGTGGGTGTGATCAGCTCTGGCACCAGGGTCCAGGTGGGGGCTGAGGTATTGGTTGAAGCGGGTGCCAGGGTCAGAGACGGCGTATATGTGGGCGGTAATTGGATCGGGGTGATGGTTGGGGTATTGGTCATGAACAACGTCGGGGTTGGCTTAGGCGGAAAGGGGTTGTACCGGGAAGCTGGATTAGTGAATATGGCCACAAAGAAATACCCTAGGCAGACAATGCCGAGCAGCAGGACAACAGTCAGGATATCCCAAATCAACCCCCTCCGGTTGGGTCTGGCGGCCCTTGCTGGTTTGAAGTCAAAACTGTCCATCGTGCCTTCTCCCATCGAATGCCTGCTCGGGGCAGGCATGGTGTGCGAGAAATTCTAGGGTGCCGGGGTGATCGTGCTCTCTTTTTTTCGTTGCGTCAGCCAATTTTGCACGGCATTCTCTTGCAGCGTCAGAAGTGCATCCGGAGAAAGCGGATGAGCCGGGTCGCGTTCGACAAGCATGAGGATGTGGTATCCGACCTGAGTCTGGATGATCGCGCTGTACTGTCCAGGCTGCAGGGCAAATGCAGCCTGTTCGATTGCCAGCTCGGAAAGGTAACCGTGCGGGAACCAACCCAAATCTCCATGCCCGATCGGATCGTACTGGTCGGCGAGTGTATTGAAGTCGGCCCCACCTTGCAGTTGACTTAAAACACTCTGTGCTTCATCTGTATTATAGAGCAAAATCTGTTTTACGTGAACCTGATCGGCGGTCGTCGGGACGGAGGCGATGATCTGGTCACGCATCCAGGCGGCTGCGATCTGCCAGCGCAAGCTCTGCCGGAAACTCGCATCTGAATAGCCGTGAGAGGACTCCCAGGTTGAGAGCGCGCCAACTCCTCCGACCTGCTTCGAAAGGCTGTCGATGCGAGCCTGCAGTGTGGCATCGTCCACCGTATATTTATTCCCTGCCGCTCCTTGCGCAAGAAGGAGCGTGTCAATCAGGTCATCGCGGACGGCCTGGATTGCATCTGCCTGGCTGACAGTTTTTCCTAATGCCTTCTGGGCCGCTTGGTACCGGGCCAGCTCAGAGTCGAACTCGTCCTGGGGGATGCCCACACCATTGACAGTGAGTGCCATTGGAAGCGGAGTGACTGTCGGGGTGGGGAGCTGCGTGGGCGTTACCGTAGGGAGCACGGGCCCGAGGACCGGGCTGCTGCAGGCTGAGAGAGTCAGGGCAGCGAGGAGAAACGCAACCAAGAGACAGCTGAGTCTTCGGGTGGTCACGGCATGATTATACCTGAAAGAAGAGGCCCGGCTTCTTGAAGAAACCGGGCCTCCGTGGTGATTGGTTTAATAATCCATTCCGCCGCCGGGGGGCATGGGAGCGGGTTTTTCTTTCTCAAGGATGTCGGTGATCAGGCACTCGGTGGTCAGGATCATGGCGGCGATGGAGGCCGCATTTTCGAGGGCGCCCCGTACAACCTTGAGCGGGTCGATGACGCCGGCCTTGAGCATGTCCGTGTACTCGCCGGTGATTACGTTGTAGCCGATGTGCTTGTTGCTCTGTTCCTTGGCAAGGCGGCGGACATTCTCGATGATGACCGCGCCGTCCTGGCCGGCATTGGCGGCCAGCTTGCGGATCGGGGCTTCCAGGGACCTGCGGACAATGGAGACGCCGATGCTTTCATCCTCGCCGTCCATCTTGACCTTATCCAGGGCGGCAACGGCATTGATGAAAACGATCTCGCCGCCGGGGACGATGCCTTCTTCAATGGCGGCACGCGTGGCGGAGAGGGCATCCTCGACGCGGTGCTTCTTCTCCTTCAGTTCGGTCTCGGTGGCCGCACCGACCCGGATGATGGCGACGCCGCCGGAGAGTTTGGCCAGGCGCTCCTGGAGCTTCTCCTTGTCGTAGTCGCTCGTGCTCTTATCGATCTCGACACGGATCTGCTCGATGCGGCCCTTGATCTGGGCGGAATCGCCCTTGCCGCCGACGAGGGTGGTGTTGTCCTTGTCGGAGACGACCTTTTCAGACTGGCCCAGGTCTTGAATGGTGATCGATTCGAGCTTGCGGCCGGTCTCTTCAGAGATGAGCTGGCCGCCGGTCAGAGTGGCAATGTCGCCCAGCATGGCCTTGCGGCGATCCCCGAAGCCCGGCGCCTTGACGGCCAGCACGTTCAGCATGCCGCGCAGTTTGTTCAGCACGAGGGTGGCCAGGGCTTCACCGTCGATATCCTCGGCAATGATGACCAGGTCGCGCTTGCCGATCTGGACAAGTTTCTCAAGGATCGGGACGATATCCGCTGCGGCGGATATTTTCTTGTCATAAATGAGGATGTAGGGTTCAGCAATTACCGATTCCATATGCTCGGAGTCGGTTATAAAATAAGCCGAGATATACCCGCGGTCGAACTGCATGCCTTCCACATATTCGGTCTCGAACTGCAGGGACTTGGACTCTTCAACCGTGATGACGCCGTCTTTGCCAACCTTATCCATCACATCGGCGATCAGATTGCCAATCTCGGGGTCTGCGGCGGAGTTGGTTGCGACCGAAGCGATCTCTTCCTTGGTTTCGATCTTCTGCGACATCTTGCGCAGGGCCTTGACGACCTCCTCGGTGCCCTGTTCAATGCCCAGTTTGAGACGCATCGGGTTGGCACCCGCGGCGAGGGTCTTCAGGCCTTCGGTCACAATGGCATGCGCCAGGACGGTCGAGGTGGTGGTGCCGTCACCGGCGATGTCATTGGTCTTGGTGGCGGCTTCCTTGAGGAGCTGTGCACCCATATTGGCAAAGGGATCTTCAAGCTCGATTTCCTTGGCCACGGTCACCCCGTCGTGGGTAATGGTCGGGGATCCGAACTTGCGGTCGATGGCAACATTGCGGCCCTTGGGGCCGAGGGTGGTGCCAACGGCGTTGGCGACCATGTCGATACCGGTCTGCAGACGCCGGCGGGCATCCTCCGAAAAGACGAGTTGTTTTGCAGTCATAATTCATTCCTCCAATTCGAGCTTATTTTTTGCTTTTGCTTTCAACAATGGCAAGGATGTCACTCTCGCGCAGGATCAAAAGCTTCTTGGTTTCCATCTTGATCTCGGTCCCGGAGTACTTGGCGAACAAGACTTTGTCGCCGACGGAAACATCCATGGGGATGCGCTTCCCATCCTCGTCGCGGTCGCCGGGGCCGACGGAAAGAATCATCCCCTGCTGGGGTTTTTCCTTGGCTGTTTCGGGGAGCACGATCCCGCCCGCGGTGATTTCTTCCTGTTCAATGGGTTCGATCACGACGCGACTGCCGAGGGGTTTAAGATTAAGTGCCATATTCGCCTCCTGATTAAGATAACCTCATCAATTTAGCACTCAATAGGCTTGAGTGCTAATTGTTATCATACAAGACTTCACGATGAACGTCAAGGGGATTTCATCATCTTTAACGAAATTCTGATAATTGAATCCCGGGGGAAGTATCTCAGGGCGTCCAGGTCGGGTACGGCGCGACAGTGGGATTTATCAGGACGGGTGTATATTTTGGAGTCGGCACCAGCGTAGGAGTATAGGCGGGAGTTGGGGTTTGGACCTGCTGGGTGGCTACCCCGTTGCAGATGGCCAGGCCATCCTTGACAATCGGGCCGACGATCGGGTCATTGCCGTAGGCGTTCTGAACACTGGTCAGCACGGCAACTGCATTGGTGCAGTAGCTGGGAGTGTTGGGGGCAAGGGCTGCCAGTACTGACCCGTAGGTGGCGTAATAGAATTCCGTGTTCGGAGTAAGTTGCAGACCGACCACCGTCCAACCTTCATTGGGCAGGCAGGTACTGGCGAAGAGTGCTTGACAGCTGATCGCGGGCGTGCAGCCGGAAACAGCACATTGCAAAGCATAAATGGCGCTTTCATAGTTGCGCGCCTTCTGGTAGATAATTCCCAACCGCCCATAAAGGTCGGCATTGGTGGGATCGAATGAAATCGCCTTCTCCGCATTCAGCTCGGCGGAGAAAAAATCGCCGGTTTGGGAATAGGTCTTGGCAATTTCCGTGTAGGGGATTGGGTCATTGTTGCCATGTGCCTGGTTGATCGTCACGGCCTTGGAGAAGTTTTGCAATGCTAGATTGTAAAGCTGAGTTTGTTCGTTCGGGATGTTGCTGATAAATGCCAGTTGTCGGTAGTTCTTGCCAATGGAGATGTACAAGAAAGTCAGATTGGGGTTGATGGCGAGGGCGTTCTGATATTCCTGGATGGCCTGGTTGTAGGCGCCGGTGGATTCGAGGACGTAGGCATACACACGATGCACATCCATGAGGTTGGCATTCGTCTGGAGCGCCAGCTGGATTTCCTGTTCTGCCTGTGTCCATCGTTGTTCGTCCGTCAGGATCTCCGCGTAAAACGCCAGCGCCAGAGGATTCGCGCTGTCCAAGGATATTGCGTGGTTGGCCTCCAGATCGGCTTCAAGCAACAGGTCTGCGGCTTTTTTAGCCGTCGATTGCCGCAGCGGATCCAGGGCAGGGTCGGCAGCCCAGTCGAGGACAAAGGCATAGATGGCATGCACGTTGCTGTCATCGGGCGCCAGAGCGGCCGCCTGTTGGATGGAATTGAGCGCTTCGGTAAGCCGCTGCAGTCGCTGCGTATCGGTAGTCAGCAAGCGGGAGGAATAGGTCTGGATGCGAGCCAGTTCAGCCAGGGTTCCGGCGTTTTTAGAGTTGACCTTGGTGGCGTCCGTATAGGCCTGGATGGCGCTGTTCAGGTCACCGGCCGAAAAAAATGCCTCTCCTTCCGAGGTAAGGGACAGCCCGGAACGGGTGGGGGTAAGCGTCGGGTTGAAGGGATTATGGACGGCACCGGTATGCAGCTGCACGGCAAACCAGGCCCCGCTAACGATCACCAGCACCAGGGCAAATATCCGATATAGGTTTGAACGCCGCTGTCGGTAGAAAAGTGGGCGATTGCGGGTTACTTTCATGGGGTTTGGGTCACCTGGGGTGTGGCCGAGGCTACTGCGGATGGCGTTTTCAGGCTGTTCTGGCAAAGGCTTTGGGCTTTAAGGGCATTCCCGGTTGCGTCGGAGTCGTTTGGGACAGTTGTCAGGATTTGCTGGGAAAGGGGAAGGGCGTCGCTGCAGCGGTTGCTCTTCGCAAGCAGGACGGCGTAGGTCGAAAAGTACTGGGCAATCAGGGTATCGCTGGTTAATGGCTGCGGTAGGATTGTCTGTCCGTCATCCGTCTTGCCCCCGTTGACCACCAGGGAGAGCTGGGTGAGGGCTTCCGGCCATTGATAGTTGTAATACAGCCAGACTCCCAGATTGCCGTGCAAATAGGCGTAGGTCGGATCGTTGTTGACTGCCTGCTGGGCGTATTGGATCGCCTTGGCATACTCGCCTACGGACGCCAGGGCGCGCGAGCTGTAGAGATTGGGAATGTAATCCGAAGGATTGAGCGTGTTCGCCAGGGTATATTCCTGGATGGCCTTATCGATGTCACCGACAGCCCGGTAGGTGCGCCCCAGGTCGATATGCAGTTCCTCTATGTTTTTGTTGATGTTGATGGCGGCCTGGTACTCCTGAATGGCCTGCTCGCGGTTGCCTGTGATTTCCAGGACGTAGGCACGCACCCAATGAGCTTCCAGCCGGTTCGGTGCCAGGCTGATCGCCGTCTGGGATTCAGCAATGGCCAACTGGATCGGATCTGTATAAGGACCGGCGTTGTTCTGGTCCATGTCTGCCAGCAGGAAGGCATAATAGGCGTGGGCGATGCCATTGGTTGCGTCCAGCTTCAGGGCAGCTTTTAAGGAAGTATCGGCATCGGTGTAATCGCCCTTTTTGTCCTGAGCCCAGCCAAGGACAGCCTGGGCCAACGAATTGTTGGGGTCGAGCAGCAAGGCATTCTCGGCGCTGGTCAGGGCGTCGTCGTATTTCCCGGCAAATACCTGGATTTGTGCCTGGGCAACATATAGATTTGAATTATTGGGCGTAATGCTGATCGCCTGGTTGTATGTGTTAATCGCATCGAGCAGCTTCCCCTGATTAAATAGATCGTTCGCTTGACTGATATAGGATTCGGGGTTGCGTGTAGCAGTGGAGGTAGGTACGAACGGAGGGGTAATCCCTGGCGCCACCACCCTGTCCACATATACCATCCCGGCGATTAACAGTAGTAAAACGATTACGAGAAACCAGTTGATCGGCTTCCGCCGCTGGCGCATACTCCATTTTGAACCGCGTAAATACATGGAAGCATCTTACCATCTGTTAATTGCGCGAGTCAATCCCTTGGTTCGCTTAATCAGAATATGATTGAAGGAAATCGGCGATATTTTGGCTTGTGGTTGTCTGGCGGCGGTGCGAAGCGCCAGAGGAGCCTGGGTATTTCAAGCCAGAAATGGAAAAGCCACCCGCTCCTGCAGGAGGCCTTTTCGGACGAAGTGGTATTATTACCCGGTGTGGACGAATATCAATCCTTCGGGGGCCTCTTGTCAGACAACTCGCTTGCGGCTAGAATGGTGCCTATGGAGTTTGATATTTTTACGCTCCTGCCCGAAATTTTTTCCCCTTATCTCGATAGCAGCATTATTCAGCGCGCCCGCCAGCACGGCCTGATCGAGGTGCGCGTTCACAATATCCGCAACTGGGCAACCGACCGTCACCATGTTACCGATGACGAACCTTATGGGGGGGGTGGAGGCATGGTGATGAAACCCGAGCCGGTCTTTGCTGTCGTTGAGGCTGTGCTCGGACGATCTGGCAAATTGTCCGGGATGGCAGCTGGAGACAGCCCTCCGATCATTCTGTTGACACCGCAGGGACGCGTCTTTGATCAAAAAATTGCGCTGGAATTATCCCATCAGCCGCGTCTGGCTCTGATCTGTGGGCGGTATGAGGGCGTGGATGAGCGCATCCGCGAGCACCTCGCGACCGACGAGATTTCCATCGGTGATTACGTACTGACCGGCGGCGAACTGCCAGCGCTCATCCTTGTCGACGCCGTTGCCCGTCTTCTCCCCGGGGTGCTGGGGGACCCAGATGGCGCCTTTGATGATTCCCATGCCACGGGACTGCTTGAATATCCGCACTACACTCGCCCGGATGTATACCGTGGCTGGCATGTGCCCGAGATCCTGCTCTCCGGCAACCACCAGAAAATTGCCGAATGGCGCCAGGAGCAATCCCTGCGCAGGACACTTAAACGACGGCCCGAGCTGCTGGATTCAGCCCCTCTCAATGAAGGGGATATCAAAATCTTGAAAAGAATCAAGGGGGAAGGAGAGGCTTGATGAGGTTCAACTATGCCAAGATTTTCCTGCTTGGTTTTGGTTTCTTTGGGGTGAGCGTCATCTGGAGCATTTACAATGCTTTTGTGCCGGTCTTTCTGGCAGATAAGTTTCATCTTCAATCCGCCTTCATCGGCTTTTTCATGACACTGGATAACATCGCGGCGCTTTTCATCCAGCCGCCGGTCGGGGCCTGGTCGGACCGGTTGCGCACGCCCCTCGGCCGACGAATGCCGTTCATTCTCATCGGTGCGCCCATTGGGGCAATTGCCTTCGGTTTCATACCGAAAGCCTCCGTCCTGCCACTATTTGTCGCTTGCACCAGCACCCTGCTGCTTAGCATGGCTTTCTGGCGAACACCGGTGATTGCCCTGATGCCGGATGTAACCCCCTCACGGTTCCGTTCACAGGCCAACGGCATCATCAACCTGATGGGCGGCATCGGCTCGATCCTGGCGTTCCTGGGTGGAAGCATGTTATATAAAATAAATCCTGCTTTTCCGTTCTGGATGGGGTCGGTCCTGGTCATCAGTGCCGCGGGGCTGCTGCTCGTTTTCCTTCGCGAGCCGAAGGAATACCCACCTGCCGGCGAAGAGCCGAGCATGTTTCGCAATTTGAGCGAGACCCTGCGGGATAAGGACAAGAGTGCTCTGCGTCTGTTCCTGTCCATCTTCTTTTGGTTCCTGAGCTACACTGCTATCGAAGCTTTCTTCACCCTGTATACCGAGAATCATCTGGGCTTGAGCGCAGCCGATGGCAGCCGCCTGCTCTCCCATCTTTCCCTGTTCTTCGTGTTGTTTGCCCTGGTGGCCGGTCTGGTCGGATCGAAGGTTGGACGGCGAACGACCATCTCGATCGGCATCTGTCTGCTTGGGGTGACGCTCACAACGATTTTCTTCCTGCCCTCTGCCGTGCTGACAACGGTCCTCGCCGAACTGCCGGTGCTGGGGACCATTCCCGTGGTCAGTTTGCTCCTGATGGTTTGCGGTGCGGCCTGGGCTTTCATCAATATCAACTCCCTGCCGATGGTCGTTGACCTGACGACGAGTGCTAAACTTGGTACGTTTACCGAATCCGCTATAAGGCCCCCGGCTTCAGGCGTGGGGATGAAAGGCGGCGGTGCTCAGCGCCGAAAGAACTTGCCAGTCGGGGTTCTGGGTGTATAATACAGAACATGGGTTCTACTTTGGATGCGGAGCAAGAAAGGGCCTCCTGCCGGGTGATGCGGATCCGCTTTCACCGGACGGCTGCGATCAAGCGCACCTCCGACCGGGAGCGAGGCTCGATGGCCAGGCTGTGGAACGATATGGTCCGCACGCATAAACGCATCCGCCGGTCCCGCTGGAAGTGGCCCACGCTGGCCACCTACGATGCGCATTTCCTGCGCCGCAAAGAGCGCTATGCCGGGCTGCCCAGTGCCTGCATCCAGCAGGCGGTGCGCAAGTTTTTTGGGAACCTGCAGACCACGCGCACAAGCCGGGAGAAAGGGCTGCCCGCCCGCTATCCATGGCGGGACCGGAAGCGCTTCCAGACGGTCGTCTTTCGCGGCGACCTGGTCTCCTGGTCGCAGGGCAGGCTCCGCCTGGGGGGAGGCAATGGCTCTCCAGTGCTGGTCATTCCCATGCGGGAGGATCCCGGGAGGATCCTCAAGGCTGAACTCCTTTTCGACGAAGTGCTGGTCACGGTGGAAGCAGCCGCTCCCGAACAAACCTATGATCCTCCACTGCCGCTGGCTGCTGCCGCCGGGGATCCCGGGCAGAGGTGGGCCTGGGCGTTCCTTTCCAGCAATGGCCAAAGCCTGATGGTGAACGGCCGGGGCATCGTGGCGGAGAAGATCCGCCGGGAGAAGGTGCGCGGCCACCAGAAAGCGCTCCAGGCCTGCCGCAAGTGCGACTCCCGGCGCCACCGGAAGACGGTGCGCACGATGGCGCGGCAGATGGCGAAATCCGCCCGGAGGGTGCGCGACCTCAATCACAAGGTATCCCGCCAGGTGGTGGACTGGGGGGTGAAGAGCGGGCAGAGCCGGCTGATCCTCAGCCAGCCGAGAGGCATTGCGCAGGCGGAAGGCCGCAAGAGTCAGCGGCAGCGCAACGGGTTTTGGGAATGGGGGCAGCAGTCCCGCATGATCACCTACAAGGCCGGAGGTCTCTTCGAAGTGGTGAGGTGCGAGGAACGCGGCACCTCCTCAGCGTGCCCCCGCTGCGCTCAGCGTGCCAGGCCTTCAGGCAGGACCTTCCGCTGTCCGAACTGCGGCTGGAGCGGGCACCGGGACCTGGTGGGGGCCGGGAACCAGCTGGGTCGGCATGCACCCCATGCCGATGTCGCTCGCCTGATCGAACAGGCGCATCCCATGTATCTCCGTCCCTGGCAGCAGGGTAGGAGTAACGTCGATGAAACCGACCGTCCGCACTCCCCGACGCTTTCACCTCTGGAGGAAGCGTCCGTAGCAGTGGGTGTGCGGAAGTGGCTCGCCAGAGACTACGGCGGGAGGGCAGCCCCGGGAAACCGGAGCCGGGAGGCTGCTGCTCAACCGTTGGTAGCGCGAGGAAAAATCCTGGAACAGGGTACCATCGATCAAGCACCTCCAGGAACCCCCCAGCTTTAGGCGTGGGGAGTTTCAGAACATCATCATGCTGCTGGCGCCGATTTTCCTGGTGGTGGCTCTGGTGCTGATGCTGGGTGTCCGTCGCGGGGAGGTGCAGACTGCCTAACTGCCGGAAGGGCCCCTGCTCGCGGCAATTAACTTTTTGGAGCTTATCGGTCATTTGACCGGACGAGCTATTTTCTATGCAAAATTGTAGAGCGAAGAAATTGTCCTCCGTTATCGCGGTCCTGTGTCTGTGCGCAGGTCTCATCCCAGGCTGCACCTCCACGACTCCCGACTGCAGCAAGCCGGATGTCTTTTGTGTCGGGCTGGTGACCGATGGCGGTCGGGTGGATGACCAGGCATTCAATCAGGCCGCCTGGCAGGGCGTCGAACAGGCCAGGGCCGAGGGGATTGCCGATTGGACTGCAGCCATCCAGACGGTTGACCCCCGGGATTATGAAGAAAATATCCGCGTCTTCGGCGAAGCTGGTTACCGTGTGATCGTGACTGTCGGGGACGGGATGGGTGACGCCACCCGTGATATGGCCGGGCAGTATCCGACCGTTTATTTCATCGGCGTCGACCAGTACACACCCCAGGGGAAAGAGGTCCTCCCAAACCTGGCTGGCCTCGTCTTCCCTGAAGGCCAGATAGGTTTTCTGGCAGGTACCCTGGCGGCATTGATGACCCAGACCGGACACGTCGGGGCGGTTCTTGGCAGTGACGCATTACCGCCGATGAAACGCTACGGCGATGGCTTTCAGGCCGGGGTGGATTCCATCAGCTCTAAACTCAATTTAACCATCTCCTATCATAATGATGTCAGTCTCGATAAGACCTTGGACGACCCGAAATGGGGTGCCTCGACTGCTGGTTCGCTCCTGGCTGGTCAAGCGGATGTCATCTTCGGGGTTGGCGGCACAACCGGCAGCAATGCGCTCCTCGCAGCAGCAAAGCAAGGCGCCTATGTGATCGGTGCGGAAACTGACGAATATTACACACTGCCGGATGCAGCCCCGCAGATGTTGACGAGCGTCTTAAAGCAGATCGCCCCGGGCACGGAGCGTCTGATTGAATTGGCAAAGGAGGCAAGGCTGCAAGCCGGTTCATTCCCGGCCGGCGATTATTTGGGACAGGTGGGACTGGCGCCGTATCATGATCTGGAAAGTGCCGTTCCCCAGGAGGTGAAGGTGCACCTGGCTGAATTGAACTGGGCCCTGCTTTCGGGCGGAATTCAACTCGGGTCGCCCGCTCCAATCCAGTCAACCCTGTCTCCCTGAGGATTTTCCGCCTTGTCTTGATTTGTGCACTAAGACGCTGTATACTAGCCCTGTTGCAGTTTCTATTTCATCCTTTTCAAAGGAGGTGCGGCCTGTAAGAGAACATGCTGCTTTATCTGCAACCCCGACCCAATTTCAACTTTATAAAATTTGAGAGGAGAGAAAATGAAGAAGATCAGTTTTGCCTTTGCTATTTTGGCGACGATGATCCTGGTACTCACCGCCTGCGGTCCCGCAGCTGCTCCGGCAACGACTGGAAAGATCTCGGTCGGCATCGTGACCGATACAGGTGGCATCGATGACAAGTCTTTCAACGCCCTGTCATGGAAAGGTGTCCAGGAGGCCATCAGCCAACTGGGTGTCTCGGGAAAATATCTGGAATCCCACCAGCAGTCCGATTATGACAAGAACATCCAGCAATTTATCAATGAAAAGGATAATCTCATTGTCACGGTGGGCTACCTGATGGGCGTCAATACCGCCACGGCGGCCAAGGCGAATCCGAACATGAAGTTCCTCATCATCGACTACACCTTCCCTGACTGCTCGGGGACGGCGGTAGAAGGCAAGGATTGTGGCTCCAAAACGAACTTAGCCAACGTGCGCGGTACATTCTTCGCGACCGATCAGGCCGCCTTCCTGGCGGGTTACCTGGCCGCTGGCATGACCAAGACCGGCGCGGTTGGCACCTTCGGCGGCATCGAGCTCCCGACCGTCACGATCTACATGAAGGGCTTCCAGGCTGGCGTCATGTATTACAACACGAAGCACTCCACTAACGTGAAGGTGCTGGGTTGGGACGATGTCGCGCAGAAAGGCCTTTTCACCGGCAACTTCACTTCTACCGATGACGGCAATTCCTTCGCTCAGCAGTTGGTGCAGGAAGGCGCTGACATTGTCATGCCGGTGGCTGGTGGTGTAGGCGCCGGCTCCGCGGCCTATTGCGAGACCAGCAAGAAATGCCTGTTCATCGGTGTTGACCAGGATTGGTTCGTTTCGGCCAACGAGTATCATGACATTGAGCTGGTCAGCGTCCTGAAGGATGTCGATGTGGCTGTATTTGATGGGATACAGGACGTTAAGGCTGGAAAATTCACTGGCGGAACCGCGAATTTCACTCTCGCCAATGGTGGCGTGGGTCTATCTCCCTACCACGACTTTGACAGCCAGGTCCCTGCTTCGCTGACAGCTGAAATCTCTCAGGTTAAGGCGGATTTGATCAGCGGCAAGATCACTGTGAATGGCGTCCTGGGAGAAAAGTAAGTATTTCGTTATATCCGTTGAGGGGCCGGGCGACTCCGGCCCCTCTTCATTAATCTACTAGACCAAATGTTCAGGAGATAATTGCATGCCACCGGTCCTGGAATTGCGCGGCATCACCAAATCTTTTCCCGGTGTGCTGGCAAATGATGGAATTGATCTAATGGTTGAGAAGGGAGAGATCCATGCGCTCCTGGGTGAAAACGGGGCGGGCAAGACGACCTTGATGAATATCCTTTACGGCTTATATAAACCGGATGCAGGACAGGTTTTAATCCAGGGGGAAGAAGTAAGCATTCACGGCCCGAGCGACGCCATTGCCTACGGCATAGGGATGGTGCATCAGCACTTTATGCTCATCCCGGTGATGACCGCTACGGAAAACGTAATGCTGGGGGTCGAACCAACCTGGAACGGGATTTTTCTGGACAAAGCAAAGGTGGCAAAACGCATTCACCAGATCTCCGAACAGTACGATCTGGCGGTGGACCCACAGGCTTATATCGGGAATCTGCCGGTGGGTTCACAGCAACGCGTTGAAATTATTAAAGTCTTATATCGGGAAGCTGATATCCTTATCCTGGATGAACCCACGGCGGTTCTTACCCCTCAAGAGGCGGAAGGGCTGTTTAAAGTATTACGTTCCTTGGTCTCCAATGGCAAATCAGTCATCTTCATTACTCACAAGCTCAAGGAGGTCATGGCGATCGCGGACCACATCACGGTGTTGCGTGGCGGCCGGGTTGTCGGAAAGGTAACCCCGCGTGAGGCGTCCCCGGAGAAACTGGCGGCCATGATGGTGGGACGTGACGTCAGCCTGGTGATTAAGAAGAGCCCGCCAGACCAAAAGAGGTGGTGCTGGAGGTGAAAGACCTGCAGGTGCGCGACGAGCGCCAAAACAGGGCCGTCAATGGGGTATCTTTCGAAGTGCGCGCGGGCGAGGTATTGGGGATCGCGGGGGTGCAGGGCAACGGCCAGACCGAATTGGTGTACGCCTTGACTGGTCTGCATTCCCCGGAGAGCGGCGAAGTCCATATCTTGGGTAAACCGGTCCGGCGGACCTCCCCGCGCAGCATTCTTGAGCGCGGTGTGGCGCATATTCCGGAAGACCGCCAACGGCATGGTCTGATTCTTACTTTCCCTGTCTATGACAACATGATTCTTTGCACTTATTACCAACGCCCTTTTGCAAAAAGGCTTTCCTTGCAGCATAAGGTGATCGTTGAAAATGCCGAGAAGCTGGTAAAACAGTTTGACGTACGCACCCCGAACGTATTTGTGCCGGTTTCTACTTTATCCGGGGGAAACCAGCAGAAAGTGATCGTGGCACGGGAATTTTCCCGCCCGATCAAGCTGCTCATTGCCTCCCAGCCGACACGCGGCCTGGATGTCGGCTCAATAGAATATATTCACAGGCGGATTGTTGAAAAACGAGATGAAGGGACTGCCGTGCTTTTGGTTTCCCCGGAACTCGATGAGATCCTTGCCCTGTCAGATCGTATCGCCGTGATGTACAAAGGCCGAATCGTAGAGATCGTCGATTCCGCCGCGGTCAGCAAGGAATATATTGGCTTGCTCATGGCGGGTGTCACGCCTTCTGAGGCACTCAAGGTTGCCTCAACAACCGCAAAAGAAACCGAAGTGGAACGGGTCTTTTAGGAGGAGTTCACCTTGGACCGCAACACAACCAAAATTCAAAGGGCTCAAATGCTGGATCCAAAAAAAGCTTCAAAAAGCGGAGACAGGCGGGGATCGGGCAGTAAGATCCTTCAAACTTTTCTCGTTCCCATCCTGTCCATTTTTACCGGCCTGGTTTTTGGCGCAATCGTGATCGTCGTGACCGATGCCAGCGTGATTGCGGCATGGAGCAACTTTTTCCATGCGCCCGGTACAGCCCTTCTGGATGCCTGGAACGTGATTGCTCTGGCTTACGGGTCCCTGTTTATTGGTGCATTTGGGAGTCCAGTCGCGATTGTTCAGGCCATCCAGGTTTACCTCGCCACGGGGGACCCAAAGGCTCTGTTGATGGCCATCTATCCAATCACGGAGAGCCTGGCCGCGGTGACACCCTACATCCTTGCCGGACTGGCTGTCGCGGTGGGATTCAAGTGCGGTTTGTTCAATATCGGCGCAGAAGGGCAATTCGGTATTGGGGCTCTGTGCTCTGCCTTTGTTGGCTACAGCATCAAAGGCCTGCCGTGGTTTATCCACCTGCCCCTGGCGCTGCTCGCTGGGGCGGTGGGAGGTGCCATATGGGGGGCGATCCCAGGATACCTCAAGGCCGTTACTGGGGCGCATGAAGTCGTGAACACGATCATGATGAACTATATTTCCTTCAGCCTGGGAGATTGGTTGTTGAATGGTCCGATGAAAGCACCCGGATACCGGCCGCTGACGCCCGTGGTCCAGGACTCGGCGATGCTACCGCGCTTCTTCCCCGCGCCATTGCGCTTCAACTGGGGATTTGTCCTGGCCTTAGTGATTGCAGTCCTGGTCTATTGGTTCTTATATAAAACAACCTTTGGTATGGAAATCCGCGCTGTGGGCGCCAACCCGGACGGTGCCCGCTATGCCGGGATGAACATCGTGCGCAACATTATACTTGCCATGACACTCAGCGGTGCGCTGGCAGGACTTGCCGGAGCAACCCAGGTGCTCGGGATTGACCATTGGGTAGGGGAGAACTTTTCCGCCGGTTACGGCTTCGATTCGATTGCCATCGCTTTGCTGGGTCAGAGCCATCCTTTCGGCGTTGTCCTGGCAGCTGCCCTGTGGGGATTTCTCCGCAGCGGCGCGACCAATATGCAATCCATGGCAAGTGTTCCACTGGACATCATCTCGATCATCCAGGGGCTAGTGGTAATCTTTGTGGCTGCACCGGCTGTCATCCGATGGATTTACCATATTCGCCAAGCTCGCATGGAAACGACTGTACTCACCCGCGGTTGGGGTAAATGAGCAGCGTCCATCATTTTTACATACCTTAATCCCATGAGGACTGCATGGCAACCAACTTAGTCCAAGAAAAAGAAAAAAAGCCTTATTCCCGCAATCGTTTGGTGATTGGTTTTATCCTCATCGGAACCGGATTATTGATCCTGCTCCTTTTCGGCCTTCATTTAAGGGCAGGTCAACAAGCCACATATGAGCTGACACCCAGTGGGGACACGAATGTGATCCCAATACCAGAGTTGATCCTGCCCGTCCAGCCATCCATCTATATCTTGGCCTTGCTCGCCATTTTCCTGGGGGGATGGCATCTGGCGCATGAAATTCGTTCTACGGGTGCGCTGATGGGGGTTGTCGCATTTTGTTTTGTAGCTGCATTCTTGACCTGGGCAACTGCAGGCAAGTCCATGGACCTGGTGGGTATGTTGAACATCTCGGTGGTGCGGGCCACACCAATTGCACTGGCCTCCATGTGCGGGATAATCAGTGAGCGCGCCGCGGTGATCAATATTGGTCTGGAAGGCATTATGCTCTCGGCAGCTATGACTGCTGTAGTTTCTGCCACCGTGACACACAACCTCTATGTGGGTTTATTGGTCGCTGTCCTGACGGGGGGAATCGTGGGCGCCATTCACGCGGTGCTGGTGATCCGGTTCAAGGTGGACCAAATTGTAAGCGGTACTGCAGTGAATATCATTGGGACTGGGGCCACCAATTTCCTGGCTGCCCGCTTTTTGGAGATAAACATCGACCAGCTGAATAACTCCGGTACTTTTCCCAATATTACCATTCCGCTCCTGGTCAAAATCCCGATTGTGGGACCGGTGTTTTTTGAAAACAATCTTATCTTTTATTTGACGATCCTTCTGGTTGTGGTAATGTACGTGGTCCTGTTTTTTACCCCCTGGGGGCTGCGCACCCGGGCGGTGGGAGAGCATCCCAAGGCAGCCGATACACTGGGCATTAATGTTTATTTAATGCGCTATATAAATGTCATCCTGGGTGGCATGATCGCAGGCATCGGCGGTGCGTATTTCACGATTGGTACCGTGGGGCGCTTCGACCGGGAGATGACGAACGGAAAGGGCTTTATTGGCTTGGCGGCCATGATCTTTGGCAAATGGAATCCGATTGGAGCATACGGCGCCTCCTTGATCTTCGGTTTCGCCGATTCGCTCCAGGTCAAGATGCAGATCTTGGGCATATCGATTCCAACCGAGTTTTTGCAAATGGCTCCATACATCGTAACCATGATCGTACTGGCCGGGGTAGTTGGCCGGGCCCGCCCGCCTGCAGCTGATGGTCAGGTGTACGAGAAGCAATGAGCTGCTGATTGTTTGACACGCAGCCAGCCCGTCCTCTCCGCGGCGGAGTGCATTCAGGGGAAACAATGAATCCGGGATAGGCCTCATGCAGAGGCAATGGACACCGGATCGGCAATGTTGCTTTTATGCCCATGCATTTCTGTTTCCGGACGGTTCTCTGAATCTTTTGCATATCTTTCCTTCTGACCTTCCTGGTCCGCCCCGGTCTTCGACCTGCTCCTGGAGGTCAGCTGGGCAGCCTTCGGTACGGGATCAGCCTGGCGCCCCTCCCTGAGCAGGAAGGGGATTCTCCTCGATCTGAGTAGGAGAGGGCTTTCGGAAAATCGCGGTTGCGGTCCCCTGGTCGGTTCTCAAACGGTTGGAGTGCAAGCCAAAACTCAATTCTGATATAATCCAATTAATGGATCGGTTTATTTTTTACCTTGATTCATCTTGGTGATTTGGAGGAATTCATGTCTCGCTTTATAAAAGCCTTACTGCCGCTGGTTGTATTTATTCTGCTTATCTTGAGTGCCTGCGGGGGTAGTCCGCCATCAGCCACACCGACCTCAAATGCAATCTATACCCAGCTGGCACAAACTGCGGCTGTCCAGGCGGTTCAAACCGCCTCGGCCGTCCCACCGACCCCGACCTTCACCAATACTTCTCAGGCCAGCCCGACGCAGGGGCCAACCCACACTCCGCTGATCAGCGCGACGCCGCTGCCCGGACAGGCATCCGCTACGCCACTGGTCCAGGCAACACAGCGACCGGTTCTTGGAACCGGTTGTGATAATTTTACCTTTATCGATGTGAACTATCCGGATGGCACATCAGTTCCCCACGGAACTGTTTTCGTGAAGACCTGGGCATTTACCAATACCGGACCGTGCGTCTGGAATCAAAGCTACAGCCTGATCTATGGTTGGGAGACCGATGGTGCGGGTTGGGAGGGGACGGGGCCGATTTACCTGAACAAAGTGGTCAATGTGGGGGATACGATCAACATCTCGGTGAGCCTTCGCGCGCCGGTCAAGCCCGGCGGCTACGCAGCCTGGTTCCGGCTGCAGAACGACAAGGGCTATAATTTCGGCCCGATTTTTGCTGTTTCGATCCTCTCCCAATAAATTCAACGATTGTGACCCTTTCCCAGGATATTCGGGATGAGGCCCTGCGCCTCGGCTTTCCCCTGGCTGGCATCACCACACCGGATCCCCCGCCCCACTGGCCGACCTATGAAAACTGGCTGGCTTTGGGGCGGAACGGTCAAATGGGATACCTGGCGACCGAACGCGCCCGGGCTGGCCGCCGTGATCCGCGCCAGATCCTGCCTGAATGCAAATCCATTCTCGTGCTTGGCGTTCCCTATCCGGCTCCCCGGCTGGGAGAGGCTGCCGGGGAGGATATGCTCCGGCAGAGGAGGCTGCCGCGCGGCCGGGTTGCTGCCTATGCCTGGGGGATGGATTACCACCTCGTAATCCCCGAACGGTTGAAGGCTCTGGCTGCTTTTATCGAGGCAAAGGTTGGAGGTCCTCTGCCAAAACGCATGTATACCGATACGGGCCCACTCCTTGAGCGTGAGCTGGCTCAACGAGCTGGTCTGGGCTGGATCGGCAGGAACACCTGCCTGATCAACCCTCGCCGGGGTTCATATTTTCTTCTGGCTGAAATCCTGCTAGGCATCCAGCTGGTGCCCGATGCGCCTTTCGAATACGACCGCTGTGGTACGTGCGCTCGCTGCATCAACGCCTGCCCGACCCAGTGCATCCTGCCGGACCGGACACTCGACGCCCGGCGCTGCATTTCCTATCTGACCATCGAGCTCAAGGATTCCGTCCCGCCAGACCTGCGACCACGGATGGGAAATTGGGTTTTCGGCTGCGATGTTTGCCAGGAGGTCTGTCCGTGGAACCGCTTTGCAGATGTGCGGGGAGACCAGGCATTCGCCCCGCGAGCGGAGGTGAATGCGCCGGAATTGACCGCGGAAGCGGACCTTACCCCCCAGGCCTTCAATCGAAAATTCAAGGAAAGTCCCGTGCAGCGCGCCCGAAGGCGCGGCTATCTGCGCAATGTTGCGATTGCCCTGGGCAATTCAGCCAACCCGGCTGCGGTCCCAGCCCTCGAGCACCTGGTCCAAAAGGCTGAAGGTGTGGTACCAGAGCATGCCGTGTGGGCGCTGGATCGCATCGCCAGGGGTGGATCCACCTGGGTGCCCGATGCGGAATAATGCCGTGGCTGGACGAAAACTTATCCTTGCCACAAACAACCCGGGCAAAGTCGCCGAGATGAAAGCCTTGCTGGAGGGTCTTGGCATTGAACTGTTTACTCCTGCTGACCTGGGCCTCGAGCTCGAGGTTACTGAGGATGGCCGGACTTACGCGGACAATGCCTCCAAAAAAGCCCTGGCTTTTGCCAGGGCTGGTGGATTAGTCTCTCTGGGGGATGATTCCGGCCTGGAGGTGGACGCCTTGGGAGGACAACCCGGTCTGTATTCTCACCGCTTTGCCTCCCAGCCCGATGCGAGCGATGCTGACCGGCGTCGCACCCTGCTCGGGCAGTTGGCCGGCAGGCCGCGCCCGTGGGGGGCATGCTTCCGGGCGACCATTGCCGTCGCCCTCCCCTCTGGAGAAATCCGTCTAACGGAGGGTCGCTGTGAGGGGGAGATCATCCCAGAAGAGCGCGGCAGCAACGGCTTCGGCTACGACCCGATCTTCCTCCTGCCTGACCTTGGGCGGACGATGGCCGAGCTGGGGATGGATGAAAAAAACCGCCTGAGCCACCGGGCCCGGGCGGTGAAAAATGCCATTCCGATCCTGGAAGAAATATTGGGAAGGAAGCAGTGGTTGTGAATGGCGGATCGAAAAGGGAGGCAGGTGTCACCTCAGCCTCTGGAGGGGAGGCTGGCAAGGAAGACATTCAGCAGACCGACCACGCGGCGGGGTTGTTCCAGCATGACCAAGTGTCCGGCGCCGTCGATTGTTTGCAGGGCAGCGCCCTGGCAGGTGTGGGCCAGGTTTTCTGAATAGCGCAGAGGGGTAAACTTGTCCTCGGTTCCGCAGATGATCAGGATGGGAATACGGAGGCTTTCGAGCCGGTCGGTCAGGTCAAAAGCATCACAGGCCAGAAGGTCACCATGCAGGAGTGTGGGACGGATCGCTGAAAGCCTTTTCAGCGACCATTCTTTTAATCGGGGTTCCATCTGTGAGCTGATTGTTGCCGCGTGCAATGCCTGCAGGGCGAACGGGAAGGTCGAGGGGTTGGCCGCATTCTCCAGCATGGCTGTGGCGATCGGCAGCCGGGCTCCGCTCGCAACCAAGACGATGCCGCTGACCCGGGTGGCATGTTCGCTCGCCACGGTCAGGGCGATTGCCCCCCCCATCCCATGCCCAACGAGTATGGGGGAGGATAACCCGACTTCGTTCAGGAAATTGAGAATGCGGCTGGAGTAGTCGTTGATGGATTGCAACCCCGGCCCTTCCGACTTGCCGTGGCCTGGCAGGTCGAGGGTATAGGTCAGGAAACCGGACAGACGGCGCAATTCCGAAGGCCAGGAAAGGTGATCCCCTGCCTCCCCATGGATCAGAACGACCGCAGGTCTGGAATATGTGCCCCCCTCATGCAGGAAATAATGCAATTTGGCGGCAACAGGCATTTTTAGTTTAAGGGATTATCGTTTGGCGGCTAGGTGATGGAGGCGGTCGGCGGCGTCTTCGGTCAGGGGGATGAAAACCTGTACCCGGGTGCCTTTTCCCGAAGCAGACTGGATATCGAGCACCCCGTTGACCAACTCGCTGCGTTCCCGCAGGTTGACCATGCCCAGACTACCGCGCTGGTCGTAGGCCCGGTTGACGGCGGCCACATCGAAGCCAACACCATCATCCTTGATCTCCAGCAGGGCTATGCCTTCGTCGAGCGGCCGCAGATTCACCCAGATGTGGGACGCCTTGGCGTGCTTGCGGGCGTTGCCGACGGCCTCTTCGACGATGTAAAAAACAACGCCCTGCTTGCCCATCTCCAGGTTTTTCAGAACGCCCTCGTCCACACTGACACTGACTTCCTGGTTGTAGACCTCTTTCGTTTTGCTGGCCATGGCCTGCAGGGCGGCGGTCAATCCCTGCGATTCGAGCACCAGCGGGCGCAGGGTAAAGAGCATGTGACGAATTTCCTTTGTCGTGCGGCGGGTCAGCTCCTCGATGCGTCCCAGTTCTTCGCCCGTTGACTGAGGATCGGTCTCAAGCATACGCCGGGCCATATTAACCCGCATGGCGATTGCTGAGACGGATTGTGTTGGGCCATCGTGCAAGTCGCGCGCCAGCTTCTTGCGGGCCTCTTCCTGGACCTCGATCATACGGTCACGCTCGTCTACCAGATCCTGGTAGAGGCGGGCGTTCTGGATGGCGATGACTGCCTGGCGGCTGAGGATGTCCAGGATCTCACGCCGTTCGGAGGTGAAATAATCAGGTTCGGGATGGCCAAACAAAAACACGCCGTAGGCGTTGAATCCGCTGCGCAGTGGAAAGCAGTAGACTACCCGGCATTTCCCCAGGGCAATGATGCGAGCGAGCTCGGGGTCGGAGCGGACATCCTCGAGCAGGTAGGCCTTGTCTTCGTCCAGGGTGCGGGCGACAATCCCCTCGTGGCCGGTCAGTACTACGCGCATGTCAGCGGGGGTGAAGCGGCGCGCCGAGCCGACTTCGAGCTTCTCATCTTTCGAGAACAGGAACACGGCACTGACCAGGCGGTCATCCAATTCGGCATCCGCATCAGTGTTCAGGGCTTTCTGGCTGATGTCCAGGGCGGAATTGAGCACGCGTTGGTAATTGAGTGTACCCGCCAGTGTGGTGGTCAGGCTGTAGATAGTGCGCATCCGCTCGTTCTCCTGGCGCTGCTTTTTCTGCTGGGCTTCCAGCTGCGCATGGCGATTTCGACGGATGACGTGGATGAGGCGGTTGCTGAGAAATCCGAGCCCGCTGGCGACCAGGAGAGTCACCACGGAGGCAATCAGGGTGAAGAGCAGGGTTTTAATCGAGTGCATCTGCAGGAGGGTGACTACGACCTGCAGGATGTCAACGAGGATGCCGGCAATCAGGGCCCCCGTGATCTCGAAGTAGAGGGCTGCTGTAATGAGCGGTAAGATCCCGATCCATGAGGCGGGGCTGCTGAAGCCGCCCGTCAGGCTGAAATACAGGCTGGTAACCAGCAAATCCACGCCCAGACTGATCTCGCGATGGCGCGGCAGCCGGATGTTGATCCCAGCCAGGAGCGAGAGCAGGAGGTTCCAGCCAGCCAGCCCCAGGAGAAGCAAGTTAACCGGCAGGATGAGCTTGCCGGCGATCGACAATGCGATGGTCAATCCCAGCAGCGTCAGCCAGCGCAGGGAAACGACAAACCAGTCAGCCGTATAAGGTGAATCGGAGGTACGCACGTTAATATGATAATCCAAAAAGAGGAATTGGGCACACGATTCCGCAAACTGTCATGGGACTGATATGGTTTGGGGGATCTTCCCGGCTTGCATCCAAACAGTCTGCGATACTGGATACTTCATCGATTTTTCCGTGTGCCCCAACTTCAGGGAAGGATCCTGCGCAAGCCCAGGCGGAGGCGCAGGGGCAGCCAGGTATACACCACCGGGCGGAGCTTTGCCTTGAGCGCCAGCCAGGACCACCGCCTGCCCATTTCGCGCTGGTAGACCCGGATCATGTCGGGGTAACAGCGGTCGTCATTCCGGATCGATTTACCCTCCCCATGCAACCGGAAAGTTGCCCAGGTCCTTGGGATATACTGCAGGCGGGATATTTTCGAGAAACGGACCCATAGATCGTAGTCGAAACCAAAGAAAAGGCTGAGATCCAGCGAACCGAGCTGCCTCCATAAATCTGCCCGGTAAAAAGTCGTGGCTTGTGGGATGTGGACCGAGCCACGCAGTAAACGCCTGTAGTCCGTTTGCCGCGAGGCGAAGCGGCCGATAATCCTCCCGTCCTTATCCGTCAGGTCCGCATTCCCGTACACCATGCCCGCCTCCGGATGGGCCTGCAGGGACGCAACCGCCTCTGAGACGGCTCCGGGGTAATAGGTGTCGTCCGAGTTTAACCAGGCGTATACCTGGCCGTGTGCGTGGGCGAAACCCTTGTTCAGCGCATCGGCATGGCCTTTATCCGGCTCGGAAACCCACCAGGCGAACCGGTCAGCATATTTTTAATAATCTCAAGGCTCCCGTCGGTGGAGCCGCCATCGACCAGGAGGTATTCGATTTCAGGGTAATCCTGTTCGATGACGGAAAGCAGGGTAGCTTCGAGGAAACTGGCCTGGTTAAGGGAGGGAGTGATAATGGAGACAAGCATGGCTTAGAACTTTTTAATGATGAGGCACTTCATAGGTGTCCAGGTATTGGTAATTCATGATGATATGCGCGGAGGCCGCATCGACCAGGGAGAGGTCCGGCCCCCGGTCCTGGAGGACAAACTCCAATGTCTGGTCTCTGTGGTCGACGATCACGAGCAGACGGTCGAATGGGCGCCGCTTGTCGAAGCGGGGGTCAGGGATGCCGTACTGGCGGGAATAATACCATACCGCTGCGTCGAAGGGGGAATCGATGATGATCAAATCCTGCGGGTGGAGCTGATCTTTGATGAACAGAACGGTCTTTTCCGCTGGCCCCTTCCCAGCCCATCTGGCGGGGATGGTTGGCACGATCTGGACAGCCCCGGCCAGGGCGATCACCAACGCAATGCCAACCACGACTGCGGCCAGAGATATGCCGCGCGCAATCTTCACTTTTACGTCTTTGAGCAGTCCGGTGATCCCCGCGGCAGCCCAGATCATAAAGGGAGCCTGCAGGAAGGCCCATATTTTTTGTACGCCAATTGGCCGCTGAACCAGGAGCAGCGCGGCAAGCCATAGGAATGCTGCGAGCTGAAGAGGAAAGCGCTGGTGAGCGATCCGCCGGTGAAAGACCAGGCCAAGGACGAATCCCGCAGCGATCAGGAGGATCAAGACGATCGGCAGTCCCGTGGTCCATTCCTGCCAGGCAGCCGCGAGGTGGGCAGGGATTGAAGCAATATAGCCGTCCCAGGCCTCAGGGGTCACCCAATGGTTGGCAAAGACTTTGTCGGCACCGGTGTAGATGAAAATCGGTGTGTAAAGCAGGAGCACCAGGATGGCGCTGCCGATCCCGGCTGAGAGCCAATACCCGAGAAAGATGAGCTTCGAACGATACGGGCCTGGGTCTGAGACTAGGTTTTCCAAAAAGAGCCAGGCGAACACCATGCCGAAGGGAAACAGCATCACCGGCACACTGTAGAAGCCCAGTGCAGAAAAAAGGACCAGCAGGAACCAGGCAAATAAGTTCTTGTTCCCGCGCAGATAGTTTGCCAGCCACAAGCTCAGCAGGGTGGCCAGCGCTACCAGGCTGTAGCCGCGCGCCGTGCTGGAATACAGGATCGCTCCGGGAAGGATGGCGACGAGCAGAGCGCTTGCCAAGCCAGTGAAAGGGTCGTAGATCGCTTTGGCCACCGCGTAACAGGCGGGAAGGATCAATAAACCTGCTACCAGGGCCGGAAGGCGGACTGTCCAGGGCTGGATGCCAAACAAATGGGTTGAAATGAAGACCAGGATCGAATTGAGGACGTGGTTGTTGGGGAGAGCATAATTGGTGATGGTGTTGAAAAGCGATCCGGAGCCGAAGACGACAAAGGTGTACGCCTCATCGTGAGTCATCCCATCGTAGATGGGGGCCAGGCGGAAAATGGCAGCGATCAGGATGATCAGCAGGAGGATGGATAATGGGACTGCATCGGCTTTGGTTGGTTTGAGCGCCTTCATAAAGTGGATGAAATCGAGCCAAAGTCGGCCAAGCCAGTCCCTGACCTCCTGGAGGTGGCCAAATCCGATCAGATAGGCAAGCCCTAGCAGCACCAACCCGGCGGATCCCAACAGGATTTTGAAAATGAGGACATTACTCTCTTTGAGTGATTTGAAGTTACCATTGCTCTTCACGGCATCGGCAATGGATTTCAACGTTCCATAGGATTGAAAGGCGGCCGCAAGGAACCCTAATGCCACCAGCGTGACCAGAACGGCCAGGAGGATCATCGTGATTTTTTTGCGATTCATTGAGATGTGCCTCATTCAGGATTTCAGGTTAGGGGGGAGGCTGGTTGATGGCGAGGTGATGGACTCCAAAGAAACTGGCCGCGCACTGGTTGATCCAGAAATGCGGGTCCGACCCGATTTCCAGCAGTCCGCTGAAATCATCAAAGCTCCTGGCCAGGCTGTCGTGGATGTTAATATTCGTAATGCCTTTCTGGAGGCTCGTATGGATCACCGCGGCACGCGCATCCCATACCTCTGCCCGGGCGTGATAGACCGGAATCTGGGCATAGGATTTGCGCGCATCATACACAGGGTAAAAGCATACCGCCAGGAAAAGCAAAGCGGGAAATAACTGCAGGAACAGCGGGACCGGTTCATTCGCCCACTGGTGCAGCTGGCTGAAGCCCATTCCGATCAGAGCCCCCTCGGCCAGGATTGTGGCGGTCATTATAAAACGCGCCTCGATCAGCGTGCGCGCTTCAGGATAAGCTGACTCGGCATAAGCGCTGGGTGCGCACACCGCCAGGATCAACACATAGCTTACCACTGGAACAAGAAACACGGCCAGTGTAAGGGAGGAGGGACGTATCCTCGGCAGACTGTCTTCCTGAGCATAGAGGGCGTAGGTGATCCCCAGGGGCAGCACCAGGGTGAGCAAATTTTGGAAGGAATAATCCTTCAGCGAAATATATATAAATAAGGCCGCGCTGGATACGGCCATGCGGATCAGGGAGGTGAGATGCGGCCGGCTGGACGGTATTGCGGACAGGCGCACGGCATTTCCAGGAGAGAAGATGACCACAAGGAGAGCCAGCAGTGAGCCGATCAGCGCCACCCCCACGAAAATGAGCCAGGTGCGTTTTGCTGGGGATTTCACTCCGAGCCAGATCCCTGCCAGGGCCAGCCCCAGCAGGGCAGTCTGAAGTGCCACGTATGTTTCCGAGAAGCCTCCTGCGAAGAAAGCCAGAAGCACACAGACGACGGGCCCCCCCCACGAGACGCGCCTGGCAGTCGTCTTCCGAATGCGATTAAAAATGAAGCCGATTAGAACGGTCAGGAGAACCAAGGGCAGTGTGTACGTGACCAGACCGACCCGCCAGTAGAGAGACTGATACAGCTGGGGGGCCTCCAAAAGGGTGAAAAAAACGAGTGCTTCGGCGAAGACCAGGGCTGTCCAGACGGATACGAACAGCCGTGAATAACGGGCGGCCTGAACGAGCGCCCAGGTCAGGGCGGCCACCCAGGCGACGATGACGAAGGCGGGCCAGACCCGGATCGCTGAACGGCCAAGATATTCCGATAAATTCACAATGAAGGCAACCGCAAACCGGTTGGACCAGCCGAGGTAAAGTCCGATTTGGGATTTCCAGAATCCCTCGGTAAGAAAGCTGCTGGTCAGGCAATAATCATCGGCGTAATAGCGGGAAAAGAACCCGAGGTAGGCGTAGAGGGCCAGGGCTAAGCCGAAAGCGGCGATTCCAAAGACAAGGAACAAGTTGAGGAGCCACGGGCGGCCGGCTTTAGAGGGGAAAATCAGCCGCCTCCACTGACTTTTCAGATCATGTGTCGGTTCTGGCATATCTTACTCCGTGCAATTATAAAGATAAACACTCCGGGTGTTGGATTCAGTATTCCTCCCCGGTCTTCCAGTGAGGCCCCTGAGCATCAACGACCAGTGTGCGCGAGCCGTGTTGCAGGGCTCGCCGCGCCCGCCGGTAGAGTAAAAAGACATTCGCCAGCCCGAGACTGCCGCCAGCTGCCTGGATTACTTTGTACCACACTTTTCTCACTGCCACGGGGGAAAACGCATATGCCTGCCGGAAATAACCGAGTGCCTGGCGCGGTTTGCCGGCGTCGATGTAGCGTTTTCCGGCGAAAATCAGCAGACCTGCTTTGATCTCTGGCAGGCTGTCGTTAAAGATCGGTTCGAAAAGCGGCTGGTGCTCCAGGGTCGGAATAAAGCGGAAAGCTTCCTCCACGAACATGGTCGCCTGGGCAGTGGTCTTGGCGGCCTCATGGGTTCGCTCGACCGCCCAGTATTCTGGAAAATGCACAATGGGCCTGCGTGCGGCAATGCGAATCCACAGGCTGTGGTCCAGGATGCCGTGGAAATCCGGGATCAGGAAACCGGCTTCTTCCAGCGCGGTGCGGCGCATGAAGACGCTGGGCTGCAGGATGACATTGAATGCGAGCAGGTCTTTTAGCGTATACTGGCGGTACGGATGCCAGTCCAGCAGCCTGAGGCTTCCGTCGACCATGACGCCATCGCCGTAGACCATGCCGGCTTCCGGGTGGTCTTGCAGGAATTCGACCGCATGGCGGACCACATCCGGGCGATAGTAAAGATCGTCGGAGTTGATCCAGGCGACAATCTCCCCGCAGCTGTGGGCAAACCCCTTGTTGATGGCCTCCGCCTGCCCCCGGTCAGGTTCGGAAACCCACCAGGCCAGGCGGGGGGCATATCTGCGGATGATATCCACGCTCCCGTCCGTGGAGTTGCCGTCCACGACGATGTACTCCATATTGGGGTAATCCTGTGCCAGAACCGAAAGGAGGGTTTGTTCCAGATAGCAGGCCTGGTTGTAGGAGGGTGTGACGATCGATACGAGGGGCGGTGAGAATGACGGCATACCGGGTCCGGTTTACTTCGGGAACAAATCAGAATAATTCACTTTTGGAAAGAGGGTAAGTTTACCACCGACCGTTGCATCCACCACCCGCCGGCCGGCGCGTTCATAGGCCTGCCGGGCCATGCAGTAGGCCCGTTCGGACCCCTCCAGGTCCGGAAGTTGCCAGCGGAAGCCTTTGCCGAAGTAATCCGGAGCGAAGTGATTGGGGTCGGCGCCGCCTGAGGTCACGATGGCATTGGCCTGCCCCTGGGTCACGAAACTGTGATCTACACCGACCAGGATGGCTTCGGCGAAGCCCATAAAGAAAGCCAGCTGCAGGGCAACATAGGTGACAGTGAACCCCTCGAACAGACGACCGGTGGCAGCCGCCGAAAAATTTTCCACTCCGGTGAAATCGGTGTCGATGAATATTGTGCCCGGGTCATCGGCGAAGGAGTGCCGGGCGCGCCAGGTGATGAACTTGGGAAGTTGCAGTTTTTTTATTTCGGAGGCGCATTGTTCCAGTACCAGATCGTTGACCGAGACGAGATAGGTGGTTGGGAAGCCGAGCTCGGGGAAAAGCAGGTAGATACGGTTCAGGCCGAAGGTGTACTCACCCCGCAGCCGGGAAAGGTCGGTCCGGCGTAGCGACGGCCCGTTGCCCAAGATGAAGCAGCGTTGACCCGCATGTGCATCCCGAAATGTTTCCAGAGAGTGCCGGCTTTCAGCCCAGCGCAGGCTGAAGGTCCGCGCCAGGCTGTGCCGGCCCCGGTTATGGTATCCCCAGTACAGCGCCGAGGCGAGCTTCCACAGTGGGCCAGGCGTAATTTTTTTAAGCTCTTGGCGCATGGCTGCCCCGTGTTTTAGTGGGGAGGCTCCAGGAACAGACGCAGGTTTCCCGACTGGAAATCCAGCGGGATGCCGAAGGCAGTTTTCCAATCCCCGGGACAGGAGGTGCAGACGACCGCGCACGGCTTGAAACCGGGGTCAGCGAACTGGTCGGACGGCGTTCCCTTGACCAGCCACTCGATGCGGAGCTGCTCTCTTGGCGCACCCAGGAGCACCCACCACAAATATTCCGGGTCGTCCCCCCCGAGCATCATGCCGACATCCGTACAGCCGGCTGCCTTTATGTCTTTTACCGCCCGGGTCTGTTCCGATGACAGGCTGCCGACATTGGTGAAATATAAGTCCAGCCGCGACATGTTCAGAATGCTCTTAGCGATCGTTTGTCCGGGGATCGGGAGGATGGGTCGCGATTGGAGTGAGAGCAGCCAGGGGAGGCCGGCCAGGAGCAACAGGTAGCCGGCAGGGATGCTCACCCAGCCTCGCCAGCGGGCGATGATCCACCCGACAAGCGGAGCAGAAAGCATGAAAAAAGGGATGAGCAGGCGGTTGCCAAAAACCTGGACAGTATTTCCAATGGAAAAGAGCAGGAAGGTGACAACCGCCGCCAGGGCGTAGCCGCGCACCCGGCCCGTCATTTTTTTGGAAAAAAGGGCAATTCCCGCGGCGATGCCGATGAAAAGCAAATGGACGGGATTGCCTGTCCGGTCTTCCATCAGGACCTGATTCGTGATGGAATACACGCCGTTGTAGGTAGTGCGGGGGTCCTTGAAGTTCATTCCTAGAATGCGGTGCAGCTTGGAAATGACGGCGAGGATAAAATGGTTTACCTGGATACTGGGTGTCCCGATATTCAGGCCGATGTTCCGGATGGTGTTGGAAAAGAGAACGCCGGGTGTGATGATTTTGTTGGCGTGCAGATCAAGGAGCGAGGGCGAACCGAGCGGCGTGCCGAAGACCCGGGTGTTGCGCACCCAGAAAAACGAATTGATGGCTACCACGATAGCCAGGAAGGGCAGGATGCGAATGGCGGTCGAGCGCAAGCCTTGAGTGGCCAGGGCCCATATCCCGAACCAAAGCAGGAAAGGCAGGACGAAGGCGAGAGCAGTTGATTTGGTAAGGACGGCTAGACCTGCTGCTCCAGCCAGATACAGCCAGTTGCGCCAGGTAGCCTGGCGGGTCGCCAGGGCGGTGATGATCTCAGCGATCCCGCACAAACTCCAGAACGCTACGACGATGTCAGTCATCGAACTGGAGGCCTGGGCAATCGCCATCGGCACGCTGGCGGCAAATACAGCTGCTAGCAACTGGGCACGCCTGCCTCCCCCCATCCGGGCGGCCAGGTGCGCGGCGGCGAGAATACAGCCAAGATAAGCCAGCCAGTCGACCAGGTTGGCAAGCAGGTCACCTTGCTGCAGGACATAAAAATGGAGGATGATGTATTCAGCCATCGGCCCCATCATGTTCTGGCGTTCGATACCGGTCGGGTAGATAGCCACGCTGCGGTTTTGAGCCCAGTGGGCCACCCGGCTAAGATGATAGGAGAGCGAATTATAGGTCTGGACGGGAACCTTGATCGCCACGAAGAGAGTCCCGGCCACAACCAGCACGGTCAGGGCGAACAGGACCACTTCAGCTGGAGATTCGAAGGACAACCTGGCAGGAGGCCGCAGGCGTTTCCCGCGACGCAGCTGCCAGCCCAGCCAGCCGAGCGAAAGCATCAGGCAGAGAGCCCAGACCAGGGACAAACTGAGCTGATCGATGGCTTTGCCCACCGAGAGCAGCTCGGTGGAGAAGACGATGATCCCGCCCCAGATCAGCGCGGCGCGCAGAACGGGATGGGTTTGGTCCGGTCGGTGGTCAAGAGATTGGATCAGCGCCAGGACGGCCAGGGTGAGCAGCATGAGAATCGACACGAGCGCCTCTATTCCGTGCTCAAGCGGGCCGTTGCACCCCCGTCGACGATCAGGGCCTGGCCGGTCATGAAGGAGGATTGGTCTCCATCCGCCAGGAAGTAAATAGCGTGTGCAATCTCTTCGGGTCTGCCGACGCGCCCGTTGACGGTTCTGCGGGCAAGGTTGTCCAGGCGGGAGGTGATGTCCTCCCCTTGGAGGTGGCCGCGGTTCAGCCCGCTGCGCAGCATGGGCGTATCCACTGCCCCAGGCAGGATGGCGTTGACGCGGATGTTGTCCTTGGCAAATTCGATCGCCATGGCACGCGTCAGGGCCAGCAGGCCGCCCTTGCTGGCAGCATAAGCGGCAATGTTGGCCGAAGTCTGTACGGCGTGGACCGATGAGACATTGACAATCGCTCCCCCGCCGGAGGCTTTAAACAAGGGGTAAGTCAGCTTGGCGAGCAGGAAGGCCGGACGCAGGTTGTTGGCAATCACCATGTCCCATTCCTCGACGGTCGTTTCGATAAGCGGTTTGGCAACCTGTACGGCGGCGTTGCTGACCAGGGCCTCCAGTTGGCCAGTGAAACTGGTCACCTCAGCGAAGATGGCTTCCAGGGCTTCCGGATGGGATATGTCGGAGTGAATGAACAGGCCATTCTCCGGAAAACTTTCACCGAACGCGGCCCGGTCCAAGCCAATGACACGCCAGCCGGATTCCGCAAAAAAATGGACCGTGGCGCGGCCGATCCCACCGGAGGCGCCCGTGATCAGGACAGTTCGGGTTGTTTTTTTCGTGGTCATTGTTGTTCCAATCCAGCGGTTGGGAGGCCCAACCCTTCGAGCAGGTTGCGGATGGTGTTCCAGTGCACCCGCTCCCAGGCTGTAGGGCTGGAGTTGGAATTATGGGGAGCGAGCATGACGTTTTCCATCTTTCGCAGGGGGCTATCGAGGGGCAGTGGTTCCACTTCGAATACATCCAGGGCTGCCCCGCCAATTGTACCTTTATTCAATGCGGCAATCAGGGCAGCCTCTTCCACGAGGGCACCCCGGGCAGTATTGATCAGCACTGCGGTCGGGCGCATCCGGCCCAGCGTCTGGCTGTTGATCAGGTGGTAGCTGGTCGGGTTCAAGTCACAGTTCACCGAGACGAAATCAGAGAACGCCAGCAGGTCGTCCAGCGTGGCCATCTCCACGCCGGTCTCGGCCAGGAAGACATGGTCGATCTCGAGGATGTCGTTACCCAGGACTTTCATCCCAAAAGCGCGCGCCCGGCGGATGACGGTTTTGCCTATGGCGCCCACACCGACCACGCCCAGCGTGCATTCGTGCAGCGCCCGTCCGGGAAGTTTGTCCCATTCCCCGGCTTTCATGGCCCGGTCCAGCCAGGGCTGGCGTCGGGCGAAGGCGAGCAGGTAGCCCAGGACCGAATCGGCGACCGGCAGGGTGAAGGCGTTTGGAGTGCGGCAGACGCGAATCCCGAGCCGAGCGGCGCATTCGCTGTCGATCGAGTCGATCCCGGTGCCCCACTTGGAGATGACCTTCAGGCGCGGCGCGCACTCCTCCAGAACCCGGGCAGTAAAGCGGTCGTCGCCGCAAATCGCGCCGTCAAACTGCCCGGCATATTCCAGGAGGTCGGCCTCCTCGAGCCGCTCGCGGACGAGAGGCGTGATCAATTCCAGCCGGTAGCTTTGGAAAACCGGTCGGAACCGGTCAAGCAGGGGAAGCATATAAGGAGCGGAGAGAAGAACAGTGGGCATAAATTTCCTAGGGAACCTTGCATGGATTAGGTACGGGTGTGAACTGATAGATATTCGGGATGGGGGAGTAATAGGTGATATCCTGCAGCAGCGGATAGTCCGCACCCAGGTAACTGTCCAGGATGAGGCGGAAGGTATTGACGGGTGAAATAGTCGGATAGAGCCGATCCTCATGGCCTGGCAGGTAGTACGCATTGAGAATCCTGAACGAATCGCTGCCCGTCTGCAGCCAGGGGCCGTGATCGCCCTGCAGGATGATCACCGGCGGCGTGGCCGATTTGGTGATCAGCGTGGCGACGGCAGATTCCACTTTTTTATTGAGGAAAGTGACCATGTTTTGATAGCCTTGGGCGTATTTGTCCGCTGTGTACTGCCCCGCCGCGTTCAGGAAAAGGCCCGGGTCGACAGTTGAACCGTCCGGGCCGAAGACGAAGGGCGGATGCGGAGCAATGACGTGGATGAAGACGAACTTCGGACCCGGCATGGCCGCCAGCCGGTCCATGCTGTTGAAGATCAGCTGGGTGCGTTCCCGGTCACGTTCGCCCGCGATCTGGGCCAGGTCGAGTAAATTCGGACCATCCAGGGGACGCAGGGCGGTGGAGCTCAACAGCAGGGTATCGAACTCGTTCAGCTTGAGCAGGGACGGTGGGGATGCGATGAATACGTCCGAGTTGTCAAATTCGCTCCAGGCGAAGCCAGTGGCAAAGGCGACCGTTTTATAGCCGGCCGTTTTCAGGTCCAGACTGACGGCATTGTAGCGCATGTCGCCCCAGATTGGTGCCTGGTCGAGGTTCTTGGCAGTCAAAGCGGGATCCAGATCCTGCAGGTACTGCATGTTGAGCGAAGAGCCCACCGAGATTTCGGTGCGGACGTAGTTGCTCTGGCTGCAGGAAGCCACATAAAAGCCCGAATTCTGCAGGCTCTGGATGAATGGGGTGTTGTCATACCCATACGCCTGTTGGAGCAGACTGGCGCTCCCGTATGAGTCCAGGATGAAGTAGTAGATATCCGGTGGGGTTTGTCCCGGCGGGGCATGCAGGATTTCAAGCGGTGCATTCTTCGCCGGGGAGTGGCGCTGAGAAAGAATTGACCAATCCAGCGCCAGGCTGGCCGGGTAGAGCAGCAGGATCAGGCAGAAAACGTTCAGGGCGGGGGCGGCTTTCTCGAATGCCACCCTGCGCAGCCCGGCAAGGATCAGGGCCAGGATTGCCAAAGCGACCCAGAGCCCGACCAGCCAAGTGCCCAGGTGGGCGCTTTTCCACCGTGCCCAAATCTGGTCGTAGATCTGACCGTAGCTGTAAAACAGGATGATCCAGACCAAAACAATGAAGGCTGCCCGATGCCAACGCCGGTAGATCACGCGGAAAAGGAGGAAAAGCAGCAAACTGGTGAGAACGGACAGGACCAACGGTTGGATCATGACGGTTGATTTAACCTGGCCCAGGTTGTGGGAAAACAGGGCCAGTACAGGATAAGCGGCAAGCAGGAAAGGGTACCAGGGATAATAGATATATTTTTTCATACACATCCTTTTGGAAACCTATATTGTCTTGTTATCCGGTCAAGGCTGAATGATCATCCGGTCGTAGAGAAAACCATGGGGAAGGGTGGGCAGGATTGGCGCAGAAACCGGCTTGAGTGAATATACCTGCCCGTTCAGGGTGATTGTTTCCCGCCGAACGAGATGCCCGCTCTCGGCCTGGATGAGGATGATCTGCCGGGGATCGAACGCGCCGTAATAATCCGGTACGGAGTATGTTGTGACGGCGTTGACTTGGAACCGGCCGTCCGGACCGACGAGCGTATTTTGCCAGCCAGCTTCCAACCGATGGACAACCGGAACCAATTTTACATTTTCCGGGAAGGTGTAGATCTGGTAGAGAACACGGGGCAGATTCCAGTAATTTGCCCCGATCTGGCGGGTGTCATGCAGGGCAGCCGGGTCCACTAAGACGACCGTCCCATTCCCGGCGTCAGGGATGAGGGGTAAAAGCTCGGTCCAAAACTGCCGCTGGTACTGCCAGGCGTTGACGTAATCCTGCTGGATGACGAAACCGTAGCCTGCCAAGAGCGCCAGTTCCAGTGCGACGAGTACGTTTACAAGCTTGCGCCAATTGCTTCCGTTGGCTAGATAGATTAAGAATAAAGAGAATGAGGCGACCAGCACGGCCGCCCCGGCCACCCCAGCAGCATGGACACGCGTATCCCGACCGCTGATCGCATAGGCCCGGACAGTATAAGTAAGCGGATAGGCCATGGCCAGCATGAGCAGGCCGACAACGCTCATGCGCCCAAGCAATTTGATTTCCTCCGGCAAAGCGCCCCGTAGAGCCGGATCTTTCATTCCCTGCCAGACGGCTCCCAGTTTTATCCGTGTGATCTCCGGCAGCCGGAAAAGAATCCAGATGAAAACGCCAAATGCGGCCAGGACGACAAGGGCAATTTCGAGATTGAGCGCTTTGATTGCCTGGTACGGCCGGTAGGCAAACATTCCCAGGCTCACCAGGGGTCCCTCGATCGCGTGGAGCGGCGGGGTCAGGATTAAATCTTTCAATCCGATGCTGGTCACCCTCTGTTCTCCGATAAAGGATCTGAATAGATAGATCCCGATGACCATCACAGCCAGGATAGCCGCATGCCAGAGCACTTCCTTAAGGAGGGGCTTGTTCCAGGACTTTTTGAGCAAAGGTGCGACCAGGAAGAGCAAGAATGGCACTTCGTAGCTGAACAGCACCACAAAGGCAAGCAGGTAGGCCAGGAGGCGCCTGTTTGACAGGTAACTGTGGATCGCGAGGAAGATGAGCAGGATAGAAGGCTGCAAGCCGAGGGAGTGCGTCAAATAGGCCTGGGTGGTATCGGCCGCGTAGAGAATATAGCCGAGCCCGGCGAGAATAGCAAATGGACGGTTTGCGATTCGGCGCATCAACCAGTAAAAGAGGGCAATGTTCACCCCGGTGATGAGGTAGCCGATAAGATACATTCCCCACATTCCGGCCATGCGCCAGCCGACCCACGAGAACAAGTAGATGGCGCTATCGGAAAGCGGCCTTGCATGGCCATAGAGATGAATAATGTAAGAAAAAATATAGCCTATCAATGAAGAAAAAGTTCGTGCGACCGCATCGGGGATGATGGTCAGGTCATCTTCATACAACCCGAAATGCGGGCTGTGCCAGTAGCGCACGACCCAGAAAACTACGACGAGGAGCAACAAATCCGCGGCGATTTCCAGACGTTTCTTGTTGTTCATGGTCATTCCTTTTTATGCGACATCAGAAATTCGACGATGGCAAAGTCGAGTTCCTCGTCGATGTCCCAGGCCTCCTCCGGGTCAATCTCGAACATAAGCGGGCATTCGCCCAGGCGGCTGTGGCGTTTGAGCAGATTTTTCCGGGTAAAGAGATAAATACAGGAATTTTCCTCGTACACCGGAGGAAGATCCTGGGTCTGGATTAACTTTGCAGGGTCGTGGTTAAGCGGGTGGCCATCCCGGTCCCACAAGCGGGTCTGAAGGCGTGTTACCGAGAAGAGCGAATCATGGGCGGGATAATCTGCCAGAAAGGTCCGAATTGCCCGCGAAATACTCCCGGATCTCAGCAGGGGGTTGGTAGTGTGGGTTTGCAGGTAAAAGTCCGCTCCGATTTGGGACGTATCGTAGAGCAAAATCTCGTTCATTGAGATCGTATCGGCACGCAGCGATTCGGGTCGTTCGATGATCTTTACCGAAGCAAAGTTCTGACGCAGTCCCTCCATCACCGGCTCCGAATCGGTATCCACGACGATTTCGGCGATCTCAGGCACTGTACTCAGGCTTGCGAGGATATGCTGATAGAGCGGTTTTCCCGCAAGGGGTCGATAGTTCTTGCCTGGTACGCGCTGCGAGTGGTGGCGCATGGGGACAAGGGCGACGATTTTGGGCATAGGATGACCTGATTAGAGGCAAGACAACCGGGCAGCGAGCGGCTGGATTGCCTGCTCTCAAGGATTAGCGTATTTATAGATCGTCCAACCGTAGCTGAACTCGCGCAAATCTACCGAGGGGACCGGCGTGGCGCAGAAGGCGCGCGTTTTGACGAAAGGACAAAAAAGGCGAGGATAATTGATGTCCGAAAGCTTGAAGCTATCCGAAGGGGAATACACAATTTGCCACCCGGGATGGGTTTGCAGGTAGCCCTGCAGGTTGTCATTCCACATGTTCTGTGTATCCTCGATCACACCCATTCGCACCGTAAGCAGCGGCTGGTTTTTGACAAAGGGGTCGACGATGTATATGCCCGCAGCATTTTGATCAGGGGAGGACCCCGAACGGAAGAGTGAGATCTTGAGGTCAGGCCGATCGTAAACATTTCCCAGCTGGGTTTCCATCTCGACGACATATTCATTCTGTGTCTGGATGTTGATCAGGACGGTACTGCCAGGAGCAGTGTGCTTGACCAGGTACGCCATCATGGCAGCATTGGTGGAATCGACCGCCAACTGGACCCGGGCATTGGTGAGGTTGTTGAATAAATTCCCTGCCAGCAGCAGGAGGGCCAGGCTCGCTCCTCCAATAGCCATCCAGGATTTCCATCCGACCTCTCGAAAAGCGGCTGCTAGCTCGATGATCAGCTGGGAGGCGAATACCGCTGCCGCCAGGGCAAATGGCAGCATGTAATATTCTGACATGAAATTCCACGGCAGGTAAATACAGATCCAGGCTCCCATCCAGAGGATTGCTTCGAGCAGGAGGAAACCACCCGCCAGCCTGCGGCGAAGAATCCAGAGGATGATTGCCACGGCAATCAACGGTACGATCCACATGAAATCACGCACCAGCCAACCCGCCCAGCGCAGGACGGATACAGCAATCTGTTTAATTTGAAAGGAATACTGCCCCGAGTATGTTCCCGCTAGAATTTGGGGAGAAAGGACGATTGTGCGGAGGAGGTAAAATATCCCACCTGCAATCAGGTTGGCGAGCAGGTAAGCTCCATGGGTGGCACGTTTGGCAGTGCTCATTCCTTGGCGAGGCCAGAACCTTGCCAGCAGGTACCAGGCCAGACTGATTGGAATGAGCACGATGGTCGTTTCCTTGGTCAAGTTGGCCAGGAGCAGCATGACCGTGGTGAGGGCGAGCACTCCGGTTTTCCCTAGACGTGTTTTTGCGTGACTGTAAGGCAGGATTGACAGGAGTGAAAGCACCATCAATGTCGCCTGGAGGACCTCGCCCTTAAGTGTGAAAAAACTTTCGATTACCGGACCGGCGAGCACGAATGCCATCCCGGCCATCCAAGCCTGGAAGGGGCTGCCTCCGTTTGCGTGCACCAGGAGGATCAGGCCGGCGACGATGATCGCCAACGCCAGGGTATTGGCAATGTAAAACCAGAACGGGTTCTTACCGCCCACCAAATAGGAAAGGGTAAACCACAACCAGTGTATCGGCCGGAAGCGGCCCTCAAGGCTGTCTGCGCCAGTGTACCAAGTGCCGTGTGAAATCGTATTCGCAGTGACTAGAATCCGACCGTCGTCGAACAACCCGAACTGAGCAGAAATCAGGCGTGGCAGCATGAGCAGAACAGCAATCAACACGGGTGTGTAGGCTGCCATTCGGCTGATTGATTTGGATGAGGCGTTCGCTGTTCCGGGGTTTTGAATGGACTTGGACATGGTTTATTTTTTCCTCGGTGAGGGGGTCTCGTCCGAGACAGCCGGAGGAGTCATGGAACGGATCAGATAAACCGGGCGGCGTTTCACTTCCTGGAAGATGTAGCCTACATAAACTCCGATGAATCCCAGGTTGACCATGATCGTCCCCCCGACGATCAGGATGACAAAGATCAGTGAACTCCAGCCGGGGACCAGCTGTCCCTGCCTGCCTGTCAGCCAGAAGCTGAGCACGTAGATTGCTTCCAGGGCCGCCAGGGCGAAGAAGCAGCCGCCGGTCAGCAATCCTACCCACAGCGGGATTAACGAGAATGAGAAGATGGCATCCAGCGCCAGGTTGACCATCTTCCGGAGCGAGTATTTGGACTTCCCGGCCAGTCGTTCCACCGACTCATAGGGCAGGATGACGGATCGGAATCCCATCCAGGTGACCATGCCGCGCAGGAAACGGTGGTACTCGGGCATCTGCTGCAGTGCCTGGACCGCCTTCCGGCTCATCAGACGGAAATCTGCCGCGCCGGGCGTGACCGGTGTGCTGCTTAAACGGTTGATGACCCAATAGAACCCGGACGAGGTCAAATGCTTGAAGGGCGACATTTTCAGCATGTCCAGGCGCTGCATCAGGACGATGTCGTATCCATTTTCGTGGAGTTTGAGCATCTGCGGGATCAATGCCGGTGGGTTTTGCCCATCCCCGTCCATCGAAATGACCACATCGCAGTCGGCCAGGTTCAGTCCGGCGCTCAGGGCGGCCTGGTGGCCAAAGTTGCGGCTCAGCTCCACGACGGTTATACGCGAATCTGCTTCCGCCATGCGGGAAAGAATTTCCTGGGTGTGATCCTTTGATCCGTCGTTGATGTAGTAGACGCGGATGCGCTGAGGCAGTGTGTCGATCACCGCCACCAGCGAGTGGTGGAATTTCTCGAGACCGGCGTCTTCGTTATATACCGGGATAACGATGGCAAGCGTCTGGTTTTCAGATGCGGATGCAGGCATGGCATGGTTCCTGAAGCGGAATGAGGGCCGCTCTGCCGGGATGGTGAAAAAGAAACTCAAACCGCATCTCGGCTCGTCTGACCTCTTTCGTATCTGGATTGAAGAAGGCCAGCCTGGCAAGGAGCGCCGGGTGTGGCTCGAGTGGAATCCAAAAGCGGCCGCCCTCCTGGGCCTGCAGCAAGGTCCATTTGATATCCGAGAACACCCGGGGTCCAACAGCGCGGAAACGCGGATGGACTGGCGGCTGGTGCCCATCGCTCCCGGAGAAGATGCCCCCGGAATATCGGCCGGTTTTAGGCAAATTGCACCCGGGAGCAACATACCGGTCCAGGTTGGTTCCATGGGAGCGTCCCGGATGGCTGCTGGCGGGCAGCCCTAGGGCCAGCCGTCCCGCGGCTAGAATGGCGAGCTGACGAAAGACCAGTTTCGATTTCATGATCCTTAATTCACTCATTCATTATACCGAATCGGCTTGACCTCGCGCGGTGCGCTCTTCTCCTGGAGTTCCAGGCCGCGCGGATAGTAAAAGGTCTTGCGCAGCTGCCAGTTCCATTCCAGCGAGCGGCGGTAACCCTGCCAGGTGCCCCAGAACTGCATCGTCCGGTACCAGAAAATGCTGAAGGCGCTCTTCCAGAAGAGGCGCTGCCGGGCAGCGTGGCCCAGGTCGCTGATGACGTTCGCCGAGGTCATCCGGAGAAAGTCATACAGGCTGAAATGCGCCTCGGGATACAGCCGCTTGAAGGCCATGGCCTCGCGCCGGTAGCGGTTGGCCACGCCGCGCAGTGTCTCATCATGGAGATGGACAATCTCGGCATCGGCTGCATAAGCCAGGGTCAGACCTTCTGCCAGGGCGGTCCGGGCCCAGGCCAGGTCCTCCAGCCCGGTCAGGGTCTCGTCGTAGGGGTGTTTCTCCCAGTAGGAACGTCGGATGGCGGCGTTGGCATTATTGCAGAATGGATGCACTTGGTGCGGGTCCGATTGATCGGGATACCAGTGAAGATAGATCTGCTGCTCGGAGAACCTGGATTTCTCATTGCCGCGCTGCTTTCCATAGGTCAGCACCACCTGGGGATCGGCGAAGGGTTCAAACAGGCGTTCCAGCCAGTCAGGGTAGACCGGGTAGACATGGGCGCTGGCGATGGCGACCAGATCAGAGGATGCCGCGGCAAGCCCCAAGTTCAGGGAACGCCCAAAGGTGAACTCCTCCGGGGGGATGTGGACCAGCTTCGCCCCGTAGCGCGAGGAGATGGAGGCAGTCGCATCAGTTGAGCCGGAGTCGACGAGGATGACCTCCACCTCCCTGATTGTCTGATGGCCAACGCCCTCCAGCAGGCGGCCGATGTGTCTTTCTTCATTGTAAGCACGTATCACCAGTGAGCAATTCATGGTGCCGTTATTTTCCCTGCAGCCACTTTCCGGCAAGCGGTTGGTCGCCTGCCTGGCCGAACTGAATAAGCTGGGCTGGATTGTCTTGAACACAACCACAGTTGGCGAACAGGCGCGTCCAGCTCCCATCTAGGAAGAAAGCCAGTGTCTCGACCCCGGTCCCGCCCCAATCACCCGCGACCGGGATGTCGTTTTTGGGAGCGTAGAAGTCGGTCCCGGCCAGGTCAGCGGTCAGGGTATTCTCTAGGTTCACTTCCCCCTTGGCCGGGCGGTAAATACCTACCGTATCGCAGCCGTCCCCGTTCCAATCCCCGACCAGGGGAATGACCCCGGACTCGGTGCCCTTCAGGATGGGCAGATCTTCCGGTCCTGAATAGTTTGAAGTCCAGAAGTGCCAGGAGCCGTCGGAGGGACGGAAGAATCCTGGAGTGTCCTTGCCAGCACAGTTCCAATCGCCGGTGAGGGGAATGTCCGTGGCGACCATCCCGCGCAGCTGGAAAGTGGTGTCCGCCTGGCCGTCCAGGTTGTTATCCAGGCTCCAGGTCAGCGTTGCCGGATCGAACAGGCCGATCCCCGTTGTCCCGCTGCTGGTCCAATCCCCGGACAGGGCCCGGTCGCCGGGCCTGCCGAACTGGAGGGTCTTGACATTTCCATCCTCCATCTGGATTTTCCATGTCCCATCGTGGAAAACAGCTGGAAGAGCGTCATGGGTAACGCTGTTCTCCACCCGGTAGACCTGCCAACCGTAAGTATACAGGCGCGTGTCGATGACGGGAATGTGGAAGTGGCAGTACAGATCCTGGATATAACCGGTTTTAACTAACGGGCAGACCAGATTTACTAGATTGAAGGTAAGCAGGCGGAAACTCTGCTGGGTCACGAAAACGGCGCGGTTGGATGGGCCCAGGATCCCGGAAAGCGCGCCGTTTTCCTTTGTGTTTTCTGCCTGGCTTCGCACGACGAAGAGGGGTCTATTCTTTACCTCGGCGGTCACCAGGTAATAGGAAATCTGGGGCGTTATTCCTGGTTCGGCGGTCTCAAACTGGAATGGCTGCAGATTGATGTTCGGCCGCCCGCCGGCAGTTTCCATCAGGATCCGCCCAAGCGAAAAGAATGTGCTGTTGGCATCGAAGTTGGCCAGGATAAGGTCTTGATCGGTCGTGTGAAGGGTCAGGAAATTCATCAGCCTGGCTTCTTGTTGGTCCATCACCAGCTGCACTCGTGCATTGGAATAATTATTGAACAAGGTAATCAGGGTGAAGAGCCCAGTTCCTGCCAGCAGGGCGGCGGCGATAGTTTTTTTAACGGTCCCTGTTTTTTTTAGGATGCTCAAGGCTTCTCCCAGGATCACCCCGCAGAAGAGGCTGGAACCGACAGCAAACGGGAGCAGGTAATATTCCAGGGTGCGGTCCCAGGGCAGGAAGACGACGATCCAGCCGGCCATCCAGACCGCGGCAGCGAGCAGCAGCCCGCGCTCGATCGTTTTTTGAATTTGGGGATACACAACGATCAGAAGGAGCAGGCAGAATGCTGCACCGAGAAAATCACAAATCAACCAGCCCGCCCAGGCAAATGACATGAAGAACATAAACCCGAGGGTCAGCGTGTAATGCCCGCCGTAGCCATGTCCGGTCAGGCTGCCCAGGAAGTGGGTCTCGAGGAGGGTGAAAATAACACCGGCGGTGAGGCTGGCTGCGGCGTAAAATGCTGCCGGATAAATCGCCGGCATCTGCCTGCGGTTGAACAGAGAGATGAGCACCAGCCAGCCGATGCTGATTGGTACAATCACCAGGGTGGTTTCCTTGATGAGAAAAGCAGCCAGGATGACCAGGACCATCAGGAGAAAGACGATGACTTTCTGGCGCCGTTTCCTTCGAAAAATCCCCATGCCCAAGACCAAAGAAACCAGTAGCCATAACAATTGGGCAGGTTCGGGTTTGGACACGGTGTAAAAGGACTCGATGGCCGGACCGGATAAGGTAAACAACACGCCGGTTAATCCGGCCTGGAATTTTGTTCCCCCGTTCATTCTAACCAGGTAAATGAGACAGGCAGTAATGGCCGCGAAGAGCAGGGTGTTCGACAGAAAATACCAGAATGGATCCTTGCCGCCGATGAGATACAGGGGGACGAATCCTAACCAGTAGAGAGGCCGGAAGCGGCCGGTAAAGTCCACCAGAATTGAATCGAATTTTCCAGCGATCAGCTGGCTGGCGATCTGGAGGGATTTCCCGTCATCCTCGAAGTTGAAGTGTGGAGAAAGAAGGCGTGGGATCATGATCGCCGCCGTGAGGAGCAGAGGAACGATAATCCACCAGGCATCAAGAATCTGCGAAAAGATCGGGATTTTTATTTTTCTCATGAAATCCTCGCCAGACAAGTCCAGGGCAGCAGAGCTGATCACCCGAGTTTTCTGAGGTGAATGTTCAATGAGCCTTTCCGCTCGAAGCGGTAATTCTTATTGCCGTCTTTGACGATTCGGTGATATCCGTGTTGATAGCCTTCCACGAATACATCCGGGTTGAGTGCCATGTTCAGCATGGAAAGATTTTTCCCGGGCTTGAAATGTACTCCGATTGCCTGGAAGGCGAGGCGGGCGTAAGTTTTTGGGCTGATGAGATAATGCTTGGTCTTTAAATGACGAGGCATGATGGCAAAGAACCAATCCATCAGCCACACTTTCGCCATGCCCGGGACGCCGAAGTTCGAGGGGAAGGGAATGTCCACGGCATGCAGCATTTCACCGCCGGGTCTGAGCAATTGGTCCATATGCTTCCAGGCGGCGGGCAGCCGATCGCCGGGAATATGCTCCAGAGTCGAGGCGCTGTAGACCAGGTCGAAGGCACCCTCCGGGAGGGTGGACCTCCCGGGATCCCCCAGCCGTTCGAGCACATATTTTATCTGCGGGTGTGCAGCGATATATTCCTGGGGAGACTGGCTGCGGGTCCAATACGGCTCGTTGCTGCCCAATCCGAAATCATCCACGCCCCAGACCTCGCAGCCGTATGTCTCTTGAATATGGAGAGGCAACGGCGAATAGGCCGCCCCGACATCCAGGACTTTCTCGCCCTGCCTCCAGGCATGGTTGCTAAGCACCCAGGGATATTGGACGCCCTTCAGATTGTCGAAGTTTGTCCCGTAGATCCCCTTCTGGTGGTACTCGTACAGATCGCGGACACTTGCCAGACAGACTTCCAGAATCTCATACATTTTTTTACCTTGTGTTCTGGGATGAATCAATCTCTTCGAGCAGCCTTTGTTGGACCAGTTTTTCTGCCACCTCGGAAAGCTGGCGCATTGGCAGGCCGGTCTTTTCGGCGATCTCGAGCAGGGAAGTTTCGCCGTCCGCGTGGAACAGCAGCCAGCGAATGGCATCCAGCTCGTTACCGTATAGGATGTTGCCTGCATCGAGGTTGTAACGCCGCTCGTGGTGGGGGGTAAGCGAATCGACCGCCTTCTGCTTGATTGCGCCGCCGGTCTGCGGATACAGGCCGCGTTTGCCCAGCATCGGTTCGCCGATCGGGTTGAGCGAACGGTAGGTCCGGTTCCGTTCCAGTTTTTCAATGGCCAGGAGGTACAGCTTCAGGCTTTCGACCAGGCTCGCTGCGCTGATGAACTCCAGGTTGTCCAGCGAGGTGTGGTAGGCGGGATATTCGTAGTATTTGTCCTTGCAGATCGTCCCGATCGGGATGCGCAGCCCGGGCGTGGAGTACTGGCGTTCATCGCTGCCATTTACCTCGAACGGGTATTCGGAATATTCCAGGTTCAGTTCCTTGAAAGTCAAGCGGACCACGCGATCGACAAGCGAGTCGCCGCGCCAGGTGCTCTTGTAACCGAAGCGTCCCGGACCAGCCACCGTGGTGGCTACGAAGCCGCCCTCCAGGCGTTGGACAGCTTCTTCATTGCGCGCGATGTAGGCCAGCGCACCGATGGTCTCGGGTGCAATGACGAAACGGTAGGAATGGCGCAGTGGGGCCTGTTTTCCCGAGGACCCCCGTCGAAGACCAGTGAAAGAGCACTGGCGCAGTTCGTTCAAGAGCAGGGTCCACAGGACCACGCCGGAGAGGTTGTCGTTCGCCATGGAGGGGTGACAAACGTAGGTTGAGACCAAGTACTCCTGGCTGGAGGTCCCCCGGAGCAGCGTTTCCCCGTAGGTCAGGGCACCCGGCATAAGGCTGGTGTCCACACGCACGGAATAGGTTTCATTCCGGTCGAGCTTTTGGAGTTGCTTGTCGGTCAGGCAAAAACCCCAGGACGGGTTGTAATATGTCGTCCGGTAGGGGATGGCCTGCGGCAGGTCAGGCAGGGTGTGCAGGTGTGGGGCAAGCTCGTCGAAGGTCAGCTTTCCCTCGAAGGGGACGCTGTAATTGACCAAATGCAGATTGTTGGCATGGAAGTCGATCACCCGGCGTCCTTTGGAATCGGCTACGTAAGCATCCTGTACGTTCCACTCGTCGGGGATGGTCCAGTCATAGCACTTTGTGCCGGAAGGAACCTCGTACAGGTCGAACGGAGTAACCTCGCGCAGCAGCTTGAGCGTCTGGCGCAATCCGTTCCCGGTGATGCTGCGGCAGATCGGGAAGAGACGGCGCAGAAGGTCATCGGCCCTGGCCGTGAGGGCCTCCCAGTCTGGTGTGAGCTCGGTCATAAATCGTTCTCCAGCATGTCAATCGGAAAATATTGGGCCTGCATCGGTATGTTATACTAGCCGCGATGAAAAATCGTTCAGGAGCGAAATGATGGGTGATAAAGAACTGCCTCTTTCAGAAGAGGGTACCGTCTGGGAATCGATTTACAGCGACGGTAAAGCGCTGAACCGCTACCCGTTTGATAGTGTTGTGCAATTTGTCTACCGCAACTACTCACGCCTCAAGCCGCGCACCGAGACAAAAATACTCGAAATCGGCTGTGGTGCGGGCAACAACCTATGGTTCGCCGCGCGAGAGGGCTTCCGGGTGACGGGTGTGGACGGGAGTCCCAGCGCCATTGCATATGCCCGGAAGCGCTTCGCCGATGAGGGCCTGGATGGCGACCTTCGCGTGGCTGATTTCATCCAGCTGCCGTTCGAGGAGGTCACCTTCGACTTCGTCATTGACCGGGCAGCCCTGACCTGCTCATGCTTTACGGATGCCCGCAGGACCATCGCCGAGATCTGGCGGGTACTCATCCCAGGGGGGAAGTTTTTCTTCACGCCCTACAGCGACCGGCACAGTAGCTTCGTCTCTGGCCGCCCCGGCAAGGACGGCCTGACGGTGGACATCTCGGCCGGTACGCTGAAAGGGATTGGGCCGATCACCTTCTACAGCAAGCGCGAGGTGCTGGGTATGTTCCTGCAGGGCTGGAAGGTGGTTGAGCTGCGCCACATTGAGTTGACCGAGGAACTGGAGAGCGAGGTTCTGGTGCATGCCGAATGGCTGGCAGTTGCCCAGAAGGTCTAAACCAATCTCTCGCTTCCCAACCCGTTTCCTTTTGCAAGGGAGACGGCTTTTTTATTTCCCGGGCGGCCGGTTCTGCACCAGAGCCCAGGGGTCTGCCGCCAATAGCTCCTCTGCAACTGCCACAAAATCCTGGAAACGGCACATAGCTACTTGGCCGTAATTGAGTCTCACACTCGACCACAGACCGCGTGCTTCCAGCTCTGTCTGTACTGGGGCGGAGCTGACCTCTGGGTTCAAACCGAGATCTCGGGCAAACATCCGATAGGTGCGCACTTCAGGAGGCCTGCCGCTAAGCCGCACCTCGCCGGTGAACTCTTTCCAGTATCGGTAAGGCACGCACATGCGCTGCTCGGCGTAATGGATCATCGATGTAAAACGCACGTCCGCACCGAGCAGGAGCAGCTCGAAATCCAGTTCGATCATGCGTTCAAAGGCGGAGCCCGGGTCGAAGGCGGAGGAGGTATCCCGGCCGGCCAGGTCGAGAGCCCAGAGGCCCACTGCGGCGACGGACTGCATCGGGTGGGGGCTGCGCAGTGCGCCAGGCTGCACTCGGACGTATTCGGGGAAAACGCCCATTTCCTCGGCCGGGGTGGTGGCCTGGTCGAAGGGTTTCCCTTGGGCAAATCCAAAATTAAAGGTTGGCACCACCAGCGTCCCGGATCCCGATCCGATCCCGAGACACGCGCACAGTGTCTGGTAATACATCCCCAGCCCGCCCTGCGGCTGGCCGAGGAACTGTAGCGCTGAATGGACCATCACTCCGTCGCCGGGCTTCAATCCGACGGCCTGCAGAGCGGAGAGCACCTGTTCCTGTGTGGCTTTTAGCATCTGCTGTTTCTCAAGTTCGCCGCAGAGACTGCGCGCAACGTCGAAGAAAGATCGGGATCTCTATGGATTCTCTCAAAGCGAGCCGGTCTGGCAAACTGCGCGGCCGGCCCGTCTAGACCATTGCTTTGCGGACCGCCTCCGGCCACTTCTTAACCTCCAGCCCGTACTGGGCCAGATAGGCAAAGGCCATGCGTTCCAGGCCGAAGGCGATGCAGCCGGTATGCGCCGGGGAACCGTCCGGCAGGGAGATATTAAGACCGCGGCCGAAGAAATCCTGATGGTAATTGTACGAACCGACGGCCAGGGTGCTTTGCTTGAACGGAAGGCTGGCCCGGATTTCGAACTTCAGCTGGAAGGCGCTTTGGAAGGCGGCCTGCTTTTTGAACTCGCCGATGAAGAACGGATCGCTGGCGCTCTCCACCCGGTACGCCAGACCAATTTCCTCGAAGAAGCCGCGCATGCGCTCGCGGCCGGTTTCGCGGTTCTGCAGGACAAAGTCCTTCGGCCCGACGAAGATGATTTCGCGCATGGTGAAGTTCCACAACCGTTCCAGCGAGGTCAGATTGATGGATTCGTAGCGGAAGCAGTTGCCCACCGCCGTCGCGACCAGGTGTCCGCCAGGCAAAGGTTTGTCGGCCAAGGCGAAGTACAGGTGGTAACAAACGGCGGGGGAGAGCAGCGCCTGGACGGCGGCGAAGGATCCCGGGGGAGTGTTCAATCCATGCTCGTCGCAGGAGGCACCCTGCGAAAAATTTTCTATGGCGTCCAGGTCCTCGCGCAGATGGGTGACGAAGGTCAGCGAGTGGGGAAAGGCCCGGAAGTAACCGACGCGTTCGAGATAGCGAGCCGGGATCAGGGTAGGAAAGCGGTACGGCGAGGCTCCAAACGAGTCCGCCAGCTTCAGGAATTGGTCTTCGAAGACCCGGATCAGACGTGTGACCAGGGGACCGAGTGCAAAGATACCTGTCGCCTCCTGGTTCAATTCCCCCCGGGCGATCAGCCCGGGGCCCGGATCCTCGGCGAAGGGAACACGCCGGCCGGTAAAGTCTTCCAGGACCTGGCTCTTGGGTTTGAAGGCGCCTTTTACCATCGACGTGACCACCCGCTGCACCTTCTCTTCGATGCGGGCATTGCCTGTCTCGTCCAGGGTGGTAGAGAGCTCCAGCTCGATCTCGTCCCCGGCTTTGGAAACCTTCCCGTGCAGGATGGCTTCGTCAACATAAGCCAGTTTGGACTGCACTTCGCCGATGAGATGATCGGGGATGATCACGGCGGGGGTGATGACGAGCGGCGAGGACATGTTCACTCCTTTGAAATATAGGCGCAAATGGCGGGAATGCTGGTCAACGCAGCGATTGTTTCCGCATCGATCTCCACGCCGTATTTTTCTTCCAGGAGCATCATGATGCTCATGTGGCCCATCGAATCCCACTGGCGGATGCCGCCGAAGGCGAGATCCGGAGCTACCTGGTCCACGTTCACCTGCAAGGCCCCGGCGACCAGTTTCTGAATGCGCATGGATATGTTTTCTACAGTTTCCATAAAGCTCTCGGGAGGATTAAATTTTTTCCCGCCGTGCCATGGCACTCGCGGCGGTGAGAAGCCCCATGGAAACCCACAGGTAAGGCAGCGCGAACGAATCGATGCTGAAGCCTTCAGCAAGGAAGGCGATCACGGCAATGGCACCCATCCAACCGATGGTGCGCAGTAGGATGGAGCGGTTGGCCCGCAGGAATTTTCCGGCGTGCCAGAGGACGTATTGCCAGGCTATGAATACCGAGGTGCCAACCAGACCGGTTTCGGCTAGAAGACGCAGCCAGAAGCTCTTGATGTTTGGCAGGTCTGAGGCGTTATTCACCAGGGTCACGATCTCCGCCAGGCGGTAGCTGATATTGGGCATAAACTGGGAGAAGAAAAACCCGGTGTTGCCCAATCCAACCCCGAGAATTGGATGGAGGCTGAAGACATTCCAGCCGATGGACCAGTAAACCACCCTTTCTGCAAAATTGACCCTGAGCGCAAAATCGTAAATGTCGGTGGGCATCGCCTGCAAAGACAGCAGGCGTGCCGTGCGCGGGTCGTAGTGGGCCAAAATGACGACAAGGCCGATCGCCGCTCCAACGAAGACTGCGAAAACCGCCAGGACGAATACGATTGGGAACCATTTATCCAAGTGCCATTGGATGTTTGCCGAGTGCTTTTTCAACCGGTCCTGCAGCCAGCGGATCCCATAAACAGTCATCCGGTAGAAAAGGTATGCGCACACCAGCAAGAAGGCCACCAGCCCAATCCGTGAAACCGTAAAATACATGATAATCAGTCCCCCCGCGAGCAGAACATTTTCTATGGAAAGGTGCAGGACTTTCTGGCTACGGAGTAGCCGGTAAGGGTCGCGGCCAGCCAGTAGGGCAAGAAGAGCATATTGAGCATGTGTGCCAGCCAGGAAGGTTCATAAGTGAACCCTCCGACGCGAGTGTGAAAGCCAATGTCCAGGAGGGGTCGTGTGGATAGAAATTCCTGGATTCGGACCATGAGATGTGGATAGTCGCCGCCGTGGAGAAGGATGATGGAGAGTTGGACGAACGACCAAGCCAGCATATACAATCCAGCAATGTTGATCATCCAAAAAGCCCACCTGAACTGGCTGGATTCCCGGTGCCAGAGCGCTATGATGAAATAGGTGGCAGTGCCAATCACCAGGGTGAACACTGCTTTGGCTTCAGCGCCTACCAGGGTGTACTCTTTATAAGGTGGGAACGGCAGGAAAAAGGCTGCCGCAGACGCAATCAAGGCGACGATCACAAAGATCAGGAAAGGTTTGGTTTCACCGGGTAGTTTGCCGCCGCGCAGGAGAAAGAACGGCAGCCAGGCGACCACCAGCAGGAATATAAAGATGATCGAGGCGGGCGCCACTTCCGTTCCCTGCATCAGTTTTGACAGCAGTGGCAGGCTGGTGAACGGCAGGAAGAGGAAAGCTAGGCCGATGGCCAGCTTTGCAAAGATCTCCAATCCACGAGAAGCCGAAGAGCGCAGATTTTTCATGGCTGAGAAGATTTCCGTGCGGAGAGAAGCTGGACGACAAGGGTGCCGGCCAGCACACCGATCAGGGCGCCGGCCACGAGGATCAGGAATTGGTTGTTCAGGACCGGGTAGGTGGGTGGATTTGCCGGTTGGGCGAAAGCGATCATCAGCGCCGGGTCGATTTTCCGTCCGGCCTGCTCCTCGCTGATGATTTGCATTTCCAGGTCATTTAATGTAGCCTCCAATTCAGTGGAACTGCCAATGGAGGTCCCGGCGCACTGGTTGGCCTGGACAAAGTCACTTCCCGAAAAGCATTTTTGGATAAGATTGCGCTGAGCCTGGAGGGCCAGGAAACGAGCATAATGCGGCTGGGCTTCTCGGATGACCTCATCCGCGGTGGTGACCCACAGATTTGCCAGCTGTGCGGCGCTGTTCGGGTCGGTGCGCCGGACAGAAACGAACCAGCGGGTTCCCTTGCGGTCGATGTAAAAAATGTTCTTAGAGGTGATATCCTTTTCTGTAATGGTGATCCCCTGTGCGTCAGCCTCAGTCACCATTTGGTTTGCCACATCGGGGAGGTAGAATATATCCTCCACAGGGGATAAGTAGGAGTTTTGGGAAGCGAAATCCGTCGGCACCTGGCTGGGATTCATGTTCCATTCCAATGCGAGCTGCTGCGTGTTCAAGGAAACGTCGTAGAGCGCGGTCGCCGCGTAAATGGGCGGGTGCAACAGGCTGAAGCCCCAGGCCGCAAGCCCACCCAAGACCATGCACGCGGCGATCACCCACCAAAACCGGAAGGTGTGCTCCAGAATCTCGCGCGGGGAAATGTCATTCATTTTGATTTCCTGGTGATTTCCTGTCCAGAATGATGAGGGTTGTCAATCCTATCAGGCAGACCAGCCCGAAAAGGAGGTTGGCATAGAGGGGTGGGAGATTAAGAGCGATGAAGGCAGTACAGCCTAAAGCGATCCCAGTGAGATGGATCAGGGTGACTGCATGGGTAGAATCCATGCCCAGGGCGACCAGGCGGTGATAGGTGTGATTGAGCTCAGCGCGATAAACCGGCATTCTCCGCCGCATTCGGGAGAAAACGACCAGGCATACATCAAAAATGGGAATGCCCAGGATAAGGATGGATCCAAACCATGAAGACGCCTTTGGATAGTTCACCGGATTGTAAACGATGCAGATCGCGGCCAACAGGAAGCCGATAGTTTGTGCCCCGCTGTCCCCGATAAACATACGGGCCGGGGTTATATTGTAGAAAAACATTCCTGCACATATCCCCACCATCAGGGTCAGCAGTTGCAGCAGCTCCACTTGAGGCGATCCGAACGTTACCAAGATCAGGAAAGAAATAGCTATTCCGCTCACTCCAAGAACCAGGCCGTCCATGCTGTCGATGAAGTTAAATGCATTGGTGATGGCGACTACCCAGAAAAGGGTGATGATCTGGTTGACGGTTACGTAGGTGCGGCCCGGTAAACCCAGGAAATGATGTGGAATGATATGGACAGATGTGCCTAGGGCGATGAGCAGGATCCCGGCGATGATCTGACCGATAAATTTGATCCAGGCTGGCAGCCTCGTAAAATCATCCCACAGCCCGATCACGAAAATAATCAAGGCCGGCACCAGAATATTCCATAATTGCCTCACCATTGGCAGATTGAAAACCAACCCTCCGACCAGCAGCGAAAGCACCAACGCAATCCCACCTGCCAAGGGAGTAGGCACGCTGTGCCTCTTGTGGGGCAAACTCCCGGGAATGTCCATCGGGCCAACCCGGCCTGTAAGGCGAATCGATACCCAACAGAACACCATCGAGAGCACCAGGCCCAAAAGGATATTGTGGAAGATTTGAGGGTTAAGGGTGGGTGAGTTGCTCACTGCTGCAGCATTCCTTGGGGGCATAGGGAGCGATAAACAGCGAGAGTTTTGCCAACGACTAAATCCGTGGAAAATTCCTCCACTGCAATCTGACGTCCGCGGATTCCCATCTGCTGGCGCAAGGAGGGATCCAGAATTAATGAGCGCAGGGCATCTGCCAAAGCTCGGGGATTGTGCGGTGGAACCAGGAGGCCGTTCTCCCCGTTCCGGACAATCTCCCGGCAGCCCGGCATATCACTTGCCACCATCGCTCGCCCACAGGCTGCCGCCTCGAGGAGCGTTTTGGGGACTCCCTCGCGATAATAAGACGGGAGAGAGACGATGCTGCTGAGTGCGTACACTTGCGCCATATCTTCTTTCCAACCCCACCATTCTATCACGCCCTCTTGTTCCCAGGCGCGCAGCCGGGTAATGGGGATAGCCGAGGGATTCTCAGGGTCGCTGTCTCCGACCAAACCAAAACGAGCCTCGACCCCCTCGGAGCGGAGCAGGCGCGCTGCGTCGACGAAATCCTCCACCCCCTTGTCCCGTAGCAGGCGGGTCGGCAGGATGACCAGAGGGATTCCTTGGGGTTCCTTCCTGGGTGAAAATCGCTCGATGTCAACGCCGGAGCCTCGAATGAGGGCGGTCTGCTTGGGGTCCGCCAACCCGTTTTCCAGGAAAAATGCCTGATCGTCCGGGTTTTGAAAGATTGCGAAGGTCCCTCGGATGACGGCCCGATAAAACAGTTTGACAATGCCTGCCAGCTGCTTCCGGGCATCTTTCCCTTCAGTAAAGACATACCCCAGGCCGGTGATGGAATTAACCACCTGGATGCCGAACAGATGCGCGACAAGGGAGCCATACAGGACGCACTTGATGGTGAAATGATGGACCATGTCCGGTTCTTCACTCCGGTAGAGACGGGCCAGCCTCAAGATCGTCCCTGCTTCAGCGAAGGGATTCAGCCTCCGGCGGGATATAGGGAAACGGACCCAGTAGAAGCCTAAATCTTGCAAGCGAGGGGCGTATGGACCTTCTGGAGAGACCAGAACCACTTGGATTCCCTCCGAGCGTAACGCCTGGGCGAGCGCCAGCCGAAAGTTATACAGGTACCAGTCCGTATTGGCGAATAAGAGGATTTTCACGAGGACTCAGGCATTGAACTGTAACCAGGCCTGGAACATCAATATATTCCAGAGAGGATAGCGCCAATTATGTTCACCGCTCAAATGCTCAATCCACTTCCGCCGGATCGGCTCAGGGTCGAAGAAGCCTTCCTGGCGCAAATGTTTGGCATCCAACAGGGATTCGGCCCAATCGTGCAAGGGACCGCGCAACCATGAATCGATTGGTACGCCAAAGCCCATTTTTGGACGTTCGATGAGTCCCTTTGGTACATAACGATACAGGACCTGGCGCAGAATCCATTTCCCTTTTCCATGGCGGATTTTCATTTGCTGGGGCAGCTGCCAGGCGAATTCCACGACGTGATGATCGTCCAGAAACGGCACACGCCCTTCCAGGCTGACACCCATCGAGGCGCGATCCAACTTAACCAGAATATCGTCAGGCAGGTAAGTGACCAAATCCAGGAACATTAATCGCTGCGTAATATTCGGCAGCGCAGGCCATTCCTGAGGTGACAACGGTAATGTTATGGGCTCTTGGACTCCCTGGACGACAGCAGCGGGCTGCTTCCATTGAGAAACAAGGTTTAGATATATTTTTTCAAGCGACCCGGCGTCGATCATCTCGGCCAGTTTGGATGCCCGGTCTATCATTTTTGAGGAATATGGGTTGGAAATTGAGGCTGCATCCGTTTTCTGCCAGTTGTGACCCGAAAGAGCGCTCAAGAAACCACCAAGGGATTTTCGGACCGGCATCGGAATCCATCCAATTGTTCCCCAGATGCGCTTTGCCCAGAAATATCGGTTGTACCCCCCAAATAATTCGTCTCCGCCATCCCCTGACAGGCTCACGGTGACATGCTGGCGGGCAAGCTGGGATACCAGGAAGGTTGGAATCTGGGACGAATCGGCAAATGGTTCATCGTAAAGATTTGGCAGCAGGGGAATAATCGCGCGGGCTTCTACGGGGGTGACGTAGAGTTCGGTATGTTCGGTACCGAGATGATCTGCGACCGCTTTTGCGTAACCGGCCTCGTCGAATTTGGATTCGCGAAAGCCGATGGTGAACGTTTTTACCTTCTGTCCACCCTGGGCCTGCATGAGAGCCACAATCGTTGATGAATCGATTCCACCGGAGAGGAAAGCGCCCAGCGGCACATCTGCGATCATTCGTTCTCGCACCGAAGCACGCAGGACCTGGTCCAATTTTTCGATGAGTTCTGGCTCATCCAGGTGGAGCGGTTCAGCCGCACCTCGAATGGCCATGTCCCGCGCGGACCAATATTGCCTGGGTTCGAGAGAAAAGGAGGAATAATTCGCATCCAAGCTGAGAATTGTTCCCGGTGGAACCTTAAAAACATTACGAAAAATTGAATAAGGAGATGGGATATAGTTATAGCGCAGATAAAGGGTCAGCGCTTCACGGTCGATGTCGGCGGCAAAGGCAGGGTGTGCCCGGAGGGCTTTCAGTTCAGAACCGAACAGGAGAACATTGCCCATCCTGGCGTAATAAAGCGGCTTGACTCCGAGCCGGTCGCGCACGAGATGCAGGCAGTGCGCCTGGCAGTCCCACAGGGCAATGGCAAACATGCCGTTAAATCGTGGGATGGCGGCTTCCACTCCCCATTCGACGATAGCCGCCAGAATAATTTCCGTATCCGAAGTGCCGTTGAAGGTATGCCCGCGTTTGCTTAATTCCGCGCGCAGGTCTGCAAAATTGTAAACCTCGCCATTAAAGATAATCACGTATCGTCCGTCCGCTGAAGCCATGGGTTGATGACCGGTCGGTGAGAGATCCAGGATCGCCAGCCGGCGGAAGCCCAAGGCGATCCCGGCTTTGGCATCCACCCAGGTGCCGCTGTCGTCCGGGCCGCGATGGCGGAGCGTGTTGCTCATCCGGGTAACCCTCGTCATCAGCTCGGCCTCGGCACAGGAAACAGACAAATCGAGAAAACCGGTAATTCCACACATGGAACGAAATTATACCGCCTTCCTTTTCATCCCCTTTTTTGCTGTCCGGGTTACCAGTTCGGTATACAAAGCCTGGTAAGCGAAAACAGTCTTGTCCAGGCTGAAATGTTCTTCGATACGCTGACGGGCAGCTACGCCGAGTTTCCGGCGCGCCTCTGCTCCAGAGATGATCATTTTTTTCCACCCGTTGGCAAGTGCATCTGGATCATTGGGTTGAACGACCAGACCGGTTTCGCCCACCAGGTATGCCGAGTCGCCCACGTCGGTGACCACTCCGGGAACACCGCAGGCCATGGCTTCAGCCACAACATTAGGGAACCCTTCTCCGTACGAAGAGGCAGAGGTGAGAATATCCAGGGCGGCTTCAATTGCATAAATATTATCTTTTCGGCCCAGCAGATGCACCCGTCCTTCCAGCGCTTCCCGTTTGACTGCATCAGCAAGAACGGCATTCTCCAGTGTTACATCCTGTCCCACCATGACGAAGTGTGCTTCGATACCGTCACGGCTTAACTTTCCGGCAGCCTGAATGAAACCTGTTTGGTTTTTCATCGGGTGATAACGTGCGAGCTGGCCAATTAATATTGTTTCGGGATTCACTCCCAGTTCCTGGCGGAGAACCAAGCGTGCTTTCGGGTCAGGTTTGAATGTGCCTGCATCTATGCCATTTGGAATGATTGTCCAGCGCCTCGGATGATAGCCATGACGTGTATGGAAACGCTGTCCAGCGCGCGAGTTGCTGATGACCGTCTGCGGCCCCCTGGAAAGCCATGCACAGATCCGAATCACATTCGATAGGCGGCGGTACTGGGGCAGATTCATCCCTGAATTGCGGATATTCCAGACCACCGTTTGGATTCCAGCGAGCCTGGCAGCCAGAAGAGCAAGCAAATCGGCGTGATACAACCAGGATTGAAGTATGTCCGGATTTTCTTGATGCAGCCACCCCGCCAGCTTGAATAGCGCGCCGGGCGTCGGCTGGCCGGGCTTCATGCCCAGAGAGCGTACCGGGATGCCCTGGGCGCGGATCTGCTCCCCTACCGGTCCAACGGGGATCAGGCATACGACCTGGTTTTCGAACTGCGTCCGGTCCATTCTGGAAAGGAGCCGGTAGAGGGAAATTTCAGCCCCGCCAGTATTTAGGTCCGTGATCAGGTGGAAAATTTTAGCTGGCATCACATAACCCCGATGGTCCGTAAATATTTTTCGGCGGCCACGTCAACCGAGAACATTATTGCCCGCGCTTTCAGAATACTGGCAGGCAATGGATGGTCGATGGCCTCTTGAATGGCTCGGGCCAGGGCTTCAGAATCCCCGACTGCAGCGAGACGGCCATATTTGCCCTTCTCCAGGATTTCGGAGGGCCCGCTGGGACAGTCGGTTGAGACCACTTGGGCACCGCAGGCCATTGCTTCAACTAGAACATTTCCGAACCCTTCCCAAATTGAGCTGAGCACAAATACCTTGCAGCGGGCCATGTAGGCGAAAGGGTTGGGTACAAAACCGGGCAGGTCTACATCTGAAGCAATTCCCAGGCTTTCGGAAAGAGCGGATAATTCCTGGCGCTGCTCCCCCTCGCCGAGGATCATCAACCTGGCCGGCCGTCCTCGCCGGAGGGAGGTAAAAGCTCGCAGCAGGGTCGGGAAATCCTTCTGGATGGTCAACCTCCCTGCCCCCAGAAGGACCGGCGGTTCCCCTGGGGTGAACCAGGGGTGGTCAAGCGGCTGGGCTTTCAGGGTTTCAATCCTGGGATATACAACAGGGTTGTATATCACCGTGATTCGGTCACGAGGGATGCCGGTTGTGTTCGCCAGATCTTCAGCCGCCCCCTCAGAGGTCGAAAGGATGACAGCAGCAGCTGGATGGAATACCCGGATCAGGTACGGATAGAGTTTTTCCTGCAGCTTTGGGGTGTGACGGATTTGAGTCGAGAGATGAATCTGGTTTTCGATCACCACCTTGGTGTTGCTCAGGATCAGCAACTTTGCCCAGATGGCGATCAGGTTGGTATGATCCAGGCTCAATATCAGTACGGTCGGCTTTTCACGGCGGAGGTAGCCTGCGAGAGCGGGGAGTGCACTCAGCGTTCGGCTGGCATGCAGGTCCACAAGGCGCGCCTTGGGGGGCACCTCATTCAGCAGCGGGCCGCGGGCTTTCGCCAGGACTAGGTCCACGGAAAAGCCGCGGTCCAAGAAATTGCCAGCCAAATTGATTGCAGTTCTTTCCGCACCCCCTCCGGCCAGGTGGGACAGGAAGAAGGCGATCCGGACCTCATGCATGCCGGCCGAAACCTTTCATCAGGCGCTTGACGGCCATTTTGACGAAGATGAAGGGCAGTTGAGGGTTCTGCTGGAGTCCGCGCCGGATAGTGCCTGATGCCAGGGAGAACTTGCGGTGATAAAACGCGGTTGCTGCCAGGCGGTAGCAACGCACGCTGTGGTCGTGACGCATGCGCTGACGTATCTCAGCGGGGAGAACCGGGCGGTCCAGGAAGGCCTCCAGGCCGCGGATGTCTTCCTCTAAAGTTTTCATCCGAAGAGCGCCGTGTTGTGGGGAACGTGAATCGAGCGTGGTGATCGTCGCTGACCCGCTGTGCTGGCGGTAGTGATACAGCACCCGATGGATGGGAACTGGACGCACGCCGCCGTCCAGGGTCAGATGGATCAGGAAAAAACGATCAGCGGAATAGCGATACTGGTCGTCGAAAAGCCCCACCTGCTCGAACAGGACCCGGCGGAAGAACCAGGCGTTCGTTACAGGATGGCCTTCGATCAGGCGCATCCAGAGCTCCTCGGGTTCAATGGTGGGGACGCTGTTGACGACAAGCGGCCCCTTTCGGCTGTCCTTGAAGGTGGTAATCCCTCCGACGACCGCCAGCGTCTCGGGGTTTTGCTCGAAGGCCGCAGCGACCGCGTTAAAGCAGCCTTCCGCATACAAATCGTCCGTATTGAGCAAGCCAATTATCTCGCCTCGGGCCAGGCGGATGCCCTTGTTGATGGCATCGTACATCCCCTGGTCCGGTTCGCTGACCACGCGCAAGTGAGAATAACTGTGCAGGATGTCGAGGGAGCCATCCGTAGACCCCCCGTCCATAATAATATGTTCAAAATCGGGATAATCCTGGTTCAAGACGCTTTCAATCGCCTCGCGGATAAATCCGGAACGGTTCAGACAGGGTGTGATGATCGAGATCAGAGGCTCGTTCATGAGAACAAAGAAAGGTAATCGATTTTTGGAAAGACGGTCAGCTTGCCTCCAATGGTGGCATCCATGATTTCCCGGCCGTCATCCTCGAAAGCCTGGCGCGCCAGGCGGTACGCATGCTCGGATGATTCCAGGTCGGGAAGCTGCCACTTGAAACCTTTCCCGAAATAGTTTCGTGAAAAATGATTGGGATCATCACCCGGTGAGATGACGGTTTCATGCGGTTTACCCTGGGTGGTGAACGAATGATCGACACCAACCAGAATGACTTTCCCAAAGCCCATGGAATAGGCAAGCTGCATTGCCACGTAGGTTACCGTTGTTCCCTGCCAGAGGGGTTTGCGCGCGTCGCGGGTGAAGGCGGGACTGCTTCGGTCGGTCCGGATGAAAATCGTATCCGCGAGCTTGCCCGGGTTCAGATGCCTGTGGAAACCCCATGGCAGGAATTTGGTCGTTGGCACAGCCAGAATTTCTTCCACACATTGTTCCAGCACCAGCCAGTTGATTGCAACCAGGTAGGTGGTGGCAAAGCCCAATTCAGGAAACAACAGGTAAATGCGGTTGAGACCGAAAGTGATCTCACCCTTAAGTTGGGTCAGATCGGTCTGGCGCAGGGAGGGGCCGTTGCCGATGATGAAGCAGCGTTCGCCGTGATGCGTGTCCTTCAACCCCGCCAGGCGCGATCGGCTGGAGCGCCCCTGGGAGGTGAGCTGGTAGAGCAGGCCCTGTTTTACGCTGGAAAGGGAGGCCCGGGTTAATGGAGGCAGGGTAGGTTTTTCCCAGGGATGGGTCATGGATTACTCGCGAAGCAGGAAATCGCCGTTTTTTAGGATGCCTTCCAGGATGGCTGCCATGGAGGGAGAATTTTCGACGAGCAGCTGCTTCCAGGAAAAGTCCTTGAAGCGGGTCAGGCTGGGAAGGTCGCTCGTGGTCAGGAAGGAATCGAACGGCAGTGAAGTTCGGAACAACTGGTAGTACAGGAAGCGCCGTGCGTTGCGCCGGAATTCCCCTGGGATCTCGATCTTTTCGGCTGCCAGGAAGGCTTCCGCCCTGGCCCAGAATTCCACAGGCGTTTGCGGAAAAAAAACCGTCGGGATCTGGGTGAAGCGGGCCTTGCCGGCGCACAATACTGGCGCCCCCAGGATGGATGCTTCCAGACCGATCGTCGAGTTGTAGATCATCACGAATTTCGAGCGCCGGATCAGCTCGTAGGAGCTGAACGGCTCACCAGAGGCAATGAAAAGGACATTCGCCAGGTCGGTCACAGCATGGGTGTTTATCCAGTCCTGGACGGTTTCCTGGCTTTCCTTGCCGGGGCGGGTCTCGTCGGGATGAGCGCGGATGATGAATAATGTTTCGGGGTGCAAACCTGCCAGATCGGCGACACCCTCCAGCCAGGCGAACATGTCCGGGAAAACGGTGTTGGCGTGCGGCTGGCTGGTGTCGAAGATGACGTTGGTAAAGACGGGCACAATTTGGCGGAAATTCGCCGTTTTGCGTAAAAAGCCTTCATCCACTCCCTGCATGTCTTTCCAGAAATGGATGCCGGCCATGGAGAACTGTCCCCGGAAGCGTTTTTCCAGGGCGGCGTCGAGCCGCGCATTTTGCCCCTCGTCCAGCTCGAAATCGTCCGGGATGTGGATCGGATAGGCGGTCGCTTCCCCTTCGGTAAAATACCCTGAAAACGGCTGCAGCCCGACCTCGTGCGTCACCACCCGCAGGGCACGCCCTCGGGCAACCCAGCAGACGGTCGCTTCCGGGAAGAACTGGCCGTTGAATACGACCACTGCCTGCGGGCGGGTCTGTTCTAGGAGGACGGCAAACTGGCGGGCAACATTCCAGGCGGAGAGGATATATTCGCGGTACAGGTAACGGGTCGGTTCATCGTCGGCTAGATGGTGCCGCCGCAGGACCCAGCGCAGTCCCGGCGTAACCAGCGCTCCGAGCGGGATGGGGGCGGGCAGATTGGAGTGGGAATGGTGGAACTCGTAATGGGCCAGGTCGCCCACACGGAGACCTGCAAGGGTAGCGTGTGAAAGCTGCGGGTCGGGTTCATTGGCGAACCACTGGAGGCGGGCGCCAAAGTACTGCGCTTTGGAATGGGCGATGCACGTCCGGCAGGGAGGCGGGTTGGCGGGTTTATTACGATTGGTACCCAGAATGCAGTGATCCATGCCCGCCTGGCAGACAAAATGAATTACCGGTACTCCCTGCAATCGCAAGCCCCAGGCGGCGAGCAGGTTGAAGGCGCTGTTGTAGGTAAAATCGGTGATCCCGCTGGATGCCTTGAAGAAGATCACCGGGGCGGTTTCTTTTTCTTCAGGAGAATGTTGTTTTACCTCCCGGGCCATCCGTAGGATTCCCCGGTTGTCCCGCGCCCTGCGAAGCTCCTTCCGGCCGCGCTCTTCGATTTTCTGAATAAGGATTTTCTGGATTGCTCAAGGATGCCTCTCAAAGGCCTCAGGGTTTGGCTGGCGCGGCGCACTGTGGGTTGGGGTCCGCTTTGATGGTACAGCTGTAGGGATCATTACGCGGTGAATCGCAAGCGCGATCCGGCAGAGTAGCCAGGTTTCCGCCGAAGTATGTATTGAAGACAACCCGGAAGGAATTGACCGGTGAGATGGACGTGTACAGGCTGCGCTCCCCCCCATTCGGGAGATAGTAGGTGTTCAGCTCGGCCAGGTCCCAATCCGGCGCCCGCCCTGACCCGGTATCCGATTGAAGCAGGATGATCGGCGGGGTGGAGGATTTTGCCAGGATTTGATCAACATCGCTGAGAAGCAATTTGTCCATGTAATTGATCTGGCCGTCGTAACCGGTTTTGTAACTGTTGAAATCCATGGCATCGAGGTCATCGTTAAATGTGAAAGGGGTGTTGCGGCGCAGGATCTCGCCGTTCGGGCCGAAGACGAAGGGGTTGTGTGGAGCCAGCAGGTGGACGAAGACGAACTTGGGTCCGGGGAGGAGGGGAACGTCGGCAAGCTTGTCGAGCTCGTAGAGGATGCGTCCTCGATCCAACAGGTAGGCGGCATCGAAAAGGGAGTTTTCAAGCTGTCGTGGAAAAAAGTGGATCTGATAAAAGAGATCCAGTCCGGTGGTTTGAAAGAAGATCGATTCGAAGGCGGTGAGGCCCCCAAAAAGCTGCAGGTTCTGGATGTCGGTCTGCGAGGAAAGGTAAAGATCTGCGTTCGGGAATTCGGTGGGAGGATAACCGGTTTGGAAGCTGATAAACCTGTATCCCAGGTCTTTCAAGGTTTCGAGTACGGCGTTGTCCTGGATATAAGGGTACAGGTCATTTAAATTCGGGTTGGGGGAGGTGAGCTGGCTGCTCAGCGTATCCAGGAAGTTCATGTTCAGCGAGGCAGCGATTGAGGCGTCCGAACTGCTATAGTTGGCCTGGCTGCAGGAGGCGACGAAGAAGCCCTTTTGTTCAAGGCTGGAGAGGAAGGCCGAGTTATCATAACCAAAAGCCTGTTGCAGGCCGTCAGAGCGCGTGTAATCTTCCGGGATGATGTAATAAATATCCGGGAGGCTCCTGCCGGAGGATGGATGGAGCTGGGAGGCGATGGAGCTGGAGTGTGTCGATTGGACGCGCTGGATTGCAAGGCGGGTATTCACCTCGTATAGACCGACCTGGAACAGGGAGAAACCCACCAGGATCAGGGCAAGCAGGTTCAGGGGACCGCTCCAGCGTCGCGGCGACTTGACTTTCCAGGCGATGAGCCAGGTGCCTGTGATGAGCAGGATGGCCCACAGGCTTCCCAGGGTGCTGTTCTTGCTGATTGCGCCGGCTGCTTTAAAGCTGTGGAGCAGGTTGGAGACGTGACCATAAGAGAAGAAGAGCAGCATGGCCAGGGAGGTTGCCAGGGCGGCCTTGTGCCAGTCCTTGAGGATGAGACGCAAGAGAAGCAGATAGAGGCTGGCAAGGAGCAGTGCTGCCAGCAGGGGACGGATGGCATACATGGGCCCGATCTGCTTGATGTTATAGGCCAGCAGGGCAACGACCGGGTAGGCTCCGAACAGGAAGGGGTGCAGGATCCAGCGCTCGAAAGTTTTCATTGTTCGATACTTGGTCAGTTTTCTAAGATGTCCTTTAAATACTCCAGGTGTATTACCTGGCCACCCGCCTCAGTTTTTTCAGCGAAGGCATTTCGCTCGGGTAGACCTTTTTCGTGCCATCCCCCAAGGCGGCTTCGGTGACGCGGATGTACTTGACCAGCCGCTCGAACCCGCCCGGTTCGACGGAGGCGGCTTGGTCGCTGCCCCACATGGCCCGGTCGAGGGTCAAGTGGCGTTCGACCAGGCAGGCGCCCAGCGCTACTGCCACCGCGGATGGCACGAGCCCCACCTCGTGTCCGGAATATCCTACCGGCACACCGGGGAATTCCAGCTGCAGGGCCGGGATCATTTTCAGGTTCAGCTCTTCCGGCTCGCACGGGTATGTGCTCGTGGCATGGGTGAGGAGCAAGTCTTTCGTGCCCAGCACGTTCACGGCGGCGCGAATCTGCTCGAGCGTGGACATGCCCGTCGAAAGGATGATCGGTTTCGAGGTCCGGCGGGCGGAGCGCAGCAGGTCATGATCCGTGAGCGCCGCAGAGGGGATTTTGTACGCCGGGGGATCGAAAGACTCCATGAAGTCCACCGAGGGTTCGTCCCAGACGGAAACGAACCAGATCACCCCCTTCTCCTTGCAGCACTGTTCGATCTCCTGATAGGCGGCCTTATCGAATTCGACCTTGCGGCGGTAATCCAGGTAGGTGATGTAGCCCCAGGGCGTCTCGCGCATCTGCTTTTGCTGATCAGGAGGGGTGGATACCTCCGGGGTTCGCTTTTGGAATTTGACCGCATCGACGCCGGCGTGAAAGGCTGCTTCGATCATCTTCTTGGCAGTTTCCAGGCTGCCGTTATGGTTGATCCCGATTTCCGCAACGATATAGGCCGGGTGACCGTCGCCGACCAGCCGGTTCCCGATTTTGATTTCACGCTTCATGGGCAATCCTCTTCGCTTTTCTCTTTTTTTTCATCTTTGGTGTTTCATAGCGGCGCCCCCAAAGGTAGTAGACACCAGCAAAAAGCAGGCTGGCAAGGCCAGCAAAGCCAAGCAGGTATCCAAAAGGGCCGAGGAAGAATACGCTGGCAATCATGGCCAGCCCGAGAAAGACAAACACCCAGGCAAAGCGCTTGAACAGCAGTCCGGCGCCCTGGTTGGTGCGCCTGCTGGAGGTAAAAACTTCGTCGAGCTCCTGAACTTGCGCGGTATGACCAGGGCAGCTCATCCCGCTTCCCAGGTCGACTGCGCACTTCCGGCAGAGCCCCTTCTGGCAGTATTTACACAGCGCCACTGCCGGTTCCCGGGGATGGTAATAGCAGTTCATGACAAATCCTTTTCTCCTTGCGTCCGGGCAAGGATGAGATCGACCAACTCCCGCACAGCGCCGTGCCCGCCGGGTTTGCTCAAAACGAAATCCGCGGCCCGCAGCACCTCGGGCTGAGCATCCGCCACTGCGACAGCCCAGCCCGCGACCGCGAAGCAGGGCAGGTCATTCGTATCGTTACCTGCATAGGCGACGTGAGCGGTCGGCAGCCCGCGCTCCTGGATGAGCTTCTGCAGGGCATCCCCCTTACCCTCCAGACCGATTCCCTGCACGGCCTCCACACCCATCTTTTTGGCACGCGCCGAAACGACTGGATTGACTTCGGAGGAAAGGATCACCACCTCTACCCCGGCCAGCTTCAAGCGTCCCAGGACAAGGCTGTCGCTGCGGTAGGCGGCAACCATCTCACGGCCAGCCTCATCCACCCAGACGCGGTTGTCGGTGACCACCCCATCGAAGTCCAGCACGAGCAGCTCGACCTTTTCCGGCATCGGGCGGCGGCCCGAGGGTGAAACGAAGTCGAGCACGCCTGAATTGACCAGCCACTCATATTTGGCCCAGTCGTACAGGTTATCGAGGTCGATGGCATAACGGGGATCGATGACCAGCGGATAAATCGTCTCCCCGGTCAGCGACCTTTTTTCGAAGATCGTGGACACCCGGATGGCGTCGATGTGTCCGGTCTGCCAGTAGATTTCCGGCAAAATCTGCCGCGGAGCGTTGTAAGGCTCAGGGATGCCCGGCACGTTTAGAAGGGGGATCATTTTCCCGCTCTCTGGATCAAGACGCCACATTTTATGCGGGTTTTGTCCGGCCGGGACGATGCCGCGCACGCAGTCCGCCTCCGGATGTTCCAGCAGGATGCGCACGGCTTGGTCCACCAGGACGCGCGGCCGGACGGGGGAAGTGGGACGCAATTGTACCACTACCTCGGGATGGTACCCCTCATTCTCGTCCAGCCACTTCAAGGCGTGCTCGAAGACCGGCAGGTCGGTGCTCCCATCCTGGGCGAGCTCCGCCGGGCGAATGAAGGGTGTCTCCGCACCAAACCGGCGGGCGATGGCGGCGATCTCCTCGTCATCGGTGCTGACCAGGGTGCGTGTCACCGCCTCGGACTGCCGCGCAGCCGCGATCGACCAGGCAATCAGGGGATAGCCGCAGAAGAGGCGGATATTCTTGCGGGGGATGCTTTTTGAACCGCCTCGGGCGGGGATGAGGGCAAGGGTTTCAGGCATGCTGCCAGCCTCGATAGAAGGACGGTGGAGGACAGAGGTGAGAGCACGATTTGTGGACTAATGGCTTATGTCTATCTACCATGCTGTCCAGCCTCCATCGACAACGAGATTGCTGCCGGTCATATAGGACGACGCCTCCGAGGCGAGAAACAGCAGGGCGCCGTTCATCTCATCCTTGTGCGCCATGCGGCCCAGGATGGTCTTGGCGGAGTAGTTGGCGGTGAAGGTCTCATCGTGGTCGTTGAACACACCACCGGGAGTCAAGGCGTTGACGCGGATCTGCGTGCCCATGTAATAGGCTGCCAGGTACTTGGTGAAGCCAAGCACACCAGCCTTGGTCACCGTGTAGTAAACTGGCTTGAAGGTCTGCGCCCGGCCTTCCTTGTAATAAATGCGCTGGTCGGGGCCGTTCAGGCCATAGTGCGAGCAGATGTTGATGATGCTGCCTTTTTTATCCTGGGCCAGCATGGGCCGGATGCAAGCCTGGGTCACCAGGAAGGTGCCGGTCAGGTTTACATTCAGGGCGGCGTTCCACTGCTCGAGGGGATAATCCTCGAACCTGCCCGGGGTGATGCCCTTCGCCACCGCCCCGGGATCAAACTTGGGGTCCAGGGCGGCGCTGTTGACCAGGATGTCCACTCGGCCGAAGGCGGTAAGTACCGTCTCGACCAGGGCCTTGACCGAGTCGGGCCGTGTGATGTCTGCCGGCACGGCTCGGGCCTGGTAGCCGGCCTCGGTCAGGCCGACCGCCACCTTCCCGGCTGCTAGAGCGTTCAGGTCTACTACCGCCACCGATGCACCGACCTCAGCCAGGGTGCGGCAGAACTCAGCCCCCAGCAGGCCTCCCCCGCCAGTGACCACTGCAACTTTTTCCTGCAAACTGAATTTATCCAGAATATTGCTCATGCCTTCACTCTTTTGTCATCCGTTCTCTTTTCCACGAAATCCCGGTCTTGATCACCCTCGCCGGGTTGCCGGCCAAGAGCGAGCCGGGCTCGCAGGATTTGGTGACGATGGCCCCGGAGGCCACCACCGAGTTTTCGCCGATCTCGATGCCTTTCAGGAGAATGGCGTGCGAGGCCACCCAGACATGCCGCCCGATCGTGACATTTTCAGCGAAGTTGATGCGCCGCCCTGTAGACTCGTCCAGGATGGAATGCGAGTCGCCCGTACGGAGGTCGATGTCATTGGCGAACATGCATTCCTCGCCAATGGCCACCTTGGAATGCGGCTCGGTCACAGCGATGTGCACATCGACCATCGTGGTGCCCTGCCCGATGGTCAGCTCGCACTCGTTGTCCTCCATCCAGAACGAGCCGCCGCGGGTGACGCGGCAGTTTTTGCCGATGTCGATCAAATGGTCCGAGCCGCGGATGTGGAACTTCAGGTTGATCAGGATGCTCCCTTCCCCGACCAGGATCCGGTTGCGGTCGCCGATGATGTCCAGCTCTACATTTGAAAGCCGCGCGCCTTCCGCCTGGAAGATATTGTCCCGGCCCTGGATGGACTCTCTGAGCTTCTTCTCTCCCAGCAGCACTCGGCGGATGAGTCCGGCCAGGCGGACGAAAAATGATTTCATGGCTTATCCAACTTTTTGTAGTTCCAATTCCTGGCTGCTATGCAGGACTGCCAGAGCCAGTTTCAAGGCCAGGATGCCGTCTTCCAGAGTGCAGGCTGGTTCGGCCTGGCCCTGGATCACCTGAATGAAATTACGCATCTCGTCCATGAACATGCTGTTCCGTTCGAAGCCTTCCGGAGCCGGGAAGGTCTGACTGTGGCCGGGCAGGAGGTCTTTGCCAACCCTGGTAAGCTGGACCGCACCGTCGGCATTGTCCCAGCACAGGGTGCCCTCCGTCCCGACGATCTGCAGCCTGTGCTGCGGCGGTTGGCGGACATAGTCTAGGTGCACACTCCCGAGCACCCCGTTCTTGAAGCGCAGCCCGATTTCGGCAGTGTCCTCCACTTCCAGACCCAGTCCATGCCGCGCCGTGAACGCCCACAGGTCCTTCACGTCGCCCAGTAACCAGTGCAAGTAATCCAGCGGGTGGCTGAGGGTCAGCACGACGCCTCCTCCCAAATCGGTGCGGGCGGCGTAGGCCCGGCGAAAGTCCTCCCACGGGTGCCAGCTGGGCAGGTACTCGCCCCACGTGGCGTATACCGAAAGAGGCGACCCGATCGCCTTCTCTTCCAGAAGCTGCTTGAGGCGAAGCAGACCGGGGTGGAAGCGGAACTGGAACCCGACCAGCACCTTCCCGCCGCCTCGCTGCAGGGCGGCCTGGAGCTCCTCGAGCCGTTCAAGCGAGCCCGAGATGGGCTTCTCCAGCAGCAGGTGACAGCCGGCCTCGGCGGCCGGGATGGCCACGTCCAGGTGAAGGGCGGTCGGATTGGAGACGACGACCGCCTGCGGTTTTTGGTTTAGGGCGCGGAGCAGGTCGGTTTCCACCGGGATCCCGGCCAGCTCATCATCCGGCAGGCTGGCGCGGTGAGTGCGGTAAAGCAAGATGTCCTGCTCGTCCAGCGCCTGCAGGTTGCGCAGGTGACGGCGGCCAATCGACCCTACTCCGGCAATCAGAAATTTCATCAAAGGCTCGCTTTAGTCGGCATACACTTCGAAGAGGAAACTGTAGGCCCGGTAGGTCAGGCCGCGCAGCAGGCGCAGCCGCGCCAATCGGCGGAAGAGGCGAAGGAGCCCGCTTTTCCTGGTGGCTGGCTTGGAGCGAGGTGGCATGGCGAGCATTTCTACCAGTCTCATGCTGCGCACCTCGGCCAGGGTCTTCTCATCCGGAACATTGCCCATGTGCCAGACATAGGCCTCCAGAGTGGAAAGGTGCAGGGCTCCGCAGCGGTCCACCCGGAGGTCGAGGTTGCGGTCCTCCTCTCGGCCCAACCCGTAGGTGACCGGCAGCGGCACGATTTTCCGGGCAATGCTGCGGGGTATAACAAACTGCATGTGCGTCGCCCCGAGCACCGCCTGCGCCCCGGTCTCGAGGTCGGTGATGATCCTGGAGGGAACTGCCTTCAGGCGTTCCAGTCGTTCGGGAGACATCCCGACCCCCAGGGCGTATTCTTCTAGGACCGCAGCCAGCAAGCGTTCTTCGACCTTGAAGCGGGGATTGCTCTCCAGGCTGAGGTGAGCCTTGCCGAGGCCGCGCAGGATGTCATCGAAGCAGGGTTGGGCCGAAACCATCCCCGGGTCGGGGAAGGACTCCAGGATCTTCAGGCTGTTTTCCAACCAGCCGGTCCGGAATAACACATCCGAGTCGGCATAGCAGATCAGCTCGTTGGGCATGGCTGAGAGAATCCAGTTCAGGGCACCGACCTTGCCCAGGTTGTGGCGCGATGCGATCAGGAAATCGATCCAGCCCGCCGCCTGAAGTTTTAGCAGCTCTTCCTGAATTTCGGCACTGCTGCCGTTATCGAAGACGAGCAGGTCAAAATCCATTTTGGTGGAACGATGCAGGCTGGCGACCTGGTATTTCATGATTTCCAGGGCATGCTGGTAATAACCAGCCGGGGAGGGAATGTAGGAAACCAAGGCAATCCCCAGCCGCGGCGGCTGGTATGCCGGGAGTTTATCTTTGGACGGATTCTGGCCTCGGCGCATAGAAGGTTATCTCCGCGGAACCCTGGCAAGGGCGCGCTGCATCTTCCCGAAGCGGATGGAAAGTTGAGCGCGCCAGCCAGCCATGTCCTCGGTGATGAAATACCGCTCCAGGCGGCGGAAAACGCGCGCCAACAGGAACTTTGGCGGCCGGACTGTGCCGTGGATGAGCTCTTTATTCGTATCCAGCACGTTGTAGACGCATTTACGCCCGCCGGCCAGTGCCAGGTTACGCTTGGCCACTGCGGATCCATAGGGCGGCCTGCCGCCCGGCAGGTGGCTGTAATCGTGGGTCTGGTGGACCACGGTGACCGAGCGGGTGGCATCGATGGCCGCACCCCAGGTTGTGACAGCATGGTAAACCATCCAGTTGTCCCAGGCCGGTCGGCCGATGGTGAAATTGGGAACATCCGTGTAGAGATGGCGAGGAAAGACGAAGTAGTCAATGCCCCAGGGGGTGTAGAACTCGCCGCGCTTCTTCAGCTCGGTGCGCACGCGGCCTTCCCAGTCGAGGCTGAAATCGAGCGGCTCGGGGATGTCCAGATCCCAGCGCTGGCCGACGATGAGGAAGTCCTTGACTTGCCTCGTCACCTGGCGGACCGCCTGGACCAGGTCTGCCATCAGGATCATGTCGGCATTAACATAGCACAGCATCGGGCTGTCCGTAAAGGCATGTCCAAGGGACATGACCGACCTGACCGTGGGCACACCTTGGTCATCGCGCTCCACCTGTGGGACATGCTTCACCCCAAATTCCCGGGACGTCTCGGCGATGCCTGGTTCGTCGCCGATCAGCAGCACCGCGGCATCTTCCAGCATCAACCAGGACTGGATTGCATTGCGCTGGATGACATTGATATGCGCATTGGTGAACGGCTTGGGAGCCGTGAATATGGTCAGAAACGCCATGGAGTCTCCGAGGGGTCAGGCTGTGACAGCCGCCCCCAGCTTCCTTGCTACCTGCTGCTCGATCCAGGAATAGGTGCGCTGCAGGCCTTCCTCGAGGCTGAGCTGTGGCTCCCACTTGAGGACTTCGCGCAAGCGGGTGTTATCGGAATTGCGGCCGCGCACGCCCAGCGGGCCAGGAATATGCTTGATCTTGATCTTGATCCCGGCGATGCTGGCGATGATGTCGGCCAGCTGGTTGATGGTCACCATGCGGTCCGAACCCAGGTTGAGCGGATCCTTATGGTCCGAGCGCATCAGGCGGTAGATGCCTTCCAGACAGTCGGAAATGTGGCAGAAGGAGCGCGTCTGCTCACCGTCGCCCCACATCTCGATATCATGCTTGCCGGTCAGCTTGGCTGTGGCAATTTTGCGGCTGAGCGCGGCGGGGGCTTTTTCGCGCCCGCCGTCCCAGGTGCCCTGTTCGCCGAAGATGTTGTGGAAGCGGACGATGCGCGTCTCAAACCCGTAATCTTCCCGGTAGTGGGTGCACAGGCGCTCCATGACCAGCTTTTCCCAGCCATAGGCGTCCTGAGGTTGAGCCGGGTAGGCATCCTCTTCCTTGAGCGGCGTGACATTGGCTTCCGTCTGTTTGAATTCGGGGTAGACACAGGCAGATGAAGTATAAAAGTAACGCTTGACACCGTTGAGGTGCGCCGCCTCGAGGGTGTGGATATTGATCAGCGAGTTGTTGTGCAGGATCTGGGAATGATGGGAGGAGATAAAACCCATCCCACCCATGTCGGCGGCCAGGCCATAGACTTCCTCGATGCCGCGGGTGGCCTGCAGACAGTTGTCCCAGCGGCGAAGGTCGAGCAGCTCGAATTCATCGGCGGTAGTTTCACAGAATTCAGGGGTTTTGATATCGACGCCGCGTACCCAGTAGCCTTTGCCTTGCAGGAAGGTGACGAGATGGTGGCCGATGAAGCCGCCGGCACCGGTAACAAGAACCTTTGTTTTTGACATGGATTTCTCCTTTTTTCGATAAAGAGTTTAACCGTTATTGGGGTTTTCGGCTTCCAAGCCGCTTTTCTGGCGGACGGAGGCATTAATCCTGGCCAATTCAGGGTCGCGCTGGTACAGGGCCAGCAGGTCGGTCCAGCGAAATTCATTCCGATTTTCAAAGCAGGTGTAAACCCGGCGCATCAGCTCCAGGTCTTCGGGGGTGTCCACCGTCCAGCGCAGGGAGCCGAAATCGGGATCGTGGTTGACCAGCAGGACGCGAAAACCGCGTGGGGAGACGGCGAGGACATTTTTTGTGGAGTGCAGCCTTTCAACCGGAATGCCCTCGTACATATACGGCAGGACGTGCTCGCGCTGGAAGGGCTGATCGGCTTCGCTCCAGGCCCGCTCCAGGGCGGCGAAGGAGCATACCTCCACATCTAGGCCGATCGGGTAGGTGCGCGGCCAGGGCGGGGGGAGACGGTTGGCGGCGAAGTCCACCCCGGCTTTTCGGAATTCCTCCACGGTCAGGTCGATGAGCTGCGGGTCGATGACTGGGCAATCGGCTGTGATGCGCACAATCACCCGTACCTGGCAGGTGGACGCAGCCTGGTAATAGCGGTCGAGCACGTCGGTCAGGCTGCCGCGGGTGCAGAAGTATCCCCTCTGCTGGCACAGTGCCTCTATTGGATCATCCTCCGCTCCGCTGGTGGTTGCCACAATAACGCCGTCCAGCCTGGCGGCGCGGCGCGTCCGCTCGACGACGTGCACGAGCATAGGCTCTCCGCCGATATCCAGCAGCACCTTGCCTGGCAACCGGGTGGCGCCCATGCGGGCTTGAATGATGGCCATGGTGCGAGGTTTATCTTCCAATTTCATCACCTTTTCAATTGGAGCGCCAAGTCGTAGGCCTCCAGCAGCTTGTGAAAATTCTTCTTCCAGTCTGCCTTTTGCTCGGCGGTATTCCGGGCAGCGCGCCCGGCTCCAGACAGGGTGTTGCGCTCATTCCACGCCCGCGCAATAGCCGAAGCCAGCGCGTTCCCATTCCCATCCGGGAACAACCAGCCGTTGAGACCATCCGTGACCCATTCCCGGTTGGCGGGGATGTCCGAAACCAGGCAGGGCAGCCCGCAGGCCATGGCCTCCATCAGGGAGACGGATGACCCGTCGATGTGGGAGGGCGAGATGAACAGGTCGGCCATGTGATAGTAGCGTGGCAGCTCGGAGTAGGGGATTTGCCCGGCAAAGGTGACCTGATCCACGACCCCAGCCTGCTCCAGGATTTTGTGAATCAGGGCGCCTTGTGATCCGCTGCTGAGCAGCAGCAGGTGCAGCTGCGGGCACTGGCGGGCAACCTGGGCAAATGCCCGGGCAAGTACCTCTACTCCGTAGCGCGGCTCCCAGGCGCGGTTGCAAAACAGGGTCAACCCATCTGACGAGGAATGGTTGACCATGGACGGAGAAAATTGAAGCAGGTCCACTCCCCAGGGAAAAACCACCGTGCGTTCTTTTGGGACGCCATACGCGATTGCCTTTTCGCGGGTGGCTTCACAGTCGCTGGTGAAGACCGTGGCGCGGTGCAGGGTATACACGGTGGCCCAGCGCCAGGCAGGACCACGCAGGGCATCCTGCATCAGGTCGAAACCCCAGGACATGACCACCAGGGGGCGGAACCCCGTCAGCGCGGCGAGAACTCCGCAGGTCTGGATGGGCCCAACGTGAATCAGGTCTGGTTTCAATTTACGGAGGACCCGGCGCAGGTCGCTGAGCAGGGCCGGGCCGTCACTGCGCTGCACCGTCCGCTGCCCGCCTCTCCAGGGGATTTCCTCAATTTTTGAGGGCACAGGCCGATCTTCGATCTGGCGCGGCCCGCGCTCCAATCGCAGATAGTAAACCCGATGCTCCGTTTCCGCCAGAGCGGAGAGAAAGCGGTGGTCGTGAGGGGAATAATCCTTGGAGAAGTAGAGAACGGTAGCCATGAGTGATCTGGGAATCGGAGCAGGGAGGCTAGGCTTGAGACGAGAGGAGTTGTTTATAGATGCGCACGGTCTGACCGGCAATTTTCTTCCGGTCGTGACGCTCGAGGGCCGTCCGGCGGGCCTGGGCTCCCAGTCGGGCGGAGAACGGCGGGTCTTTCAGGATCCGGATGATTGTATCGGCCAGCATATACGCATCGCGGTCGTGGTAGAGCAGACCATCCGTCCCGTCCCGGATCAAGGAGGGCACGCCCCCGACCGCGGCGGCGATGCAGGGCATACCCATCAGCATGGCCTCGCACAGGCTGTTGGGGCTGTTGTCAATATGGGAGGGGAGAACATAGACGCTGGCACAGCGCATCTCCTGGGTGATTTGCTGTGGGCTCAGCCTGCCTAGGAATTTGATCCTTTTTTCGAGGTTGTTTTGTGCCGCAAGGGCAGCTACCCTCCTGCCCAATGCGCTGCCTGGATGGAGACCGGCCAGATGCAGATTGACGTTTTTCCAGCCGCGTGCTTCCAGGATGACCAGGGCCTGGGCCAGGATCAGGCCACCTTTGATGAATGCATCACTGGAGGTGCTATAGATGATTTCGTCGCCTGCAGCCGCGCCCTGCCACTCCAGTGAGTAAAATGGATCCGCCAGGACCTCGTCACAATGGAAGTAATTTGCCTGCGGATTGATGGCCAGCAACACGGCTTTATCCCAGGCTGTCCGGCCGATGTAATTGCGACAGGCGTGCAGGATCTTCTGCTCGGTCCTGTAGTACCTGTTCCAGCTCATCCATTTGTGCAGCACCCCTTCGCCCTTGAGAAATTCCTTGGTTCCCAGCTGCTTGAGAATGGCTCTCCAGCCCAGGTCGGAGAGGACAAAGGGCCGATAGCCGTTCACCAGGGCCTGCAGGGAGAGGACGGAAGGGACGGACAGTCTCTCGCTGATCAATCCGAAGAAATTTTCGCTGCCGTGGAAGTGAACCAGGTCCGGTGCAAAATTCCGGGTAAGTTCGAGACAGCGGTCGTAATCTTCCTCGCTGTAGCTGCTGTGCTGCCAGGCAGCCCAGGCCTTTGCCAGAGGCCCGGAGGGGGGCCTGCGCGGAATAGTGTAGTAGGTCGCATTACCCTGGATCAGGGGCTGGCGCGGCTCGGGGCCGAAGGCAGCGATGCCCAGTTCGACCTCCGGCTGGTTGGTTTCCAGGGCCTGGCGCAGGCCTTCCTGCCAGCCGGCGCGGGTCAGCCCCTGCCCGGTCAGGGCGGGGAGCTGGACACCGGTAAACCAGAGAACACGCATGCGGGACATTTTTTCTTAAAGACGCTTTCTGATGGCGCGCTCAAGCTGGCGCATCAGCTCCTGGTCACGCCCGGCATCGAATTGCCCTGCATCCTGGGTTTCCTGCGGGTAGGACCAGGGTCCTCCTTTGCGGAACTTTTCCGGCTCACTCCGATAGCGCGGCACGATGTGGGCGTGTAAGAACGGGTCCGAATTGCCTCCGATGAAATAGTTGATCCGGTAAGCCCCGGTCACTTCCAGCAGCGCGTCGCCGACCAAAGTCATATCGTCCAGGTACTGCGCCCTTTCCCGGATATCCAGTGAATTCAGGCTTTCGACGACCGGGTCGGCCAGGAGCAGGCTGTAGCCGCGCAGGTGCTGCATGTTGGCCAGGACTGCCCAGCCTGACCTCACCCGGCAAATGACAGCGGGATTGGCTCCCGACCCGGCTTTTTCCACGCATTCCTGGATGGATGTCATTGGTGTTCAGGCTCCCAGGTCTGTCCAGCGCAGCTCCTTGCCAGCCGGGATATCGTGCATGGCTTTGGTGCCGATCACCTCCGGGATCTCGGAGGGCTTGATTGCCCCGGGCGTGGCCGGGCGGAGAACATCGATCATCTCGCGGGTGAAGGCTTCGCCGGCATGGATGTCGCGGGCAGCCCGCAGACAGCGGCGCTGGATAATGGCGGTTTCCTGCTCGTTGCCGGCAATAAACTTGTCCGGGGAGCCCAGCGAGCGTTCGAGCAGGCGGGTCTCCGCAACCATTTTTGCCCAGTTCTCAGGGTTCATGGCAAATTTGTGGTCGGGCCCCTCCCGGTCGTTGCTGTCGGTAAAGTGGCGCTCGATGACGCGCGCCCCAAGTGTTACTGCACCGAGCACCGGGGCGAAGGCGTGGGTGTGGTCGGACAGACCGAGGATGACGTCCGGGAACATGGTGGCGTATGTCCGGAGCACATTCAGGTGCAGGTGGTCGTAATTCTCCGGGCTGGCGGTGTAATTGGTGTTGCACTGCATCAGCACCAGCTGCGGGTTGATCTTCAGGATGGCGTGCACGGCGCGCTGCACGTCGGCAATGGTCGCGGCGCCGGTGGCGACGAAGAACGGCTTGCCCTTCGAAGCCATGCGTTCCAGCGCCTCGATCCAGTCGATTTCGCCTGATCCTGCCTTGTACATTTTTACATAAGGGTCAAGGTAGTCAATGGCTTCAAAATCGTAGGGCGCGGAGAAGTAGTCGATGCCAGCCTCGTCGCATTCTTCGGTCAGGGTCAGCGTCCATTCGAAGGGGATGGAGGCCGCGCGGTACACCTCGAAGACACTTTTCTTCCATTTTGCCTGGTGGCTGACCTGCCCGTCCATATGTTTGAAACCGTAGTCCGAGACGATCTTCGGGGCACGGAAATTTTGGAACTTGGCTGCATCCGCTCCGGCTTCTTTGGCGAGCCGGATGAGCAGTTTGGCTCGCTCCAGATCGCCGTCGTGGTTGGCGGCGATATCGGCGATGAAATAGGTTGGATGGCCAGGGCCGATGATACGATCACCGATTTTAATGTCCATAGGATTCTCCTGTTGGGACGGGGTTCTTTCGCCCGGGAAGGACGAACCGGTCCCTACGACTGTGGATAACTCCTGATTTTCTGTGGATAACCCTGTTGGTACTGTGTATAAAACCGGTCCAGTCCGGTGGAAAAGGGGGGAGAGGTGCACCCAGAGCGGTGGATAACCGCTTTGTGGACAGGGATAAATGGTGGGAGCGCCGGGCAGCCAGGCCGGACTGCTCGACCGATTCCGGTGCAATGAGCCCTTCGTCCAGGCCAAAACGGCGGGCGATGGCCAGGCCGAAATCGAACTTGGACATCGGCTGGGGCCCAACTGCGTGGTAGAGTCCGCTCAGGCCTTTGGCCAGCATTGTCAGCAGCACGTCCGCCAGGTCGCCGACGAAGGCCGGGCAGAAGATCACGTCGGTGAAACCATTCATGCGATTTCCCGCGGCCAGGTTGTTGACGAAAAACTCCGCCAGGCTGCGCCTCCCGCTCAAGCTCCATCCGTAGAAGTTGACCCGGGCGAGGATGGCCTCCGGATCCGCCGACTGCACGGCGTTTTCGCCGTCCAGCTTGGTGCGCGCATAAACGCTGAGCGGGTTTGGTGCATCCTCCTCGGTGTAGGGGACGCCCTTCGTGCCGTCAAAGACGGCATCGGTGGAGATGTGGACCATCTTCACACCGCGCTCTTTGCAGGCGGCAGCCAGCTCCCCTGGCAGGACGGCATTCAGGCGTTTGGCCAGGCCCGGGTCAGCTTCACAGGGCTCCAGCTCTGCCAGCGCGGCGCAGTGGATAAGTGCTTCAGGCCGCGCCGCCTGAAGAATAGAATCCACAGCACCCCGGTCCAGCAAGTCTGCGCAGATCAAGTCGAAGGGGACGTCCTTCAACGTGCAGCGGTCCACGCCGATGACCTGGTGAGTTTTTCTGGCTTCGAGTGCCAGGTTCAGGCCGAGCAGTCCGCTCGCGCCGGTGATCAGGAGCCGCATTTTGTCCTATATGTTGGGCGAAAAATCAATTGCCGTTGGCATATGCAGTCTCGAACGGGGCAATGAGTTTCTGAATGCCTGCTATGTCGAGCCACCTGGTGTTGGTATCGGAGGCATAGCGGAAGCCGTCCGGCAGAGGCTTGCCCTGCGCCTTCCAGTCGTGGACGAACCACATCGCCTCAGCGGGCAGGACGATGAAGCGGTCTTCCTGCTCGACGGTTATGCGCGCCTCGTCTTCAGAGATGAGCACCTCATGCAGCTTTTCGCCGGGGCGGATGCCAATGATCTCGACCTTTGCCTGCGGGGCGACGGCGCGGGCCAGGTCGATGAGCTTCATGCTGGGGATCTTGGGCACGAAAACTTCCCCGCCGTGCATTTCCTGGATGGATTGGATGACGAAGTGGACGCCCTGCTCCAGGGAAAGCCAGAAGCGGGTCATGCGGTCGTCGGTAACCGTGACCTTGCCCGATTCCCTCTGCTTCATGAAAACCGGCACCACCGAGCCGCGGCTTCCGACCACGTTGCCGTAACGAACGCAGGCGTAGCGGGTGGAGGTGCCGGCAGCGTAAGCGTTACTCTGCACGACCAGCTTTTCGGCGGCCAGTTTGGTGGCGCCGTACAGGTTGACCGGGTTAACCGCCTTATCCGTGCTGAGCGCCATCACCTTCTTCACGCCCGAGTCCAGGGCCGCTTCGATGACGTTGCTGGTGCCCATGATGTTGGTCTTGATTGCCTCCATCGGGTTGTACTCGCAGGCCGGCACCTGCTTGAGCGCTGCAGTGTGGACGACGATGTCCACCCCGTGCATGGCCCGCCGCAGCCGCTCCACGTCGCGCACGTCACCAATGAAGTAACGCAGGGAGGCATGCTCGAAACCCGAGGCGCGCATTTCGTGCTGTTTGAGCTCGTCGCGGCTGTAAATGATGAGCTTGGCGGGATGGAATTCGTCCAGCATAACCTGAACGAATTTCTTGCCGAACGATCCGGTGCCGCCGGTGACCAGGATGACTTGATCTTTCCAGTGCATGCTTGCTCCCTTTTTTCCTGAAGTCCTTCTAAAAATTGGTCATGAAATGCGGACCATGCTGCCTTGACGGATGCGGGTGAGGTTCGACTTTCTTTTCCTTTGTGTGAGGCAGCGTCGTTTGAGTTTACTCTTTAATCGAACTCCCAATCTGTCCATTCGATCGGTTCACCGACCAGGGCGCGGAAGGAGGCTCCGAAGTGGGCCTGTCCCTCCGGGCTGAAGATGCGCTGCAGCGGCCAGAGCCGGTAATCCTGCCAGAAGCCGTAGATCTTCCAGGGGAAGGGGCGCGGGTATTCAAAAAAGAAGCGGTAGGCATAATTCCAGGCCGACTCGACTTGAGCGCGGGTCGGACGGCATTTCCCGGGCCGGGCAAGAACCTGTTCGATCATCCCGAAGTATTCATCCCAGGTGGACGGCTCGAGCGTAAATCCATGCCCGCGGTAGTGTGTATCCCCGGCGACGATGACCGGGATGCCGTTCATCACCATTTCCATGCCTGTCGTGGTGGTATATACCAGGCCCAGACTGGTGACGGCCACGATATCGTAAGTGTTGATTCTCTCCAGCGGGCCGACGACATGCACGTTTTCCGGCAGGGCGGGTATCATTTCCCGGACGAGGTCGGCCATCGAGGGGCCGTTCATGAACCGCTCCCCCGGGTGGATGCGCACAACCAGCTGGGCTTCCGGATGTCTTCCGAAAAATTCGATACTGCGGATGATCCATTCCGCCATACTCCGGCTGAATACGTTGCGCCCCAGGATCAGGCTGTCGCCCAGGACATTCGTCGCCAGCAGGACAAGGGGACGTTGATCCACTCCGAGGGCGGAGCGGACCGCCTCCTGGCCCTGCGGGGGCAGGTCCTGCCATACGCGGTCCGACTTGCCGAAGGTGCGTGCCGACTGACGGGCCTGCTCCAGCTCCTGGATGCGTTTTTGTTGTTCCCGGGTAAGCGGGGTCCCGCCGCGCTCTTTCCACAGCGCACGGGTATCCTGGCGCATGACCTCATCGTTGTGGGCGATCCAGATCTGCTCGCGGTCCTCGCTGAACTCGAAGGTGATTACCGGGATACCGAGGAAACGAGCCACCTGATAGGCCATGCCGTACTCGATGACGATCCCATTGGGAAAGACCAGGGCATCCGGTTTTTCCGCCTGCAGCCAGGCGAGCAGCACCCGGGCAGTGCGTTCGTTGTACTCCACCCGCATGGAGTAGAAATCCGACGAGGAATCCACTTCTTCTACTTGCAGGACGTACTGGGTGTCGTAGATGGCGATTTTCTCGACAGCCTCCTGCAGGGCGGGAGGCAGAGTGCCTTCAGGGTGGATGCCGAGCAGGTCTACACTGCGCAGCATGGGCATGGCCGGTTCGAGCGTCAGGCGGGTGTAATAGGACTGGTAGCGGTGCTCGAAGCGCTCCTCGCGCTTGCGGTAATCGGCGTAGGGGAATATCCCGAGGGTGACCTGGTGTCCCTGGCCTGCCAGTGCCAGCCCGAGCACGCTGCAGTATTCCACCCAGTAGTGGATGGAGGCGAGCAGGAAGATGCGTTTTCCGGATGGGGCGTTGCGGGCCGCCTCTGCTGATTGGGCAACGATTTCCGGCAGGGCAGCGCGCAGCTGTTCCAGGTTGTAACGGCCGAAGCTGCCCCGCCTGCTGCGGATTTGCCAGGCGAGCCCGGGGGTGAAGGGCAGGGCCCCCATCACCTGGCGTGCTGCAGTTCTCCAGGAAAGGGTCATGTCAGCCAATGATCTCCCAGGTCAGGCGCGGGCGGATCGGCCCCTGGCGCGGCTCACCCCACTGCATACCAGGCGCGCCGGTCGCGTCCACGTTGAAATCCAGCGCCTGTTCGTCCTCGAAATACCGGCGGATGTGGAAGGAACTGGCGTTGAATCCCAAGGAGTAGCGCCCGGCGTTGAGCATGTCGGCCGGGATGCTGCAGCGGCTGATATACCGCCCGGCAGGACGTTCGGTGTGCTTCTCGTACAGGGACGGCTCATCCGTGTCGAAGGAGGTGAAGACCGGCTCGCCGCGGGAGGTGTTGAGATAAATACCGATGCGCAGGCCGGTGACTGGGCCGCTCAGGGAGTATTCGATCTCGATCACGAAGGGTTCGGTTGAGCGGATGGTGTCCACGACCTGGCCGTTCCTGGCTTTCAGCCGCAACGCAATAGGCTTGAAGGGAGCCGAGCCAGTGGGCACCTCATCGTCCTCCCAGAAGCGCTCGCCCGCCTTGGCATGTCCGGCAGACAGGTAATAGTCTACTGCCTCGCTGGACGAGGCACGCAGCACCAGGTGCCCTTTATCGACAACCAGGCATTCCTGGGTCAGGCGCAGGATGGCAGACATGTTGTGGCTGACGAACAGCACCGTGCGGCCTTGCTCGGCCACATCGCCCATCTTGCCAAGGCATTTTTTTTGGAATTCGGCGTCGCCGACAGCCAGCACCTCGTCCACCACCAGAATCTCCGGCTCGAGGTGCGCAGCCACCGCGAACGCCAGCCGCAGGTACATCCCCGACGAATAGCGCTTGACCGGTGTGTCGATAAATTGCTCGACCTCCGAAAAGGCCACGATCTCGTCGAACTTGCTGGCGATCTCAACGCGCTTCATGCCCAGGATGGCTCCATTCAGGAAGATGTTTTCCCGGCCGGTCAGCTCCGGATGGAATCCGGTCCCGACCTCTAACAGCGAGCCGACCCGCCCGCGGATGGTGAGGCTGCCTTCCGAAGGCTCGGTGATGTGCGAGAGCAGCTTGAGCAGGGTGCTCTTCCCGGCTCCATTGCGGCCGATAATGCCCAGCACCTGTCCTTCAGCCGCCTCGAAGGAGATGTCGCGCAGGGCCCAGATGGTGTCGGCCCCCCCGACCTTGGGCTCCTGAACGCGGTGGATGGCACGCAAGGGTGCAGCCAGGGCATGGGTAATGTTTTCGCTCAGGGTCTGGTAGCGGCGCGGGGCCAGACCAATGCGGTAGCGCTTGCTCAGGTGGTCGACACGGATGGCAGTGGTCATAGGCTAGATCGTGTCCGCAAAAGTTCGTTCCATGCGGCGGAAGTAGAACAGGCCGCTGAGGAACAGGATGGTCACCATGATGACCGACAGCACGAACAGCTCCCCTGGCGGGCTGCCGCCCTGGATAGCCCAGCGGAAACCCTGGATGACTCCTGCCATCGGGTTCAGGCCGTAGACGATGGTCGTGATCCGCCCGGTCACCAAACTGGCGGAATACGCCACCGGGGATGCGTACATCCAGGTGGTGATCAGGAATGGGACGATGTGCGTCACATCGCGGTACTGGACGTTCAGCGCTGCCAGCCAGAGGCCGACCGCCAAGGCGGTAATGATCACCAGCACGGTCAGCGGCAGCAGCCAGAGCAGGTTCCAGGTGACGGGTGTTCGATAATAGATCATCAGGCACACGACGATCAGGAAGGAAATGCCGAAATCCACGAGCCCGGAGAGCACGGACGAGATCGGGATAATCAGGCGTGGAAAATACACCTTGGTGATCAGGTTGGTGTTGTTGACCAGACTCAGGCTGCAGCGGGTAAGAGCTCCAGCGAACAAGCCCCACGGCAACTGCCCGATCGCTGCGAGCAGTGGATAGTCCGGTGTGCTCTGGTTTAAGTGGAAAAGCATTCCGAAAACGAAACTGAAGATGGCGATATTGATAGCCGGCAGGAGCACCGCCCAAGCGACCCCCAGCACGGCCTGCTTGTAGCGCACCTTGATGTCGCGCCAGACCATGAAGTACATCAGCTCGCGGTAGATCCACAGGTCGCGCAGGTTGAGCGCTGACCAGCCGTGCGAAGGGCGGATCACCAGGGTGGGAATGGTGTCTTTGGTTAATGAGGCGCTGTGTGCCATGGGCTCATTTCCCCTTGGCCTGGTACCATGCGACAGTCCGGCGGAGGCCCTCATCGAAGGGCGTGCGAGCGTTAAAGCCGAAATAGGCTTCGGCCCGGCTCACATCCAGACCGCGGCGCGGCTGGCCGTTGGGCTTGGAAGTGTCGAAAACCAGCCTGCCGGTGAAGCCGGTCAGCTTCGCGATTTTTCCAGCGAGGTCCCTGATGGAGATTTCCACGCCTGAGCCCAGGTTGACCGGCTCCGCGCCATCATATTTTTCAGCCGCCAGCAGGATGCCTTCAGCGGCGTCCTCGACGTAGAGGAATTCACGCGTCGGTGAGCCGTCGCCCCAGACGACGATTTCCTTCTGCCCCTTTTCCTGCGCCTCCAGGCATTTGCGGATCAGCGCCGGGATGACATGTGAGGAGGCCGGGTTGAAGTTATCGCCGGGACCGTATAGATTGACTGGCAGGAGGAAGATGGCGTTGAAACCGTACTGCTGGCGGTACGCCTGCGCTTGGACGAGCAGCATCTTTTTCGCCAGGCCGTAAGGTGCATTGGTCTCTTCCGGGTAGCCGTTCCACAGCTCATTCTCCTGGAAAGGCACTGGAGTGAACTTGGGATAGGCACATACCGTCCCCAGTGCGACGAATTTTCCAGCCCCGCGCTGCCAGGCCTGATGCATCAGTTGGGCACCCATCATCAGGTTGTCGTAGAAAAACTCTGCCGGGTGCTCGCGGTTGGCGCCGATTCCGCCGACGCGCGCAGCCAGGTGGATGAGAATCAAATTGGAAGGTGGAAGGCTCTTTGCGGAGGGCGAAAAACTATGCGGGGTCAGGTGGGCTGGCCGGCGGTCGGGCGGAAGCAGGGAATCCTTCAGCAGTCGTCCGATCTCATCGCGGTCGACCAGGTTGTAATGTTCGATGCGCGGGACGAGGATGTCGCCGGCACCGCGCTGGATGAGCTTTTCAACCAGAAACAAGCCCAGAAAACCAGCTCCACCGGTGACGACCACTCGTTTGTCCTGCCAGAAATTCTCTGCCATTTTTTCTCCGTTATTTACTTGACGATAAATTGAGCATTGCGGTAGCGCTCGTCGTGCGGATCCCGGATCAACCCGGTGCGCAGCGCGTTGACAACCTCGCGCACTCCGTCGTCGACGGTCAGCTTGGCGTGGAAGCCGAGCTCGCGGCGGATTTTATCGAAGGAGACAGTGATGTCGCGAATGTCACCGCCGAAAGTCAGGTCCTTGTAGGTCACGTTGGTCTCTGGCAGGCGCTTGATGACCAGCCCGACGATCTCATCCTTGGTGTAGTTGCCGTCCGCGCTGCCCAGGTTGTAGATCTGGCCGCCCACTTTTTTCTCCGGTGCCTGCAGGCCGATGAGATTCCTCGCACCACGTCGGCCACATGCACGAAGGAGCGTGAATAACCACGCTGGTAGATGATCAGCTCGCGGCGGGTGAAGGCGTCCAGAACGAACTGGTTGACAATCAAGTCGAAGCGGGTGCGCGGGGATATGCCGTACAACGTTGCCAGGCGGAAAATAAGCGGCGGCGTTTCGGCATCCTTTTGGGACAAGAGGTATTCCTCGGCGGCAATTTTCGTCTCGGCGTACAGCGACTGGGGCGTCAGAGTGGATTCCTCTGTGACCGGATTACCGTCCGTGGACAGGCCGTAGTTGCTGTACGTGGAGGCAAAGACAAACCGCTTGACCCCTGCACCGGCTGCCTGCTCGTAGACCTTTTTCGTCGCCTCGACGTTGTACTTCCAGGCAGCCTGTCTACCGACCGCCTGACAGGCCGGGAAGCCGACGATAGCCGCCAGGTGTACGACCGCCTCCAGCTTGGGCCAGTCTCGGCGCAGTGCGCCACGCACCGAACCCGGCTCGGTCACATCCGCCTTGATGAAGTGAAAATCCGGGTGGGCGAAGAAACCCAGCAGCAATTCGCCGCCGTACAGCAGGCTGTCCAGCACTGTAACTTGGTATCCGCTGCGCAGCAGTTCGGCGGTCAGGAGCGAGCCGATGTAGCCCGCCCCGCCAGTGACCAGGATGTGCCCTTTCTCACTCATCGGCCATTCCTCCAAAATGCAGAGACACTTTCAAGCCCAGCACCTCGAGCACCGGCGCGTCACCATCGGGAACTATGTCGATGCCCTGTTCAAGGCAGCTCAACCTGCAGATATCGGCTACATCGCCTTCACCGATCAGCCGGATGCGGGTACAGCCGGCTTGGCGTACCCTTTCCAGGTGCTCCTTGACGTGTGCTCGGGTACTCCGGTAAAGCAGGAACTGCTGCTCGATGTAATCCACTGTCAGGCGGGCACGCAGGGCGATGCCCTCCGGCGTAATGATGTAGCGCAGCTTTTTCCGCTCGGCACGCTTGATCTTGATATACCCCTTGGCGATCAGGCGTTTGAGGTGCCAGTTGACCGTCCCGACGGCGACCCCTAACTGGGTGGCAAGGGATGCCTGGGTAATGTCCGGGTCGCGCTCGACGTTTTCAAGCAGGGCGAGTTCACGGGCGGTATCTGAGTGAGTTTCCATGGTGCTTTTTTCCACCGCTGGACTATCCTTGCTGTGACCGCAGCCGGTTGAGGTCTGCATCGACCATCATAGCGACCAGTTCTTTGAAGCCTGTCTTGGGATTCCAGCCCAGTTTTTGGCGTGCCTTGGCCGGGTCGGACCTGAGCACGTCCACTTCAGAGAGGCGCAGGTAGTGCGGATCCAGGACGACGTAATCATGGTAGTCGAGGCCGACGTGCTGGAAAGCCAGCTCGGCACACTCACGCACGGAATGTGTCTCGCCGGTGCCGATGACGAAGTCCTCCGGCTTTTCTTGCTGCAGCATCATCCACATGGCCTGGACATACTCCCCGGCGAAACCCCAATCCCGTCGTGCTTCCAAGTTGCCCAGGTGCAACTCCTTGGCGAGCCCCAGCTTGATGCGGGCCACACCGTCGGAGATTTTACGGGTGACGAACTCCAGGCCGCGGCGCGGGCTTTCATGGTTGAAGAGGATGCCTGAAACGGTGTACATCCCATAAGACTCGCGGTAGTTGACTGTGATCCAGTGCCCATACACCTTGGCGACCCCGTATGGGCTGCGCGGATAGAAGGAAGTGGTCTCCCGCTGGGGTGATTCGACTGCTTTCCCGAACATTTCACTGCTGGAGGCCTGATAGAAGCGGGCCTTCGGATTGACCAGGCGGATCGATTCGAGCAGGCGGGTCACGCCCAGGGCGGTCACCTCGCCGGTCAGCACTGCCTGGCTCCAGGAGGTGGCGACGAAGGATTGGGCTGCTAGGTTGTAGACCTCGTCCGGCTTGTATTCCTCCAGACTGGCGACCAGGGAACTCTGGTCGTGCAGGTCACCCTGGACGATGGTGATATCGTTCTGGATTTGCAGGATGCGTTCGAAGGTGACGGTGCTGGAGCGGCGAACCACTCCGATGACCTCGTAGCCTTTGGAAAGTAAAAACTCTGCCAGGTAAGAACCGTCCTGGCCGGTTACTCCCGTGATCAGTGCTGTAGGCATGATCCCTCCAATTCAAAATTCAATGGCTGAATTATAGCCTTTCCGCCCAAAAAGTCAAGCGCGTTTTCGATTGTTTTTGCGCAGCCTATCCTGGAGCCAGCCAACGATCAGAATCAAGCTGCTTACCAGGAGGACGGCGGCAATAATAATGAAGACATGCAGGGGCTGGTTTGCCCAGGTACCATAGCGGCTCGAATACCATATGCTAAAAAACACCAGGAAAACAGCCTCGATGGCCAGGATGCGGCCCATCCAGGGGTTGTGCGCCCGCCTCCACCAGACCAGCGCCTGGGCGGCCAGAAGGGCCTGCAAGATCAGGAACCAGGCACGGTAGCGCGGGTTATCCCACTGGTCTCCGCCTGCGCGGAGGGACGAGAGGAGGATCCAGGCCCAGCTAAGCACCCACAGCCAGATCCAGGCCCGCCGCTCGTTTTTCTCTGAAACCTTCCAGACCGCGACCAGCCCGAAGACGAGAAAAGGAAGCAGGGCGTACCATCCGAGGGCGAGCAGAATGGTGATGGTTTTCCACGGCCAGGGAGCCAGGTCGAACAATGCTGCGGGCAGGAGTGGCTGGGTGAGGCCGTAGCCTGTCATGAAGGGCAGGTGCAGCGATTTCGGCAGCTCATGGAAGATTCTCTGGAGCCAGCCGGAATGCTGTTCCTGCACAAAGGTGTCCCAATTGGCCGTCCCCGGCAGCCAGCGGGTGAGGATCTGGAATGGGGAGGCCGCCGCGAATTGGCCGCGCGCCAGGCCCAGTTGGAGTAAAACCACAGCGGCCGCGAGCACCCCTGTCCCGATCAGGACAGGCTTCCATGGGATGCGCCAATTCCTGCTCCGCAGCCAGGCCCATACCCCCAACCCGGGCAGTGCGAAGATGACGATCCCCGGTGAGACGGCGAGCATCCCCGCCAGAGCGCCCGCCATCCAGGCCCAGGCCCAGGGGTGGTGGTCCGACTGCCAGTCGATGATGCCCCAGAAGAGCATGGCGACGAAGGCAATCAGGAACGGTTCGCGCATGGGCGAACTGCCCAGTAAAAGGCTTTCCGGGAAGAGGGCCAGGATCCACGCAGCCGGTACGGCCAGCGCCTCTCCCCAGGCGCGCTGTGCTGCCTTCCAGACCAGGGCGACGCCAATCCCCGCGGTCAGGGCTGCAATGAGCACCATCAGCCAGGGCCGGTGAAAATCCGGGCTGAGACCGCGATAAACCAGCGCACTGAAGGCCAGCAGGCCGCCGTACTGGTCGGTGCTGTAAGTCTTATCGAAGGCTTTCCATATCGGCTCCGTGGAACTCGCCAGCTGCCAGGCCTGCTGGTCGCGGTTGTAAGCGTCGCGGAACACGTATCCGGCCTGGTCGACGGGACGGTTGTAGCCGTAGACAGGCAGAAGGGTCATCAGAGCGATGCCGATGCCTAAGCGGAGGAAAACGGCCAGCAGCAACATCAAACCCAGGGTCCGGCTGGCTGCGCGGCTGCAGTCTTGCTCCGCACAGGCCCATCTCCACAATGCGGTCAGGGCGGACAGTCCCAGGAGCAGGATGAGGGAATACCCGAGCCAGCCGATCCACCAGCTTCCGCCACTGAAGGCGGACAGGCCTGCGGCTGTCCCCAAACTCACCGGAAATATCCAGGCCAAATTCAGCAGGATGGTTTTTTTAGTCATTTTTTTCCTTGCGATAAAACCAGGTTTGAATTAACCGGATTCCCCACCCGAGCACCACCAGGGCGATCAAGGATTGCACCGGCACCGAAAAGCGTGGATTATCCCCATGGTCTGTCAGGGTCTGAAGAATGGATGTAACCCAGATCGTCGAGACGGTGAAGAGTAGAAAAGCGTCCATGCCGAGAAGGCGGCGCACCTTCTTCCAAACCAATCCGAGCGAGCCGGCGATGAAGAGAAGATTGGCGATGAAAAAACCTCCCCGTTCTGCCAGGAAAAGGCCGCTGGCGACCTCCCGCAGGGTCGGGTTGGCAATTTGCCCCACCTGCCAGTAGATGGTCACCTTCCAAAACCACAGCCAGCCCTGGGCGACGCTTTTTAGATAGAGCAGAGGGTGACTCAGGATCAGCTGGATGGAGATTTTAGCGAGTAAATCCGACAGGTCGTAAAAACCGATCCCGGAGGCCTGCTGCATGGCCGGGATTGCATTCCAGATGGCATTCGTCGGCGCGCCGGTTTCCGCTACGCGAATCGCCCGGTACTTCAGGTAGGTATCACGGAGGACGGCATATTTATCCGGGACGTATTCGAAGAAAGCCCCGGTGTGTTGGACAAGGTGATAGCCGGTCATGGTGTCGAGCCCCCAGCGGTGGAAATTCTGGTGGATGAAAGCCACCCAGGCGCCGATGAGGATCAACCCCGGAAGGACTGAGGCCAGCACTGCGCCCCAGCGCAGGTTCAACCGGCCCCGCCAGACGATTAAGAGGCAGACGGCAGTCCACACCGGCAGGAAGACAAAAAGTGGGCGGATGATGGCTGCGATTCCCGCGGCCAGACCGGTCCCGAGTGAAACAGCGAAGGTCAGCCATCCGGAGCGCTTGAGACCGGAAAGGAGCAGCCAGGCGGTCCCGGCAAAGGTGGCGGCAACAAAGAAGGTGGTGAGCAATTCGCTAAGCAGGTCTGCTTCGAAGAAAATTTGTTGCGCATTCAGCGTATGAAGCAGAGCTGCCAGGGCGCCGACCCAACCCTTCCCGGTGGTGCGCCAGCCAATGTAGAAAAAGAGCAGGGTGGTCAGGAAACCGAAAACGAGCTGGGCGGCATAGACATGCTTGTCTGGTCCTAAAAGGGCCATAAAAAGCGGATAGCCCGGGGTGCGCGTGCCGTCGTACTGCCCCCAGCCGGTCAGGATGGCATTCGCCAGTCGGTGGTAGCTGGCCGTGTCGCTGTAGCTCACCGGAGCGTAGAAAATATAAACCAGGAGGCGTTCTAGAACAGCGACGGCGGTGACCAGCACCAGCCAGGTACGGGTTTTTACCTGCCCAAGGAATTTGAGCATCTCAGCCCTCCCACCCCTGCAGAGACAGGCGGGCGCGCTCGACCCAGGCATACTTCCCTGCCCGGCTCCGGGCGACCTGACCCAAAGTCCGCCTCTGGTCTGCATCGGTAATCAGCCTCCCCAGGGCGGAGCTCCACGCGGCGCTGTCCCCGGGTGGGCAGAAGACGGCGCTGGTCTCGTCCAGCACCTCCCGCAAAACGGATAGGTCGCTGGTCAGGATAGCGCGTCCGGCGGCCATGTACTCGAACATCTTCATCGGGCTGCACACCTCGGCAGTGTTGCCTCCACTGGAGGCGGTGACAGTGCGTCCGTATGGCATCAGCAGCACATCGGCAGCAGCCTGGTAAAGCGGGATTTGGGCGTTCGGTACGAAACCGGTAAAGGTGACAAGTTCCAGGCCCGCCTTGGCAGAGCGCTCTCGCCAGTTTTGCACATCCGCGGGGCGGCCACCGACCCACAGGAAATTGATCTGGCGAAACTCATCGGCGAGCTCCAGGAACAAGTCCGCTCCGCGGCCCTCGTACAGGTGACCGGTGCACCCTACAGTCAGGCCGGGAGCCAGGCCGATTTGATGGCGGGCTGCTTCCGGGTCCGGCAATTGGGTATAGCGGTCCAGGTCAACCCCGTCTGGGGCGATGATGACCTGCCCTTCCCGCAGACGCCGACGGGCGCTTCTTTCCAGGGCGCGCCGCAGGGCGTGCGTAATGGGCAGCAGTCGCTTTTTACCTGGCAGAACCAGGAAAAGCCGGTACCAAAGCGGGCCGAAGCGCCCGGAGGGGAGATCGTGCATTTCGAGCAGGACCGGCAGTCCCGCGAGCAGCCCCACAACTGCTGCCTGGACCGGCCAGACGTAGAGGGCATCCGCTTTCAGCGCACGCGCCCGGCGGACGGCCGCCCATGGAAGGGTATACCGGTTCCGCGAAGGCAGCCACTCCACCGGAAAGGAGGTCTGCAGGCCGTAGTGAGTCTGGAGGTCAAGACCGGAGGATTCTCTGCCGGGTACCAAAAGTGTAACTTCATGGCCAAGCTGGACAAATGCCTGACAGACCTTCATCACCTGGATGCTGTTGGCCGTGTCCGACGGGATCCGGGAGGCGGAAACGCAGGCGATCTTCATGGTCATCCGGCATTGGCCAGCTGCCGGCGGTGGACTTCCAGGATGCCCCGCAGGCTGATGAAGCCGATTGAGACGACGAAATAACCCGAGAGGAAGGCAGCCATGCTCAGGGACCCGAAACGTGGGACCAGGGAAAAGATCAAGGCCAGTTCGATGACGCCCGTCAGGATTAAGATCAGCACGGGGTAGCCGGCCTTTCCGAGGGACAGCATGAGGGAGCGGTTCCACTGGAATATGCCGGCGAAGCCATATCCCACCATCAAGATCAGCATGATCGGGTAAACCGGCCGGGCCTGGGGTTTGTAAACGATCGGGATCAGCCACCAGCCCGTCAGCGCCCAGAAGCCGGCGATCGCCAGGACCACGCCGCCAGCCAGGGCGGTGACGTGCCGGACCAGGCGCAGGGTCGTTTCCCACTGCTTTGCAGCAATGGTCCTGGCGATCTCGTTATAGGTCGGGGCAATGAAAGGATCCAGGACCAGGGTAATGGTGGAAATAAGGGTGAATGCAATACCGAAATAGCCCACCTGGGTCGTGGTCAGCAGCGCGCCCAGGTAGAGCGGGATGTTGTCGCGGAAGATCAGGGTGACCGTGCCGTTGAGATTGGTGTTGAGGGCAAAAAGCGCCAGGGAGCGCTTGCCGGGCAGACTGTCCAGACGGACATGGGCCCAACCCGGTCCAAGGGTTGCACTCAGTTCTTTCAGCGCCAGGGCGACCAGCGAGAAATTGTAGTAGGCCTTCCCGGCGACATAAGCCAGCAGGACTGCCGGGACCAGGTAAGGCGCCAGCGCGTTCGGCATCACCCAGCGGTACAAGATATAGGTGGTTGCAACCAGCGAAAAGGTAAAAATCGCCTGGATCAGGGTCAGCCGGGCAAGCTGATTGAACCGGTGGGTCGCCTGGAGGACTCCAGTGGAGGTTTCATACACCAGATTGATCAGAAGGATCAGGCCGTAGAAGAGGAACCAGGGCGCGGCAGCGGGATGGGCGTATATCCGGGATGCCCATGTGGATAGAGCCGCCAGGAGGAGAAAGGCAATCACGGAAACAGTTGCCTCGGTCAGGCCGGCGGCTTTGATCAGCGCAGCGGCTTCCTGTTTTTTATTTTCTGCCAGGGCGGGACCGAAATGCCTGATCACCACTTCGCTCATGCGGAAGGAGAGCAGGCGGTTGATGTTGGATGCAAATGTTGTGATGATGATTACCAGTCCCAAGTTGGCGATGCCCAGCAGACGGACCACAATGATGCCCTGGACGAAGGCCAGCCCATATGAAATCGCATTGCTGCCGAACAGGTAACTGCTGTTCCTGACCACCCGGCGCAGCAGGTTGTCTTCCACCCAGGCGGCCGAGATTTTCTGGAGAAAGGTCACGGCCTCACCACCTGGCTGGCCCATGATCTTTCGGCGGTGTACCAACGCACCAGGCGCTTCACCCCGTCTTTCAGGCCTACCTCCGGCTGCCAGTCGAGCAGCTGGCGGGCCTTGGTGACATCCGCCTGGTTCGCGAGCATGTCGGCTGTATTGGACGGGTGGTGCTCAAGGGTGGCCTTTTTGCCGATGGTTTGCTCTATCAGGTTGATCAGGGCGTTAATCGTAATGACCTCGTGCCCGCCCAAATTGACGATCTCGTAGCCGAGCGGCTTCAGCGCGGCGATCGTGCCACGGGCGATGTCGTCGATATAGGTAAAGCCGCGTGATTGTTCCCCATCCCCGTATACCTGCACGGGCTGGCCTTCGGTGATCCATTTGGTGAAGCGGAACATGCTCATATCCGGCCGGCCGGCCGGGCCGTAGACAGTGAAATAGCGTACAACGGTCACATCGATGCCGTACAGGGCATGATAGCTGTGGCACAGGACCTCTGCCCCTTTTTTGCTGGCTGCATAGGGCTGCAGAGGCTGGTCGCTGTCGGCGCTCTCCGGGGTCGGGAGCGGGGCGTTCGCGCCGTAGATGCTGGAGGTGGAGGCGAGCACAAATTTGCGGATACCCCGCCGCCGGCATAGCTCAAGCAGGTTCAGGGTCCCGAGTACATTCGTTTCAATGAAGGCCCAGGGGTTCTCGACGCTGGCCCGCACCCCGGCGCGCGCCGCCAGGTTGATGACCGCCTCGAATGGGCGATCGGCGATGGAGGCTGGACGATCCACGATTTCCCGGTTGCTGATATCCAGACGCTCGAAAGTGAATCCCCGGATCGCCTGCAGGGAATGCAGGCGGTATTCCTTCATGCGAATGTCATAGGCATCATTCAGGTTGTCCACGCCACAGACAGTGTGACCCTTTTCGAGCAGCAATTCAGCTACACGTGCGCCTATAAACCCGGCTGCGCCGGTGATCAGATAATTCGCCACTGCAGTCTCTCCACCTTCCGAAGATCATCGCCCATTTCACTCACAACTTCCACGCAAGATGGGTGGAATAATAACATAAACGGAAGAGGCTTCACCCAGAGGCGGTAACAATAGAAGGCAGTCTGGCACGCTCGAATAATATACTCTGCATGGTGAAGACTGGGCTTTTGAGAAGGGCCAGGGATTGCGGCAGCCTGGTCCAGTCCCATGCGAAATCCGTGTCTGCGCAGGTTCTCTCACTAGATCAATAATTCGTAATCTTGTAATTCCGGCACCAGAGCTGGAAATTAATCAATGCCATCAGCTTCAAGCTGTGGTCTTGAATTTTCTTTTCATGCTCATCCCAAAGGCGGGTGACAAAGGCAGGATTAAAGCCGATCCCTCCACCCTGCTGGCCTAGGGTTAGGTCGTAAAAATTCTGGCGCAGTCCGGCTGCCAGCCAGGGTGCCACCGGCGCATTGAAGCCCCGTTTGGACCGTTTGAGAACGAATTTCGGCAGCCGTTCCCGCTGGCTTTTCTTGAATATATATTTTGTTTTAAAAGCCTTCATCTTGAGATCGACAGGCAGGGAGGCGGCAAACTCGACAATACGGTAGTCCAGCAAGGGTGCACGCGCTTCCAATCCATGCGCCATGGTCGCACGGTCCACCTTTACCAGGATATCGTCGACCAGCCAGGTCATGATGTCCACATACATTCCCCGGTCGAGGTAGTGGCAGTCCTTCACCGCCTGATCAAAACCCAGGAAATAGGGATACGGATCAGCCTGCAGGATTGGATGGAGCGGCTCCGGCAGCAGGAGACGCTTTTCGTCCTCCGAAAAAATGGTGCGCCAGGAATAATGGGCACACGCGGGGGAGGAGGCATGGCCTTCCAGAAACTGGCGCACCTTGTAATCAAAGCTGACCTTGCTGTAGCTGACCGGCCAGAGGCGGTCGAAAGCCCGGCTGATCGTGTGCATGAACCAGTCCGGCAGAAAGCGGGTCAACTGGTGGATCCTGTCGGCAGCATACGTATCGTACCCTGCAAAGATCTCATCGCCCCCGTCGCCTGAGAGGCAGACGGTGACGTGCTCTCGGCAGAATTCGGCCAGAAGATACATCGGGATCAAGGATGTATCCGCGAACGGCTCATCGGCGAAATAAGCGATGCGCGGCAGGAGAGCAGCTGCTTCAGGCAAGACGTAGGATTCGCGGTGGTTCACCCCCAGCGCGGCAGCCACCCGCCTGGCCTCGTCAAGCTCACTATAGCTTTTTTCCTTGAAGCCGGCTGAAAATGTAAATACTGCTTGGGGGCTGTGCTGCAGGCACATGGCTGCGACGATGGAGGAGGAGTCCACTCCCCCGCTGAGGAAAGCTCCCAGGGGGACGTCGCTGATCAGCCGCAGGCGAACGGAATCGTCAATCAGCTGGAGCAGTTCCTGCGCGGCCTCGGTTTCGGAATGGAAGCGGCGTTTGTTTTGGAATGAGGCGGCCAGATCCCAGTAGCGTCTTTGGAGCGGCGGTTTGCCCTGTTCAATCACCAGGGTATGGGCCGCGGGGAGCTTGCGCACATCCTGGATCATCGCCTCGGTGGTCAGGGTGTAATTCAGCGAAAGATAATGGTTGAGCGCCGCCAGGTTGAGAATGTGCGGGACCTCGGGATCTGCGCATATCGCCTTGAGTTCCGATGCGAAGCTGATGCCTCCGTCGGGGAAGAGATAGTAAAAGAGGGGTTTTTTCCCCAGGCGGTCGCGCCCCAGGAACAGGCGGCGCTTCGGGATATCCCAAAGGCCAAATGCAAACATACCGTTGAGATGCTCGACGCAGTCGATGCCCCACTGTTTGTACGCTTCCAGGATCACTTCGGTGTCGCTGTGCGAAAGGAAATGTACGCCGCTGCGGGCGAGCTCGTCGCGCAGCTCCAGGAAGTTATATATTTCCCCGTTGAAAACAATCCAGTACTGGCCCGTAGAGTCTGACATGGGCTGTTTGCCCGCCGGGCTGAGGTCGATGATCGCCAGGCGGCGGTGCCCCAATACGATCGGTCCCAGGGCGGCGATCCCTTCCCCATCCGGGCCGCGGTGGGCGATCGTTCTGCTCATTCGTTCAACAATTTCCCGGTCGGGTGGCTTCTTCCAGGACAGCTTGCCGCAGATCCCGCACATCGCCGGTCTACTCTTTGACCATGATTTTCTGCAGCAGGACGGCGATCAACCCCAAGCCAAAGATCAAGATGGACATCAGGATTCCCCCCACCCCCAGGAAGTAGAAAATGCTAAGCTTGCTGAATAAGGCGACTATCAGGCTGAGCAGCGATCCAACGAACACCATCCCGCTCATCAAGAGGAAGATTTTGATCGGGTTGTAATAGACAATGGCTTCGATGATGTACTGGAGTGTGCGCAGGGAATCGCGCCAGAGGTGTACCTTGGTTTTGCCCCTCCGCTTGTGGTAGGAAATGGGAAGATAGGCGACGAACAGGAAATTCATCATATAAGCCAGGGTAAGGGAAGTTGTGAAGCTGAATGTGTTGCAAAGGTGACTGAAGTAGGGAAGTACTTTCTGCTTCGAAAAAATGCGCAGCCCGGAATTTACATCCGGCACTTTGCGTCCGGTCGTATATTCAACCAGGAACTTCAGCAGGAGGCGCAGGGGGGATTTCAGGAAGGATTCCAGGTAATGCTCGCCAGTCCGTGCCCCCACCACCATGTCGAATCCCTTTTTGTATTCTTTCAGGAGCAGGGGAATGACCTCGTTCGGATAGGTGCTGTCAGCGTCAGTGATCACGATGGTATCAGAACGGGCGGCGCGGATGCCGGTCTTGATGGCCGCACCATACCCCAGGTTGTGAGGGTGCGCGATAACCCGCGCCCCAGCCTTCCTGGCTCGCTGGGCGGTAGCATCCCGCGAGCCATCGTCCACCACGATGATCTCATATTTCATCACCCCCAGGGCGCGGCGGATTTGCAGGATAGTTTCTGCGACGGTTTCTTCTTCATCTTTTGCCGGAATCACTACAGATAGCATGTGTCGTCCTCGACTGTGATCTGCAACCTCCCCGATCGGTGCCCCCGCCGCTTGCCGATCGGTACGCCGGTGAGGTCTGGCGCTTGGGCTAAAGCCGTTCCACCTTGGGATGATGCCTGCCCAGTTCACCCAGGGCATTGCGGCTGTCAAAGATGAATTTTGCTGCATCCAGAATGGATGGGTAATCGTACGCTTTGTGGTTGGTTATGATGACCGTACAATCCGCCGCGCGGACGGCTGCCATCAGGTCCGGGACCGAGCGCATCTCACTATCGTCGTGGGTTTTCAAGCTCGGGATGTATGGGTCATGATAAGAAACCTGCGCGCCTTTCTCCTGCAGCAGGTCAATGACATCCAGTGCCGGAGATTCGCGGAGGTCGTCGATGTCCGGTTTGTAGGCCGCGCCCAGGACCAGGCAGCGGCTACCCTGGAGGGTCTTGCCGCGCGCATTCATCGAGTCCATGATGCGGCCAACCACATAGCGCGGCATATTGCTGGTGATCTCGGAGGCAAGCTCAATGAAACGGGCATTGTATTGGTAGGCCTTCATTTTCCAGAGAAGGTAAAGCGGATCGATTGGGATGCAGTGGCCGCCAAGGCCCGGGCCCGGGGTGAATTTCATGAAACCGAAGGGCTTGGTCGCAGCTGCATCGATGATCTCCCAAATATCCAATCCCATGCGTTCACACATGATGGCCATTTCGTTGACCATGGCGATATTGACCATACGGAAGGTGTTTTCGAGCAGCTTGGTCATCTCGGCTGCCTCGGCGGAGGAAACCTCGTGGATGTTCTGGAGGGCAGCGCCGTACCAGGCTGAGGCGACTGCAGTGCAGTCGGGAGTGATCCCGCCCACCACCTTGGGTGTATTGAGAGTGGTGAAATCCTTCCGGCCCGGGTCGACGCGCTCCGGGGAAAAGGCCAGGAACCAGTCTTCGCCGACTGCCAGGCCTTTTTCTGCCCCCAGCTTCGGCAGCAGGACCTCGCGTGTGGTACCTGGATAGGTGGTCAATTCAAGCACTACGACCATCCCTTTGTGCATGTTTTTCGCCAGCTCTTCCGTGGCAGATAGAATGAAGGACATGTCCGGATCGCCGGTTTTTCGCAGCGGCGTCGGTACGCAGATGCTGACGGCATCCATTTCCTTCAATACCGTGAAATCAGTCGTTGCTTTCAGCCGGCTGGATTTGACCAGCTTTGCCACTTTTTCCGCGGCCACATCCGGAATATACGAATCACCTTGATTCAGCGCATCTGCCTTGCGCCTCTCCGGGTCGATTCCGGTCACGGTAAATCCCGCCTCGGCGAAGGCAACCGCCAGGGGCAGGCCCACATAGCCCATCCCTAAAATGCCGATGCGGGCAGTCCTCTTTTGAAATTTCTCCAATAATATGTTTTTAAAGGTCATCTCATCTCCTGGTTTGCCAGCAACCCTTTTCCTCTTCCGAATGGGAAGATGGCGGAGGTTATAACAAATTCAACTGTTTCGGTTCTTCCTTGGGCGGTTCTTCCGGCTGGATGGGTGCAGCGCGCTTCAGCGCGGAGCGGGCCTGTTCGAGCAGCTTTGGCAGTTGGGCGAAATCCTGCATGATGGCCGGTTTCAGCGAACCCTGGTGGAGGGCTGCCGCCGGGTGGAACATGGCGATGATGAACCGGTCCCCGATTCGGCGCATCTGCCCATGGACGGTGCTGATCTTGACCCCGGGCATGAACTTACCCATAGAGTAGCGCCCCAGGGTAATGATGATTTTCGGTTTGATGGCAGCGATCTGCCGCTCCAGGTATTGGTTGCAGGCGATCAGTTCTTCTGGGAGCGGATCGCGGTTCCCGGGCGGGCGGCATTTTACCACGTTCCCGATCCAGACGTCGGAACGCTTCAAGCCGGCCTGGGTCAGCAGTTCATCCAGGAATTGTCCGGCCGGGCCGACAAATGGACGCCCCTGCTCGTTTTCGTAGAAACCTGGCCCTTCGCCGATGAACATGATCTCGGCGTTCACCGGGCCTTCTCCGGGAACGGCGTTTTTGCGCGAATGGTGCAGTACACACTTTTCACATACTGCAACCTCCTTGGCAATTTGGGTGAGTGTCTCTTCAGCGCTCATTCGGCCTCCAAAGCGTTCAAATTCTCCAGGGACATGAGCAGCGCGTCTTCGCCGTTGTCCCGATAGTAGCTCGGGCGCTTTCCCGTCACCTCGAATCCATATTTCCGATACATTGCCTGGGCAGCGCGGTTTCCCTCTCGAACTTCCAGAAAGGCCCGCTGCGCCCCTTCGGCCCGGGCTGCCCGGAGAGCTTCGATCAAGAGCTGTTCGCCGATGCCCTGTCTGCGGAAATCCGGGTGGGTGGCAATCGTGGCGATATGGGCTTCATCCACCACGAGCCACAGGACAAGCATGGCGGCCAGGTGTCCGCCCATTTCGGCAACCCAGGCGCGTGAGGCCGGGTTCTCGGATGCCTCAAATTTGAATGAGCGTTCCGGCCAGGGCATGCTGAAGGACAACGTATCGATCTCGTGCACAAAAGGTACGTCCTCCAGGCGCATGCGCCGGATGGTTGCCGGGGACAGGCTGCGTGGACTCACACGGGGAGGCCCCCCGCCACGTGCAGGTAGATGGGCGCCAGCGAAGCAATCGGATCCACTTCCCCGCCCTGCCATTTTTGCCAGGCCAGCTCTGCCAGGATCCCCGGACGGCGGACGCACTGCGCCGGGGAGGCCAGCATGACATTCTTGTATTTGCGCGCCAGGCGGGCGCGCTCTTCGGCGGCCAGTTCGCCGCAGACAAAGGTGTGCTCGCGAATTCGCCGCGAAAGCCCCTCGACTGTCATCACTGCTGCCGGACCGTCTGCCTTCCAGCCGCTTTTCGTGGCCCTGTACCAGCCAACGGCCAGCCTGCCGCGCCCGGCCTGTAAAACAGCAGCCAGTGCCATGTCCTGGACGGCTATCCCGGCTGCCAGGATGTCGAGAGTGGGGATACCGATCAGCGGTAGATGCCGGGAGAGTGAGAGCCCTTTTGCGAGCGCCAGCCCGACACGCAGGCTGGTGAACGAGCCGGGACCCAGGGCTATACCCAGAGACTGGACCACCTCCATCTTGACCCGAGCACGTGACAGAAGTTCGGCAATCCCCGGAGCGAGTTCAATGGTGTGGTTGGCCTGGCTGTGCCAGAACATCTCACCAGCCATCTGGTTGCCATCGTAAAGCGCCAGACCGACCTGGGCAGTAGAGGAATCGATTGCCAGCAGCATCACGCCACTCCGTAGACTACCTGTCGAAGGTCCTCCAGCATATGCTGGTAGCGGTCGCCGTCCGCAGCGAAGCGCATACTGCGCCCTTCCTCAGACTCGTATTCCAGCTGTGCCCACAACCTCTCGGAGGGCAGGGTTCCCGTAATGCGCTCCGGCCATTCGACCACCAGCGGTCCCTGTTCGAGCAGGTTATCCAAGTCCAGCTCCTCGGCTTCGGCGGCGGATTCGAGGCGGTAAGCATCTAGATGAAAAAATTGGCTTGCATTGGGGCTGCGGTAGACATTGACCAGCACGAAAGTCGGGCTGCAGACCGGATCGAGCGCTCCCCAGCCCTGGGCCATGCCCTGGACCAGGGTGGTCTTGCCTGAACCAAGCTCTCCCTGCAGGCAGATCAAGTCGCCGGCCTGCAGCATTTTGCCAAGGCGCATTCCCAGGCGACGCGTCTGCTCGGGCGAGCGGCTGAAGAATTCCAGTGAATTGGCATTCAGGATGGGCATGGCAGGGAGGATTATACGTCAGGGGAGGGCGAACGGCAAGTGACGGCCCCTGCGCAAAGGCTCCGGCGGACAAAAAAGCTCTCCGCCCGATCAGGATGGAGAGCTTGAACTTCTCCCGGGCCAACTTCAAGCCATTTTATGGTCCCTGTGGAGATCTGAGAATCCCGAGAACGCAGCCAGGGTCGGGCGGGTCATCCGCGTGATAATCCCAGCGAATGACGGGCTGCGCCTCATTCACCAGGTTTGACGTGCCGTTGGGGAAGTTGGTAGGGCAGTAGAACTAGTCCGTCAATCCGACTTTTTCCCCCAGGATGTGGGCAATCGTCCGCGAGGCATCGGGACGGGCAGCACGCCGGCAGTTTTCGATTATGCGCTCCCGTTCGCGCGGGCGGCTGATCCAGCGCGTCAGCGTCTGCACGACCTTGTTTAAATCCGGCGCCCAGACGCCGACTTTTTCGCTTAATACAAAATCGACGTTGCCGTCTTCCTGTCCGGGAAGCTTGGCGTAAAGGATGATGGGGAGGTTTGCGTTCAGCGCCTCCGCGATCGTCCCCGGTCCGGCCTTGGTGACGATCACATCCACGGCGCGCATGAACTCGGGCATTTCGTCGACGAAGCCGTAGATATAGGTCGGATTTTCCCAGGCCAGTTGTTCGAGCTCGGCTTTAAGCTTGGCGTTCCGTCCAGTCACGATAACCAGACAAGTGTCCAGCCCGGATGCGTCGATGGCCTGTGCCGTCTCGGCCAGCGGACCCATGCCTTCGCCACCGCCGACCAGCAGGACGATCATTTTTTCCTGCGGCCACGCGAGCCTCTCCCGCAGCTTGTGCTTGTCCCCGGGTGGAGCGCTGCAGCGCAGCGAGACGGGCTGCCCCACCACGCAGACTTTTTCAGGCGCCATGGTGTATTCGATAGCGCGCGCTCGGGCCATTTCCGTCGGGACGAGGATCAGGTCCGAGCGCTGGTCGTACCACATGGCGTGGGTCGAAACCAGGTCGGTGACCACGGTGATGTACGGCGGACGGTTTTTGCCCAGGGCCTTCAATGCGAACGAATTGACCAGCGGGTGAGTGCTGACCAGCATATCGGTATGGTGCTCGCGAATCAGTCGATGGACGGCGCGCCTTACATAGGGCCAGAAAGTGGATGTCACGAAGCGCGCCTGCGGGCGGCCGTCGCTGATCTCGAACATCGCGCCCCACAACTCGGGGAAGCGGACCATGTCCGGGTAGAGCTCGGGTAAATGGTTGAGAGGTGCGGGAGCGTAGTCCTTTAGGAAATCCACCATCTCGGTGATGACCGCATCACCGTACTCATGGTGGAGGGCTTCGATGATGGCTTCACTGGCGGCGCGATGCCCTCCTCCGGTGTCCGAAAAGAGGAAGGTGATGTGCACTTGTTTAGTCGGAGGACTGCTCATTTTTTCCAGGTTCTTTTGGAAGGATGGCTTTTAACCGCCGGGACAGCTCCCGGCGAGGCAGGAGCACACGCCGGCCGCAGCCTTTGCACTCCAGGCCTATGTCCGCCCCCAGGCGGACCACGGTCCACTCATACGAGCCGCATGGGTGCGGCTTGCGCAGTCGGAGTTGGTCATTGATCTGCAGATCCGGAAGCATTGGATGGATTTTAGCGCGATTTATGTAAATCGGTAAATAGTTTTCTGCGAGGGATACGCATGGAGGGCAAATCGTGATAAACTATTTTTGACATTTTCTTCAGCAGGAGAGAACCATGGCCACGCGTGAAACCTATGATATCGAAATCGCTGGCATCCAGCGTAGCCTGCGGCTTTTTGAGGTCAAGCCCGGTTTGAAAATCGCCATTCTGAACATCCTTGGCGACACCGAACTGGTGCAGGCCTGCGCCAAAGCCCTGGCGAAAGCGCTTGAAACATTTGAGTATGACCTCCTGGTCACGGCGGAAGCCAAGTCCATCCCGCTGGCCTACGCCCTTTCGGTGGAAACCCAAAAGCCTTACGTCGTCCTGCGCAAGGCCTACAAGCCCTACATGGGCGCGGCGCTGATTGCCGAAACCCTGTCCATCACCACCGGCGAACCACAGACCTTGATCATGGACGAAAAAGACCAGGAGCTGGCCAAAGGTAAAAAGGTAGTCATCGTAGACGATGTCATCAGCACCGGCTCGACCCTGCAGGGCATGCAGATGATCATGGAAAAGGTGGGGGCCAAGGTCGCCGGAGAAGCTGCTATCCTGACCGAGGGAGATCGCGACAAGTGGGAGCAAATCGTTTCCCTGGGGCACCTACCGCTTTTTACCACTTAATCGCCCAAATCCAAACAAGACAAACCGGTTTCCTTGATGGGACAGCAGGGTATCCGCTCTCCTATTTATTTATCAACCTTTCTTTTTTTGCCCGCGACAGTTTCTTGATCTGAACCTCCCGGTGCAGGGCGCTCGCCTGATCGGGTAATTCCTCCACGTAGACCAGCCGGACCGGCCGGCGGGTGCGTGTATACCTTGCTCCATGCCCGGTGTTGTGCACACGGCAGCGGCGTTGTGGATCAGTGCTCCATCCAGTGTAATAGGTGCCGTCCGCACATTCAAGGATGTAACAGTAGCACGCCATGGGAAAATTAAGCGCAGAACGATCTCCGCGTCCTTATCAGAAACCTTGGGGTGCAGCGGTAGGGTCAGGTTAAATCATCTGCCGCCTGCAACGCGGCTAGCAGTTGGTCGGCCTGGGAATTCAGGGAGTGGCTGGGCGGTTCCTGGTGCCGGGCAATCAAGTTGACTGTAACCGGGGAGGCTCCGGCCTGGGCCGCCAGGTTCGAGCCCCACTCGGCGTGATATTCGGCGACGACGAATGGACGGCACAGCCCGTGCATGCTTCCCCGGCCCCAGCGCCTTGACAATGTTGGAAAAAAATGTTTTCCCAAAACAATGAGCATACGGTCCAAAACGGAGAGCGGGGAGAGTATTTTGCCCACATCGTGGAGCAGGGCGGCTGAGAGCAGGTCCGCCTCGGCATGGCCGGAGACGATCAGCTTCTCCATGACTCTGAGCGCATGTTGCTGCTCGGAGGGATGCATGCGCTGGAAGAGGACAATTTGCGCAGGAGTAAGATGGCCTCGGAGTGAGGCGATCTCGATACGGCTGTTCGATCCGAGAAAGGTTTGCCAGAACTGTCTGGAACGGTAGGTGAGGCGGGAAAGATTCACTGCAGTTCTTCTTCTTGATCCCGAGGTCATGGTGGTGTCTATTCCCCATCGGCAGTGCCTGTCGGGTTGCCCGTGGATGGCACCAATCTCTCCGGTGATCAGGGATTATAACATGTGATAGAATCGTGAGAGCCAGGGACGCCGACCCTGGCTCTCATTTGAAAGGAGGAGAAGAGAAATCGCCTTACGCACATATATTACCATGCCGGTAAAAAAAGTACATGACTCTTCCCCTACGGTTCCCCTACGCTTGGATGACAATCCTGTAATCGTCTTTTAAGGTTGGTCTTTGTGCAGTAATTCCCCTGCAAGTAATTCGAGAGCCGTATAGAAATTAGAACAGTTATGCTATAATGAACTACGATGGAGGAAATGTCATCCCAATAATTTTATTGAAGATGTGGTCAGGGAGAACAAATGCCTTCTCTCGCAATTGAAACCGAAGCCCTGGGGCGAATATATAAAATCCGCGGCAGCAAAAAAGAGAAACGAATACGCAAGGAACTGATCGCCCTGACAGATATCAACCTGCAGGTCGAAAAAGGGGAGCTCTTTGGCTTGTTGGGACCGAACGGGGCCGGCAAGACCACCCTGATCAAAATCCTGGTCACGCTGCTCGCGCCGACTTCAGGCTGGGCGCGCGTGGCCGGACACGACGTGGTCTCCGAGCCGGAACTCGTCCGGCCGCGGATAAACATGGTCTCGGGCGGCGAGTCCTCAGGCTACGGCCTGCTGACGGTGCGCGAGAACCTGTGGATGTTCTCCCAGTTCTACGGCCTTTCCACCCAGGAGGCCAACCAACGCATCGCGGAACTGCTGGCCATGGTCGGGATGGCCGACCGTATGCACACCAAGTCCTCGGACCTGTCCACCGGCCTGCGCCAGAAGATGAACATCGTGCGGGGCTTCCTGACCGACCCGGAGGTGCTCTTCCTGGACGAGCCTACCCTTGGTCTGGACGTGGGTGCCTCACGGGATGTGCGAAGATTCATCCGCCGGTGGCTGGATGCGGACCGCTCCCGCACGCTGCTGCTTACCACGCATACCCTGGTCGAGGCCGATGAGCTGTGCGACCGGGTAGCGATCATCAACCAGGGACGCGTCCTGACCTGCGACAAACCCTCAACCCTTAAGCAGCGCCTGCAGAAGGACGCTCTATTTGTTATCCAGACCAGCCCTTTGAACGGGTTGCAGGCCGAGCGGCTCTCTGCCCAGCCAGGGGTCCGGAAAGTCACCAGCCTAGAAACCGACGGCGGTGCCTCCCTCGATCTGATCCTGAAAGAAGAAGCAGCCCTGGCAGGTGTGATGAGCGTTTTGACTGCGGCAGGCGTCAAGATCCTGCGCCTGTCCAAGCACGAGCCGACCCTGGAGGATGTTTTCGTGGACCTGGTCGGGCACAGCATTGAAGAGCTGGAGCAGGAAGGCGAGGATGAGCACTAGCTCCTCGCTGACCCAGCGCCCGGGGAAGGTGACCGGCTGGCGGCTGTTCCTGCGGACTATTTGGGCACGTGCCTACCCACGCTTGATCGGGCAGCATCGCGACCTGTCGTGGCTGATTTTTGACCTGTTCATGCCGGTCATCGGCGTGGTGGCATACGTGTTCGTCTACCGGGCGATCGGCGCACCGAACGAGTACGTCGGTTTCGTGGTCATGGGTGGTGCAATGACGGCGTTTTGGATGAATGTGCTTTGGAGCATGTCCAGCCAGCTCTACTGGGAGAAGGAGCAGGGCAACCTGGCATTGTACATCATGGCGCCCAATTCGTTGATGGCCATCCTGCTTGGCATGGCGCTCGGGGGCATGCTGGCTACTACCCTGCGGGCAGTGATCGTCATGCTGGTCGGCTCGCTGATCTTCCAGGTGCACTACCAGGTGTCCAGCTTTTTCCAGCTGTTTGTCGTGTTCATCCTGGCGATGACCGCCCTGTACGGAATGGGAATGATGACCTCATCCCTGTTCCTGCTGCAGGGGCGCGAGGCCTGGCACTTATCCAACCTGGCCCAGGAACCTGTCTACCTGGCGTCGGGGTTCTACTTCCCGATCCGTGTCCTGCCGTTCTGGGTGGCCTCTGTCGCCTCGATCATCCCGCTGACCCTGGGGCTGGACGCCATGCGCCAGCTGGCTTTCCCGTCCGGCTTCAAGCTGGGCTTCCTCAACACAGGCGTGGAAATCGGCATCCTAATCGTTCTGGCGGTCGTCTTCCTTGTCGGAGCGAAATTCCTCCTGGCATATATGGAGAAGCTGGCTATCCGGGAAGGCCGCCTGACCGAAACGCGCCGGTGAGAAAAAACATAAAAAGTAAAATGGCGCACAAAGAATGATGCAGCGATCAAATTCCTGGCGCTCGTTCAAGATGGCCGCCTGGCTGGGCTGGCAGATCGAATCCAACTGGGCCGATCCGTTCCTGTTTGCCATCTACTCGATCATCAAGCCGCTCTCCGGGGCGGCCATCCTGGTGGTGATGTATGGCGTCATCAGCAAAGGCAATTTCACCAATCCGCTGTTCCCTTACATTTATATCGGCAATGCCTTTTATATCTACGTCAGCCAGGTGATGACGGGTGTCTCCTGGGCGGTGATCGATGACCGCGAGCACTATAAAACCCTCAAGTACATGTATATCGCCCCCATCCGCATCCCGGTCTACCTGCTGGGGCGCGGGGTGGCGCGCTTCATCACCGGCTCGTTCTCGGTTGTCATCACGATCCTCTGCGGGATCTGGTTCCTGCACCTGCCGCTGGTCTTGACCAGGGTCAATTGGCCGCTGTTCGTCCTGGCGCTTTCCGTTGGGATTGTCATGCTGGCCATGCTGGGACTGCTGCTGGGGAGCTTCACCCTGCTGCTCGTTTACCACACTGGCTTCGTCGGTGATGCGGTGGCAGGTGCGTTGTTTATTTTCTCGGGCGCGATTTTTCCTCTGGATATCCTGCCGGCCTGGCTGCGCCCGATTGGCTTTGCCATTCCGATTACCTACTGGCTGGAGCTCATCCGTCGGGCGCTGATTGGGAACGTGGCACACGCCTTTCCTACCCTGGCTGGTTTCAGCAATGCTCAGCTGCTGGTCATCCTGCTCGGACTGTCACTCGTCTTCGGCATTGTCTCCATCTTCACCTTCCGGTTCTGCGATCACCGGGCGCGCGAGCGCGGCCTGATCGACCGGGTCACGAATTATTAAACGTCACCGTTTTCCGCTGTGCTCGGATCCTGGTATGGATAACGGGGAAAGGTGCCAGGAGGTTGTTTTGAGAGGAGGACCATTGGAAAAGCTTTTTATTGGCGAGACCGGCAAGACGCCGCTTGGGAAGCTGTGGATCGCAGCCTCGGAGCGAGGCTTGGTGGCGCTGGAGGACGGCATGCGCCGGGACCAGTTTAACGCCTACCTCCTGAAGCGCTTCACGCGGGCGGTCGAAGAAAATCCCGAGCGTGTCCGTGAAGCAGTCCGGCAGGTGCAGGACTACCTGGCGGGACACCGGCGGGAGTTCGACCTGCCCATCGACTGGAGCGGCCTGACCCCTTTCCAGCAGGCGGCGTTGCGTGCCACCTGTAGCATCCCTGTCGGTGAAACGCGTACTTACCAGCAGATCGCCTCTGCGATCAGGCATCCGCGCTCGGCACGCGCGGTTGGACGCGCCGAGGCCACCAACCCGCTGCCGCTGATCATCCCCTGCCACCGGGCAGTCGGCACCGACGGGAAGTTGCATGGGTACGGTTTCGGCGAAGGCTTGAAGACCAAGGAATGGTTGTTGAAACTGGAGGGGGCCGCGATTAAATATACCTTGGCGAAATATTCCTAGGTCAATCGCAGGTCAAAAGAAAATAGTTAGAAATGGGAGAGAGGCTTGATCGGTTTCTGACAAACAGGACGATGAGGATTCACTGATGGAGGCTAATGCCTGTTAGAGCTTTGACATCGGTCGACCAAATCCTTTGAGCTACAAACCCTAGGCCCAATAAAGGGCGAACAATGCTCAAGGCGCGAACCAGCCAGTGATTGCCCTTCTGGTTATTTATGGTCAACCTCCCTTGGAACGAGCAAGAACCAACGTCCAGGGTAAAGGGCTCAGAACCTTTA